>JAFXBC010000009.1 GCA_017516825.1 Clostridia bacterium | reverse complement strand
GTTAAGACGTCATACCGCCTGCGGCGGCAGAGCAGCCCGTTTCGCCCCAAACTTAATTCGTCCACTTATGTCCACCCACACCCACCGCGAGTCCGTAGGGGCTGACGTCCTCCGGCAGCCCGTTTCGCCCCAAACTTAATTCGTCCACCTATGTCTACCCACACCCACCGCGAGTCCGTAGGGGTCAAGACGTCATACCGCCTGCGGCGGCAGAGCAGCCCGTTTCGACCCAAACTTAATTCGTCCACCTATGTCTACCCACACCCACCGCGAGTCCGTAGGGGCTGACGCCCTCCGGCAGCCCGTTTCGACTCAAACTTAATTCGCCCACCTGTGTCCACCCATACCCACCGCGAGTCCGTAGGGGCTGACGCCTTCCCCATTGGGGATAAGGTTAGCCCCTGTGGGGCGGATGAGGTTCCCATCCACAACGAAAAAACGCCCCGCTTTTTTTGCGGGGCGTTTCGTCATATAAAACTCAGTTGTGCTTCATCAACCGTCTGATACGGGAGGTGCATTCCAGCAGAGGAGAGATGGACTCATCGCTGTTGAGGGTGTTGGTGATCTTGGCAACGAACTTGGAAAGATCCGCGCAAACCAGCCAGGGACGGGTGAGATACTCCTCGGGAACGTAGGAAAGGTTGGTGGTGTAGAGACGAGTCAGCTTGCCTTCCTCGTACAGCTTGTCAAACTTCTCCACGCCTTCGGTGAAGAACGCAAAGGTAGCGGCCGCGTAGATCTGGGTAGCCTTGCGCTTGTAAGCCTCGTTTACGACTTCAATGATGGACTGACCGGAAGCGATCATATCGTCGATGATCAAAACCTTTTTTCCCTCAAGAGAGCCGCCGATATACTCGTGCTGAACGATGGGGTTCTTACCGTTGACGATGCGGGAGTGGTCGCGACGCTTGTAGAACATACCAACGTCCAGACCCAGAACGTTTGCGTAATAAATCGCGCGCTCCATTGCGCCGTTGTCGGGGCTGATGACGGTCATGTTATCCTTCAGAATATCGTCGCCCTCGTTGGCAATGAAATTCTTCAGAATGGAGTAGGTGGGCAGAACGTTTTCAAAGGAAGTACCGGGAATAGCATTGTGAATGGTGGGATCGTGAGCATCAAAGGTAATGATGGTATCAACACCCAGATTTCTCAGCTCCTCCAAAGCCATTGCACAGTCCAAGGACTCTCTGCCCTTTCTGCGGTGCTGCCTGGAGGCGTAAAGCAAAGGCATGATCAGCGTGATACGGCTCGCCTTGCCGCCGATAGCAGAGATCACGCGCTTGATGTCCTGGAAATGCTCGTCCGGACCCATGCGGTTCTCGTAACCAAACATCTTGTAAGTGCAGTGATAGTTGCCTACGTCGGTGAGGATGTAAAGATCCTTCCCGCGGACGGAGTCGAGAATACGTACCTTACCCTCGCCGTTGTTGAACCGAACCTCTTCGGTGGGGATGATGTAGCTGGGGGAATTGGGATCCTCGCCGCGGATCTCCTTGATCCAAGCATCGACCTTCACGCCCAACTCCTTGCAGTTGTTCATAACGATCAGACCGAGACTGCCATTGCTTCCGATTGACATTTGCAATTCTCCTTATCATATACAATTCTGTGTTGCATATAAATTTTACAACAGATTTTTCAATTTGTATATAGGTTTATTTAACAAATTATCGCTCCTTTTTTTACATAAAATCACATATTTTTTCCTAAATCGAAAAAATACGTCTTTTTTAACCGGATCCAAGCCAATTATTTTCAAAAATGAATTGACTTTTCCTTCAAAATATGGTATTCTATCTTAGAACATCAGTTCGCGAAACTTTTTTACTTTGAGAGGATAATGATATGGCTACGAAGGATATGAAAGACAGCAAAGCAGCGGCGTTGGAAACTGCCATCGCCCAGATCGAAAAGCAGTGTGGCAAGGGCTCCATCATGCGCCTTGGGGATAATACCCGCATGGGCGTTACCGGGGTCACCACAGGCTCCATTTCTTTGGATATCGCCCTTGGTATCGGCGGCGTCCCCAGAGGACGTATCATCGAGATCTACGGGCCCGAGTCTTCCGGTAAGACCACCATCGCTTTGCACATCGTAGCCGAAGTTCAGAAGCTTGGGGGAGAGGCCGCCTTTATCGATGCGGAGCACGCTCTGGATCCCGTCTACGCCAAAGCCTTGGGCGTGGATATCGATAAGCTTCTGGTCTCCCAGCCCGACGACGGTGAGCAGGCTCTTGAGATCACCGAGGCCCTGGTCCGTTCCGGCGCCATCGAGGTGGTAGTCATCGACTCCGTTGCCGCCCTGGTTCCCCGTAACGAGCTGGACGGCGACATGGGTGCCTCTCACGTAGGCCTCCACGCCCGCCTTATGTCCCAGGCGCTTCGTAAGCTTTCCGGCGCCATCTCCAAGTCCAACTGCATCGTGGTGTTCATCAACCAGCTCCGCGAGAAGGTGGGCATCGTATACGGCAACCCCGAGGTAACCACCGGCGGCCGCGCCTTGAAGTTCTACGCCTCCGTCCGTATCGACGTGCGTAAGACCGCACAGCTTGGCACCGGCGAGGATATCTACGGTAACCACGTCCGCTGTAAGGTGGTCAAGAACAAAGTGGCGCCTCCCTTCAAGTCCGCCGAGTTCGATATCATTTACGGCCAGGGCATCTCCAAGGAAAGCGAGATCATCGAGCTTGGCGTCAAGTGCGGCGTCCTGGAAAAGAGCGGCGGCTGGCTGTCCTACAACGGCGAGAAACTGGGCAACGGCAAGGACCGTGTCCGCGGCATCCTTTGTGAGAACCCCTCCCTCTGCGCCGAGCTGGAGGCCAAGATCAAGGAATGCTTCGTGAAGAAGCCCGAGGGCTTCGAGGAGCCCGATACCGAGCTGTCCTTCTCCGACGAGTTGGAATAATCTCCCATGCTCATTCTGGAAAAGCTTCTCGTTGACGAGGAGCGCAAGGAAGCCACCGTCCATTGTGCCGGCAGCCGCTTCCGCATCACGCTGTACGATTGTAACCGCTTGTGCCTGGAGCAGGGGATGGACGTCTCCGACGAGCTCCTGGAGGAATTGCAAGCCGCAGAATCCCGCTTGTCCTGTATCCAGAAGGCCTTCTCCCACCTGGCCTACGGCGATCTTTCCAAAAAGCGCCTGTACGAAAAGCTCCGCCGCCATTTCGAAGCACCTCTCTGTAAGGAGACCGTGGATCTTTTTGAGGAGCGCGGGTATCTCAACGACCTGCGGTTGGCAGAGCGGTACGCGGATAACTATTATTCCCTCCGTTCCTACGGCCCTATGCGTATCAAGCAGGAGCTTTACGGCAAAGGCTTCACCGCGGAGGTGATCGACACCGTTCTGGAGCCCTACCGTTCCATGGACCATCGGGAAAAGATCACGGAGCTTCTGGAACAGAAATTCCGGGGCGCTTCCCTGGAAGACCCCGCTATTAAGAAAAAAGCCGCCGCCTGGCTGAACCGTCAGGGGTACGGCTGGTCGGATGTCTCCGACGTACTCAACGATTATCAATACTAACAGGAATAGAAATGCTATGAATATCAAAGTCGGTTTCGTATCCCTCGGATGTCCCAAAAACTTAATGAACACCGAGCGGATGCTTGCTCTGCTTGCCGCCGAAGGCTTCGAGATCGTTGCCGAGGACGTGGATGCAGACGTTGTGGTCATCAATACCTGCGCCTTTATCGAAAGCGCCAAGACGGAGGCCATCGATAACATTCTGGATATCGCCTGGCTGAAGGAGCACCACACCCTGAAGGGCATCGTGGTGACGGGCTGTCTGCCCCAGCGTTACGGCGACGAGATCTTAAAGGAGCTTCCCGAGGTGAACTGTATCCTGGGTACGGGCTCTGTGGAAAAGATCTGTGAGGCCGTCCGTGCCGCTTATCACGGCACCTCTTACCGTGCCTTCGACGATATCGATGCCGCTCCCATGGGCGGGGAACGTGTCATCACCACCCCGGAGTATTTCGCTTATCTTCAGATCTCCGAGGGCTGTGACAACTGCTGTTCCTATTGCGTCATCCCCTCCATCCGCGGTAAATTCCGCAGCCGCCCCATGAGCGAGCTGGTGGAGGAAGCCACCGAGCTGGCGGAGCTGGGCATCAAGGAGCTTTGTCTCATCGCCCAGGATACCACCCGCTACGGGGAGGATCTCTACGGCACTTACGCCCTGGACAGCCTTGTTTCCGAGCTGTCTCAGATCGAGGGCATTGAGTGGATCCGTCTGCTGTATTGCTATCCCGACCGCATCACCGACGGGTTGATCGACGAGATCGCCAACAACCCCAAGGTTGTGAAGTATATCGATATGCCCATCCAGCATATCAACGACGATATCCTGCGCCGCATGAACCGCCGTAGCGATAAAGCCCAAATCGTAGACGTGATCGGGAAGCTGCGTGAACGGGTTCCCGGCATCATCCTCCGCTCCACCGTTATCGTGGGCTTCCCCGGGGAGACCAACGCCCAGTTCGAGGAGCTTCGCAAGTTCTTGAAGGAGACCCGCTTCCAGCGCCTCGGTGTGTTCCCCTATTCCCGCGAGGAGGGAACTCCCGCCTACGATTTCCCCGACCAGGTGTCCGAAAAGGTGAAGGAACAGCGCCACGCTATTTTGATGGAACAGCAGGAGCGTATCCATAACGAGTGTAACGAAGCCTTCTTAGGCAAGACCCTGCAGGTGCTTTGCGAGGGCTACGACCCCGTGGCGGAAAGCTTCTACGGCAGATCCTACGCGGATGCCTACGACATCGACGGAAAGATCTACTTCTCTTCCTCCAAAAACGTCCACGAGGGGCAGTTCGTCAACGTTTCCATCACCGAGGTCATGGATTACGACCTGGTGGGCAAAGTGATATAACCCTTTCACAAGGAGGTAAAAACCGTGAATCTACCCAATAAACTCACGCTGATCCGCATCATCAGCATCCCCTTCTTCATCCTGTTTGCGGTGTACGACTTTTTCCCCTTTGACGATTGCTATGGCGATTGGCTCAGCAGATCCATCGCGGCGGTCTTGTTCATCGGCGCGGCTGTCACCGATTTCCTGGACGGTCACATTGCCCGCAAGCATAACCTGGTCACCGATTTCGGCAAATTCATGGATCCCTTGGCGGATAAATTCCTGATCTTAGGCTCTCTCTTTGCCCTTTGCGTGTCCCAGTTCACCTTTGAATACAACACCGTGCTGGCTCACGATTTCGGCGTTCCCGTGGAGTTTTTGACCCACGTGTTCTTCTGGGCCTCCATCATCGTCCTCTTCCGCGAGCTTGCCGTCACCTCCATGCGCTTGGTGGTGGCCAAGACGGGCATCGTGGTAGCCGCCAATATGCTGGGCAAGATCAAGACCAACACCCAGATCGTCTGCGTGTCCGTCCTGCTTCTGGAGCCCATCGTCCTGCCCTTCTGCCGCGGCTGGCTCTCCCTGGCCTCCGTGATCGTTATGACGATCTTTACCCTGTGGTCGGGCATCAATTACATCCTCAGCTATTGGAAATACATGGATCCGGAAAAGTAAGCACCAAAACTTGGAAAGGCAATTCTCATGATCAAACTGTACAACAGCGTCACCCACACGGTTGACCCCTTCACCACCCACGAGCCCGGCAAGGTCAAAATGTATACCTGCGGGCCCACCGTGTATCACTTCGCTCATATCGGCAACCTCCGCAGCTATATCATGGAGGACGTGCTGGAAAAATTCCTGCGTTGGTCGGGCTACGACGTTCTCCGCGTGATGAACATCACCGACGTTGGCCATCTGGCCAGCGATGCCGACACCGGGGAGGATAAAATGCTCAAAGGCGCCCGCCGCGAGCACAAGACCGTCATGGAGATCGCCCGTTTCTATACGGATGCCTTCTTCGAGGACTGCAAAAAGCTGAACATCCGCAAGCCCGACGTTGTGGAGCCCGCCACCGGCTGTATCCCCGAGTTTATCGAGATGGTGGAAAAGCTTCTTGCCGACGGCTACGCCTACCTGGCAGGGGGCAACGTCTACTTCGATACCTCCAAGTGCGAGGAATACTACGTGTTCAACCGCCACAACGAGGAGGATCTGGAGGTTGGCGTCCGCGACGGCGTGGAGGCCGACGGCAACAAGAAGAACAAGGGCGACTTTGTTCTTTGGTTCACCAAATCCAAATTTGACGACCAGGAGCTGAAGTGGGATAGCCCCTGGGGCATCGGATACCCCGGCTGGCATATCGAATGCTCCGCCATCAGCATCAAGCATTGCGGCGAGTATCTGGATCTCCATTGCGGCGGTATCGATAACCAGTTCCCCCACCATACCAACGAGATCGCCCAGAGCGAGGCATATCTCGGCCATGCATGGTGTCCCCAGTGGTTCCACGTGCACCATCTGAACACCACCGGCGGCAAGATGAGCAAATCCAAGGGCGAGTTCTTAACCGTCTCCCTCTTAGAGCAGAAGGGCTACGACCCCCTGGTGTACCGTTTCTTCTGTCTCCAGTCCCATTACCGCAAATCCCTGGTGTTCTCCTTTGAGAATCTGGACAACGCCAACACCGCCTATCAAAAGCTGATCGAGAAGATCGCGGCCTTGCTTCCCGAGAAGAACGGGGAAGTGGATGCCGAAGTCTTTGCCGCATACAAGGAGAAGTTCGCCGCCGCCATGGGCGAGGATCTGAACACCTCCATGGCCGTCACCGCCGTGTACGACGTGCTGAAGGCGAAGACCAACCCCGCCACCAAGCTTGCCTTGCTTGCTGATTACGACGAGGTTCTCTCCCTCGGCATGATCGCCGCCGCGGAAAAGCTGGCCTCCGCCGCTCCTGCGGAAAGCGATGAGGACGAAGCCTATATCACCGAAATGATCGCCAAGCGCGCCGCCGCCAAGAAGGCCAAGAACTTTGCCGAGGCGGACGCCATCCGTGACGAATTGAAGGCCAAGGGCATCCTTCTGGTGGATTCCTCTCAGGGCACCACATGGAAGCGGGCGTAAACTTTCGACGAGGGGATTACAGCCCCCTGGTGCTGGCGTATTTGGGGGATTCCTTCTTTGAGACCCTTGCCAGAGAGTATCTGGTGGGGGACGGCAACTGTAAGCCCTCCGAGCTCAACGACCGCGCCCGTGAGATCGTCACCGCCCATAGCCAAAGCGCCATGGTGGAACGACTCCTGCCTATCTTGACTGAGGATGAGCTTGCCATCTACAAAAGCGGAAGAAATTCCAAGAGCGCCCACCGCTCCAAAAGCGCCTCTGCTCTGGAATACCGCCGCGCCACAGGGCTGGAATGCCTCTACGGCTATTTCTGGCTGACGGCGCAACACGTCCGCGCAAGGGAATTGTTCCTGCGTTGCGTGCAACAATTGTAACTCTAAGGGAGATCACAAAGATGACCGGATTAACAAAAAAAGAGATCGAGATCTTTCAGTTCATCAAAGAATGTATCGAGCGTGACGGCTACGCCCCCTCCGTGCGGGATATTTGCCGCGCCTTGAATATCCGCTCCACCTCCACCGTCCACGGCTACCTTCACCGCCTGGACGAGAAGGGGTATCTTCAGATGTCCTCCCGCAAGAGCCGCGCCATGCGGATCGAGCCCTCCGCAGAGGAAACGGGGGAGCAGACCCGTCGCGTTCCCATCCTGGGCAGAGTCACCGCAGGCGCCCCCATTCTCGCCATCGAGAATTACGACGGCTACGTGGATTTCCCCACGGTAATGGCCAGGGGCAGATCCAACCTGTTTGCCCTGCGTGTCATGGGAGAAAGTATGATTGAGGCAGGCATCCTCAACGGCGATATCGTTATTGTGGAAAGCCTCCAGCACGCTGATGACGGGGACATCGTGGTCGCCATGATCGAGGATGAAGCCACGGTAAAACGTTTCTATCGCGACAACGGCAGGATCCGCCTCCAACCCGCCAACTCCACCATGAAGCCCATCTACGCCCCCGAGGTCACCGTCCTGGGCAAGGTGATCGCCAACTTCCGCTTCTATTAATATTTGCGAGAAAAATCCAAAATCCTCTTGACAACCGACTGTTTTTGTGGTATTCTAACTTGCGTTGGCAATCTGATCCACTAGCTCAGTTGGCAGAGCATCTGACTTTTAATCAGGGGGTCCGGAGTTCGAGTCTCCGGTGGATCACCAACAAAAAGGACTTGCTTTTGGCAAGTCCTTTTTTGCATCCAATTTTACAGCACCAAAGAGGGTGCGGAATAGATCCGTGCCGCCAGCTCCTGGTTCAGCAGATACAGGCTTCTGGGATCGGAGCCGAACAGCTCCATTTTGGTGATCAGATCGTTGGCGTTGGTCTCCTCTTCGCCCTGCTCCTTGACAAACCAGTCCAAGAACTGCATGGTACGGAAATCCTTCACGTCGTAAGCCGCGGCGTATATGTCGTTGATCAGGGAGGTCACGTATTCCTCATGCTCCAGCCCCGCCTTCAACACGTCCATATGGCAGGAAAATTCCTTGTCGGGCTTGGCAATAGCATCCAAAGTCACAACTTGGTTTTCATTCTGCAGATACTGATAGAACAGCATGGCGTGATCCCGTTCTTCCTGTGCCTGGATCATATACCAGTTGGCAAATCCATCAAGCCCCTTGGCCTTGAAGTAGTTGGAAAAGTCCAAATACAAATACGCGGAATAGAATTCCTTGTTGATCTGCTGGTTCAACAGCGCTCTTACCTTTTCGTTCATCATAATGGTTTGTTCCTTTCTTTTGTTTGCATCTTTATGATACGTCTTTTCAAAAGATATTTCTGTGATCAAGTCACAAATTTGGTTTCTTCTTGACAGAATGGAAAAATAGAGGTATAATTATTTGTCACGGGTGCAGAGATAGGGCACCGCATCCCGATCGTTCATCACTGATTCGTAAAGCCGCCAACCGCCTGCCAGATTATAGCAATCGTAGCCGTTCCCGGTCAAGATCCTGCAGGCGATATAGGAGCGGAACCCACTGTGGCAATGAACGTAAACAGGCTTTCCCGCAGGGATCAGATGCAGATTCTCCCGCAATTCATCCAGCGGAATGTTCATAAATCCGGGAATGCTGCCCCGATCAAATTCCGTCCTGGTGCGGGTGTCCAAAAGGGTCACACTGCCGTCCCGTGGCAGGGAAGCCACCTCCTCCGGGAAGAACTGCTTAAGCTTTCCCGTGGCAACGTTTTCCCCGATAAAGCCGATCATGTTCAAGGGATCCTTGGCCGACCCAAAGGGAGGAGCGTAGCAAAGCTCCAATTCCGCCAGATCCGTCACCTTCCCGCCCAGCCGAATGGCGGTGGCAAGAACGTCCATCCGCTTATCCACCCCGTCGAATCCCACGATCTGCCCGCCCAGGATCCGCAGGCTCTTCTTGTCCCACAAAACCTTCACGGACATCATGGAAGCGTTGGGATAATACTTGGCGTGGGATGCGAAATACCCGTAGGTCTTGTGGTAATCAAACCCGGCTTTTTTCGCCGCCTCCTCGTTTAACCCCGTGGCGGCCACCGTCATATCAAACAGCTTCAGCACGGAAGACCCCATCGTCCCCTTGTATTCCGAGGGGATGCCGCATAGATTGTCCGCCGCGATTCGCCCCTGCTTGTTGGCAGGGCCCGCAAGAGGCAAGAATGCGAATTCTCCCGAAAGGAAGCTCCGTATCCGCGCCCCGTCTCCCACAGCGTAAATACCGGGGATGTTGGTCTCCATATGCCGATCCACCGCAATACTGCCGCCGGGTGCAAGATGGATCCCGGAGGATGCCAGAAATCCCGTGTCGGGCCGAACCCCTACGGCAAGGATCACCAGCTCCGTTTCAAGTGTTCCTTGGGAGAGGGTCAACCGCAATCCCGCTTCCGCGTCCTCGATCTTCTCAAGGCTGTTGCCGAGGTACAACCGCAATCCCTTGTCTTTTGCGTAGCGGTGTACGTCTGCGGCCATATCTCCATCCAATGGCGGGAGCAAATGCGCCGCTCTCTCCACCACCGAGACCGCAAGCCCCATTTTTTTCAGATTTTCCGCCATCTCCAACCCGATATACCCGCCTCCCACCACTACGGCGGAAGCAGGCTTCTTCTCGGCGATATACGTTTTGATGGCAACGCTGTCGGGAATGCTCCGCAGGGTAAAGACCCCTTTGCACTCCGTTCCGGGAATATTGGGCAAAATAGGCTTCGCCCCGGGAGACAGCACCAGCCGGTCGTATTGCTCCCGATATTCGATCCCCTCCGGAAGCTTTCTCACCAGCACCGTCTTGGTCTCCGGCTCAACGGCGATCACCTCGCTGTGAAGCCGCACCTCGATGCGGAACCGATCCCGAAAGCTTTCAGGACTCTGCAAAGTCAATAGAGACCCGTCCTTGATCTCCTCTCCCACGTAATAGGGGAGACCGCAATTGGCAAAGGACACGTATCCGCCCCGCTCCAAGATGACGATCTCACGCTTTTCATCCAGCCTGCGCAATCTTGCGGCACAGGACGCACCTCCGGCAACACCGCCGACGATCAATGTTTTCATACCCGATTCCTCATTTTCAAGGGAGTTTGTTATGTCACAAAATACGCTGTATCAATTGTTTGGGGAGACCTTCCCCTTCTGGGAAGACCTGAGCGATACGGACAAGGAATCCCTGGTCCGCTCCTCCTACCCCGTAAGCTTCAAAAAATGCACCCATATCCACGACGGCAACGAATGCACGGGGGTCATCCTGGTGCGTAGCGGCAACCTTCGCCTGTACCTGCTGTCCGCAGAGGGCAAGGAAGTCACCCTCTACCGCCTCTACGGCGGCGACGTGTGCGTCCTTTCCGCCTCCTGCGTGCTGGACGCTATCACCTTCGACGTCTCCGTGGACGCCGAGGAGGACAGCGAGTGCGTGGTGGTGGGAAGCTGTGTGTTGGAAGAGCTTTCCCGCCGTATCCCCGGGGTGAAACTGTTCATCATGGAGATCGCCCTGTCCCGCTTCTCCGACGTGATGTGGGTCATGCAGCAGATCCTCTTTATGAGCATGGATAAACGGCTTGCCATTTTCTTACTGGATGAATCTGCCAAAACAGGCATGGATACCGTCAAGCTTACTCACGAGCAGATCGCCAAATATATGGGCTCCGCCAGGGAAGTAGTTACCAGAATGCTGAAATACTTTTCCGCCGAGGGAATGATCTCCGCGATACGGGGCGAAGGCATCAAACTTCTGGACAAGAAACGCTTGCGCGCCTTAGCCTTCCAACAGCTCTAAGATCTGCTCTCTGGTGCGAACGCCCGCAACCTGCTTTTGGATCTTTCCGTTTTTCAAAACGATCAGGGTGGGAATGCTGACGATGCCGAATTCTCTTGCCAGAGCCTCCTCGTCATCCACGTTGATCTTGCCCACCAACACGTCCTCCCGAAGTTGGGAAACCTCCTCCACCACGGGAGCCACCATACGGCAAGGGCCGCACCAATCCGCATAGAAATCCAAGAGGATCAGCCCCTCTTCCTTTCTTACTTTTTCAAATTCTTCACGGTTTAGCTTTTTAACAGACATTGTTCAGTCTCCTTTCTTTATTGTTGTTTATAGTATACCCTATCCTTTCCCATTCTTCTGTGACTTTATCACCAAGATTGACAAACTTTAGCAAACGTGATATAATCTTTTCAATTACAACAGAAAGTACGGTACACCCACATGGAACGTAACAGCGGCGTGCTTATGCACGTTTCCTCCCTCTACGGCGATTACTCCACGGGAAGCTTTGGCAAGGAAGCCAAGTATTTCGTGGATTTCCTGGCAGATTGCGGCTTCTCCTATTGGCAGGTCCTGCCCTTCTGCATGACGGACGAATATAACTCTCCCTATAAATCCTATTCCTCCTTCAGCGGCAACCTGTATTTCGTGGATCTTCCCACCCTGTATGCCAAGGGACTCCTGACGAAAGAGGAGTTGGAACATGCAAAGCAGAAGTCTCCCTATCTCTGCGAGTTTGACCGCCTCGGGGAAGAACGCTTTGAGCTTCTCAAAGCCGCCTCCCTGCGCGTTAAAGACAAAACACCCATAGAGACCTATATCGCCGCTTCGCCTTACCTGGAGGCCTTCTGTCGCTTTATGGCACTGCGGGAGGCCAACGGAGAGACTCCCTGGCAGACCTGGACGGTGGATACCGTAGACGAAGCTACCCTCTTTGCCTGGAAGTTTATCCAGTACGAGTTCTTCACCCAATGGCAGGAGATCCGTACCTACGCCAACGAAAAAGGCATCAAGCTGGTAGGCGATATTCCCATCTACGTAGCTCTGGACAGCTCCGACGTTTGGAGCGCCCCCGATCAGTTCAAGCTGGATAAGGATCTGAACCCCACCCACGTGGCAGGGGTGTCTCCCGACTATTTCAGCGCCGACGGTCAGCTTTGGGGCAACCCCCTCTACGATTGGGCGGCCATGAAGAAGGACGGCTACAAATGGTGGTGCGACAGGATCCGCCACATGGCCACCATGTTCGATACGGTACGCATCGACCACTTCCGCGCCTTCGCCTCCTACTGGTCCATCCCCGCCTCCTCCGAAACGGCCAAAGCAGGGAAGTGGATCAAAGGCCCCGGTATGCCCTTCATCAAGGCCATCAAGGCCGCCGCAGGGAAAACGGAGATCATCGCCGAGGATCTGGGTGACATCACCCCTGACGTATATAAATTGGTACAGGACAGCGGCTTCCCCGGCATGAAGGTGTTCCAGTTCGGTTTTTTGTCCGATGATAACAGCACCCATCTGCCCCATAACTATCCCGCCAATGCCGTGGCCTATACCGGTACCCACGATAACAACACCCTCTTAGGCTATCTGTGGGAGCTGGACGACCCCACCCGCAAAAAGATGCTGGCTTACTGCGGCCATAGCGGCGATTGGAAGAACGGCTGCGAAAGCATCATCCGCACCATGTTCGCCAGCCACGCCGACCTGGTGATGATGCCCATCCAGGACCTTCTGGGCTACGGATGCGATACCCGTCTGAACACTCCCGGCAGAGCCGACGGCAACTGGGCCTACCGCATCACCAAGGAACAACTGGATTCCATCGACAGAGCCCGCTTCCGCAATCTGAATCGTTTGTACCACCGCTAAAAAACAGAGCCGATACGAAAAACCTCGTATCGGCTCTTTCTTATGGGTTCAGATCAGGCATCAGCCTTCCAGATTTGCCAGGAAATCGTCGATGGCAAGCTGGTAAGCGGAACGCTTGGCGTCCAGAGTGGACATATGAGTGTTGTTGCCGGAAAGCAGAATGTCGGTGTAGAAGCTGAGGATGGAGCTGAAGCTGTATACCGCACCGATGTCGTAGGATTTGTTGCGGAAGATCAGATCCAGCATTTCCTCGGATTCCGTATCCTCGAATCTCTTGTTCTTCAGCGTACGCTCGTAGTATTCCTGGGTCATCAGCTCCTGGCCGTAGTAAGCCATTGCTTCCAGAGCGTAGCAGGTAGCGTCGAACTTCTCCACGTTGGTCTTGGGAATACCCATAGCGGAGCACCAGTAAACGGTAACGGTAGAGGCGTAGCTCTCCTGCTCTTTGGTCTCCTTGGGCATGGGGAGGATACCGTAGCGGATGTTTGCCTCACGCATGGTGGGGTCAGAAACCAGAGCCACCTTGTTTGGCATAAACAGCGCCTTGCCGCTTGCGAACACCTGGGTCATCACGTTGTAGCAATCGGAAACGCCGGCACGCTCTGCGATGACGATGTTCTGCTTGTCGCTGAGCATATTGAACACGGTCTCGTATGCTCTTACGTTGGATTCCTCGTCGATGGTGATGAGGGGGACATCGTTTTCAACGCGGGTGAGAGATTCCCCGGAAGCCACCATAAAGGTGTAGGAGTCGTAGCATTGTGCCACCATGCCCCAGATATCGTCGGTGTCTGCACCGAAGGTCATTTCGGGACCTACCTGGGTGGTGGAGGCCTTGATCATCTGGTACAGAACGTCAATGGTCCATTCACCCTTTTCTGCGATCTCGTAGATAGACTCTGCGCCGAAGGGAGCGGCAATCTGGTTATCGTTGGCAATATCCTTGTTGAAGAAGATCGCCCAGGTAGATTCGTCGTCGGTAACCAAAGCGTCACCGGTGGCGAAGTAAACGCGGTCCTTGATGGAAACGCTGTCCTTCAACTGCTGATCCCAGTAGGGCTGAGATAGATCGATGTAATCGTTCTGCTGGATATTGGCCAGATCCACGAAGGCATCCTCCAATGCGGCGGAAGCCATGTAGATAACGCCGGCTACGAATACTTGGTATTCGTCCAAGCCGCTCTGTGCCTGCTCCTTTGCCTTGGCGGAAACGTCGCCCTGGTTCTCGGCGTATACCTGCTCCAGAACGATGCCGTACTCCTGGGAAAGGAGAGCCGCACGGTTGTAAGCCGCGTCGTTGACGGGCTCGTTGTTCAGCGTCGTGGGGGACACCTCGCAAGAAAGATAGTCGGTGGCCTTGTCAGTCAAAAATTTGATGGTAACGCCGCCGAAATCTTCTTTTTCAAGACGGAACTTCTTTTCCTCTTCGCCGGGATTCTCGGGGGTGCTGGGATTCTCTTCGGGAGTAGAGGAGGTCGTAGCAGGATCCTGCTTGTCTCCGCAAGCCACCAAGAGAGTACCCGCCATGCAAACCACCAAAGCCAGGCAAAGCAGTCTGGTAATAAGCTTCATAAGTGGAAATCCTTTCTTGTTATCTATGTTTTTCATTTATTCCAAAAACATATCGGCAAAGTCGTCAATGGCTTCCTGGTATGCGTCTCGCTTGGAATCCAAATCGGAAACGTGGGTGTTATTGCCGGAGATCAGAATGGCATCGTAGAAGCCCAGCATATCGTTTGCAAAGTTCAAAACGATGCCCACGTCGTAGGTTCTGTTGCGGAAGATCAGATCCAGCATATCCTCGGATTCCTGGTCCTCAAATCTCTTGTTCTTCAAGGTACGGTCGTAATACTCGGGGGTGAGCATTTCCATGCCGTAGAAAGCCAAAGCCTCCATGGCGTAGCAGGTAGCCTCCAGATTCTCCACGTTGCTGGTGGGGATGGCCATGGCAGAGCACCACCAAACGGTGATGGTGGAGGTGTAATCCTCCTGGGACTTGTCGATCTTAGGCATGGGAAGCAGACCGTAACGGATGTTTGCGTTACGCATCACGGGGTTGGAAACGGTGCCGATCTTCTCGGGAGTGAACAACGCACCGCCGTTTGCAAAGATCTGCACGATCTCCTCGTACTTGTTGGAGGAGGACTTGCCCTCCACCTCTGCCAGAGAGCAGACGGTCTTGTCGTTGAGAATGTTGTGGATCTTGGCGTAGGCGTCAATGTTGCCCTCGGTGCCCACGGTGATATAAGGAATGCCATCCTCGTCCAGAGCGGTCATGGTATGTCCGCCTGCAACGGTAAAGGTGTAGCCGTCGTAAGCCTGGGCGCTGATGCCCCAGACGTCGTCGGAGGAAGCGGACCAGCTCATGCCGTCGCCGTTGTCGTTGACCACCTTCTTGGCCATCTCGTACATCACGTCCACCGTCCAGTCGCCGTTCTCCACGATGTCGTAGAGGGAGGCCACGCCGTATGCTTCTGCAAGCTTATGGTCGGCGGCAATGTCCTTGTTGAAGAACACAGCCCAGGTAGCCTCGTCGTCGGAAACGATGGCGTCACCGTTGACGAAGAAGTTGTGACCCATCACGGAAAGCTGTTTGTTGATCTTCTGATCCCAGTAGGGCTTGGAAAGATCGATATAGCCGTTCTCGATGGTGGAAATATCGTAGTACGCGTCGTCAGCCACCAGCTTTGCCAGGTAGTGCAGGGGAGCCACCACGAACTGATAGGAATCCAGACCGGTGGTCACCATTTCACGAACGGTATCCACCACGTCGTTCTTGGTGGGAACAAGCTCCTGCACCAGGTTAATGCCGTACTCCTGCTTGATAAGCTGTGCGCGGTCGTAAGCCGTATCGTTCACAGGCTCGGTGTTCAAGGCCTGGGGAGCGATCTCAAAGGTCTGATACTGGAAGCTGCCCTCGGTGGCGTAGGACAGGGACTTGATGGTAACGCCGCCGAAATCCACCTTCTCCAAGGGGAAGACCACCTCGCTGGTCTCGTTACCGCCCTCGCCGGGCTGATTTCCTTCTTCCGTCACGCTGGAGGTGCCTGCGGGAGTCTCGTCGCCCTTACAAGCGGCAAACGTGGTCACCGCCATGCAGAGCAGAACCAACAGACAAAGAATTCTGTAAATGTTCTTCATAAATCAAGCTCCTTCTTGTCTTATTTGAAATAAGAAACTGCCGCGTCAAACATACCCAGATTGTAATTGCCTTCCACGTTGCGGTACAGATAGTTACCGATTCTTTCGGAGTGACCCATCTTACCGAACACGCGGCCGTCGGGAGAGCAGATGCCCTCGATGGCACATACGGAATCGTTGGGGTTGAAGCGGATATCGGAGGTGGGATTGCCCTCAAGATCTACGTACTGGGTAGCGATCTGACCGTTCTTCGCCAGCTTTTCCACCCACTCTGCGGAGGCGTAGAAGCGCCCCTCGCCGTGGGAGATGGGAACGGTGTACACCTCACCGGGCTGTGCGTTCATCAGCCAGGGGGAAAGGTTGGTACAAACTCTGGTACGCACCAGGCGGGATTGGTGTCTGCCGATGGTGTTAAAGGTGAGGGTGGGATCCGTCTCCAGGGTATCACGGATCTCGCCGTAGGGCACCAGACCAAGCTTGATCAAAGCCTGGAAGCCGTTGCAGATACCTGCCATCAAGCCGTCCTTTTCCTTCAACAGCGTATGCACCGCATCCTTTACTCTTGCAGAGCGGAAGAAGGCAGTGATGAACTTACCGGAACCATCAGGCTCGTCGCCGCCGGAGAAGCCGCCGGGAATGAAGATGATCTGGGAGTCCTCTACCCGCTTTGCAAAGTAATTGACGGATTCCGCCACGCTGGAAGCGGACAGGTTGTTCAGCACCACGATCTCGGGCTGTGCGCCGGCTCTTGCGAAGGCCTTCGCGGTATCGTACTCGCAGTTGGTGCCGGGGAATACGGGGATCAGCACCCGGGGTTTCGCCACACCGAGATGGGGAGACGCGGGCTTGCCGTCGGTATACAGGAAGGCAGGGATCTCCTTGCCGTTCCCCTGGGGGATGTTGCAGGCGAATACGGGCTCCAGCTTGTTTTCGTAAAGTGCGGAAAGCTCGCATAGACGCAGGCAGTCGTCACCGCGGCAGATCTTGGCTTCTTCCGTGGTGTGACCCAGCAGAACGCCGTCTGCAGATTCGGTGCATTCCGCAACGATACCGCCGTAGCAGTAGCCGAACAGAGTCTCCATAGCGACCTCGGGCAGGAACTTGCATCCCACACCGTTGCCCAGGGCCATCTTCAAAGCCGCCTCGGCAATGCCGCCGTAGGTGGGAGTGTAAGCTGCCAGGATCTTGCCTTCTCTTGCCAGAGAAGTGAACTTGTTGTAAAGTGCCAACAGGGATTCCGTCACGGGCAATCCGTTTTCGTCGTATTCCGGACGGAACAAATAGATAGGATGCCCCGCGCCCTTGAATTCGGGAGAGAGGATGTGGTCGCCCTTCTCGGTGGTCACCGCAAAGGAACAGAGAGTGGGAGGCACGTCGATCTTCTCGAAGGTGCCGCTCATGGAGTCCTTACCGCCGATAGCGGCAATGCCCAGATTCTTCTGCGCCATGAACGCACCCAGCAAAGCCGCCAGGGGCTTGCCCCAACGGGAGGGATCCTTACCGGGCTTTTCAAAGTATTCCTGGAAGGTGAGGTAGACCTCCTCAAAGGAAGCACCGGTGGCGATCAGCTTGGTCACGGATTCCACCACCGCGAGATACGCGCTGTGGAAGGGGCTCTTTTCCGCAATGAAGGGGTTGTAGCCCCAGCTCATCAAAGAGCAGGTGGAGGTCTCCTTTTCCTCGGTGGAGACCTTATGTACCATGGCCTGAATGGGGGTCATCTGGTACTTACCGCCGAAGGGCATCAACACGGTACCCGCACCGATGGTGGAGTCAAACCGTTCGGAAAGCCCTCTGCGGGAGCATACGTTCAGATCCTCCGCCAAAGACTTCATCCCCTGTGCAAAGTCAGCGGGGATCTCCTTGGCGTAGTCTTGGATCTTGCCGGGAGCAATATCAATGTGCTTTTCCGCACCGTTGGAATTCAGGAATTCACGGGAGATGTCCACGATGGTCTTACCGTTCCAGGTCATGCGAAGTCTCGCTTCCTCGGTAACAACTGCTACTTGGGTGGATTCCAGGTTCTCGCCGTAGGCCAGCTTGCAGAACTGCTCCGCATCCTCGGGAGCCACCACAACGGCCATACGCTCCTGGGATTCGGAAATTGCCAGCTCCGTACCGTCCAGACCCTCGTACTTCTTGGGTACCCGGTTCAGATCGATCATCAAACCGTCTGCCAATTCACCGATGGCAACGGAAACACCGCCGGCGCCGAAATCGTTACAACGCTTGATCAAGCGGGTAGCCCGGGGATCGCGGAACAAACGCTGCAGTTTGCGCTCCTCGGGGGCATTACCCTTCTGTACTTCCGCGCCGCAGCTTTCCAGGGATTCCAAAGTATGGGACTTGGAGGAACCGGTAGCACCGCCACAGCCGTCGCGACCTGTACGGCCGCCCAGCAAAATGATCACGTCGCCGGGAGCGGGACGTTCTCTCCGTACGTTTTCAGCGGGAGCCGCCGCAATAACAGCACCGATCTCCATACGCTTTGCCACGTAACCGTCGTGATAAAGCTCGTCCACCATACCGGTGGCAAGACCGATCTGGTTGCCGTAGGAGGAGTAGCCCGCCGCCGCGGTAGTAACGATCTTTCTCTGGGGAAGCTTACCGGGCAGGGTCTCGGAAACCGCCTTCAAGGGGTTTGCGCCGCCGGTAACGCGCATGGCCGCATACACGTAGGAACGGCCGGAGAGGGGGTCACGGATAGCGCCGCCGATACAGGTGGCCGCACCGCCGAAGGGCTCGATCTCCGTGGGATGGTTGTGGGTCTCGTTCTTGAACAGCAACAGCCAGTCCTCTTCCTTGCCCTCGATCTCCACCTTCATCTTCACGGTGCAGGCGTTGATCTCCTCGGATTCATCCAGATTTTCCAACTTGCCGGTGGCGCGGAGATACTTGGTAGCCAGAGTAGCAACGTCCATCAGATTGACGGGCTTCTTGCGATTCAATTCCTCTCTGGTCTTAAGATATTCATTATAAGCGTTCTGCAGTACCTCGTCCTCAAACTTCACGCTGTCGATGGTGGTGGAGAAGGTGGTATGTCTGCAGTGATCGGACCAATAGGTATCGATCATCTTGATCTCGGTGATGGTGGGATCTCTCTGCTCCTTGCGGAAATATTCCCGGCAGAAGCGGATATCGTCGCCGTCCATAGCCAGTTCCGCGTTCTTCAGATAAGCCATCAGGTCTTCGTCGGAGAAATCGCAGAAGCCTTCCACGGTCTCCACCTCGGTGGGGATCTCGTACTCCGTTTTCAAGGTCTCCACGGTGTCCAAGGAAGCCAAACGGCTCTCCACGGGGTTGATGACGTACTTTTGAATGGAAGCCACGGCCTCCTGATCCAGATTGCCGTACAGCAGGTACACCTTCGCGGTGCGGACCGTGGGACGGTCCCCCTGGGAAAGGATCTGGATGCACTGCGCCGCGGAATCCGCCCGCTGATCAAACTGACCGGGAAGATACTCCACCGCGAATACCACGTCAGCCCCCCGGGGAAGCTCCGTATACACCGTATCCAGCTGGGGCTCGGAGAACACCGTCTTCACGGAGGAAGCAAACAATGCTTCGTCAATATTCTCCACGTCGTAGCGGTTCAATACCCGCACTTCGGTCAAGCCTTCGATCTGCAACAGGGAAGTGAGATCGTTCTTCAGACTCTGGGCCTCGTGGGCCAGGCCTTCCTTTTTTTCTACGTAAATTCTGTAAACCATTAACAGCCACCTCTTTTCTGCAGGACGGACAACGCTTTCTGTCCGATGTCCTTGCGATAATAGGCATTTTCAAAATGAACCTTGGGCACGTTGCCGTATGCCTTCTCCACCGCCTCGGGGAGATCCTCTCCGGTAGCCACCACGCAAAGCACACGTCCGCCGTCGGTAACGATGACGCCGTCCTTTTCCTTGGCGCCTGCGTAGATCACGTCGGCAGTCATTCCTTCCTCCACGGTGATGGCAAACCCGGTCTCGTACTTTCCGGGGTAGCCGTCAGAGGCAACCACCACACAGCAGGCCGCCTTCTCGGAGAACTTCACTTCCAGATCCCCAAGGGTACCCTTCGCGGTGGCCTCCATGATCTCCAGCAGATCGCTTTCCAAGAGGGGAAGCACCACCTGGGCCTCGGGATCGCCGAAACGGCAGTTGTATTCGATCACCTTGGGGCCATCCTTCGTGATCATCAGCCCGAAGTACAAACAGCCCTTAAAGCTTCTGCCCTCGGTATTCATGGCGGCAACGGTGGGCAGGAAGATCCTTTCGATGCACTCCTTTGCCACTTCCTCGGTATAGAAGGGGTTGGGCGCAATGGTACCCATACCGCCGGTGTTCAGACCCTTGTCACCGTCCAGTGCTCTCTTGTGATCCATGGAAGAAACCATGGGTACCACGCATTTGCCGTCTGTAAAAGCAAGCACGGAGACCTCGGGTCCCTCCAGGAACTCCTCAATAACGACCTTACTGCCGGATTCCCCGAAAATTTTATCCTCCATCATGGAGCGGATGGCCGCACCCGCCTCTTCTCTGGTAGTGGCGATGATCACGCCCTTGCCCAGCGCAAGACCGTCCGCCTTCAAAACCGTGGGAATGGGAGCAGTCTCCAGGTATTCCAACGCCTTTTCGAGATCGTCAAATACCTCGTAAGCCGCCGTGGGGATACCGTATTTCTTCATCAGATTCTTGGAGAAGACCTTGCTTCCCTCAATGATGGCCGCCGCCTTGTTAGGCCCGAAGCAGGTCACGCCCGCCGCCTCCAAAGCGTCCACGCAACCCAATACCAGCGGATCGTCGGGAGTCACCACCGCAAAATCGATCTGCTTTTCCTTGGCGAACTCCACGATGGCGGGGATATCCTTCGCCCCGATGGGAACGCAGGTAGCGTCCTTTGCGATCCCCCCGTTGCCGGGCAGAGCGTAGATCACCTCTGCCTTGGGGTTGCACTTCAATTTTTTGATCACGGCGTGTTCACGTCCGCCGCCGCCGATTACCATTATCTTCATGCTTAACTCCTCGTTTCAACGATTTCGCGGGAGACCTTTTCCGCCGCCATGGGGAGCAACAGCCATTCCGCCTGCTCCATCACCAGCTTCTGCAATCCGGGGGCGTCGATCCCGTCGGGAATCTCAACCGCCTTCTGGAACAGGATCTCACCGCCGTCGGTGATCTCGTTTACAAAATGAACGGTAGCACCGGTGACCTTCACACCCTTCTTCAAAGCTTCCTCGTGTACCCGAAGCCCGTAATACCCGTCTCCGCAGAAGGCGGGGATCAGGGAAGGGTGAATATTGATGATCCGTCTGGGATATCGCTTCACGAAGTCCTCGGAAAGGATGCACAAAAACCCCGCCAATACGATGAGGTCGATCTGCTTTTCCTCTAAAAGAGCCACCAGCCGTTTTTCAAACTCCACCTGTCCCAATTCCTTCTTGGGGATCACGGCGGATTCCACCCCTGCGGCAGAAGCGCGCTCCAACGCGTAAACACCTGCCTTGTTGGATACCACCAAAGCGATCTCCCCGGAGGGAAGCTTGCCTTCCTTTTCTGCGTCCAGCAATGCCTGCAGATTGGTTCCGCCTCCGGAAACGAAGACGGCGATCCTTGCCTTTAGCATAAGATGATCCCTTCCTCGGAACGGATCACTTCACCGATGATGTAAGCGTCCTCGCCTGCCTGGCGGAGGGTAGCCAACGCCAGATCTGCCTGCTCCTTGGGAACTACGATGCTCATACCCACACCCATATTGAAGGTGTTGAACATATCTCTTTCGTCAATACCGCCCTCTTTGGCAATGAGGTCGAAGATGGGCAGGACCTTCACGGCCTTCTTCTCGATCTTCGCGGTGTAACCCTTGGCAAAGGAACGGGGAATGTTCTCGTAGAAGCCGCCGCCGGTGATGTGGGAAATGCCCTTCACCTGCACCTTCTCCAGCAGAGCAAGCACGGGCTTTACGAAGATCTTGGTGGGGGTCAGCAGAACCTCGCCCAGCTCACGTCCGTCCAGCACGTCGTATTTGCGGTGAATATCGCTGTGCTCCAGATCAAACACCTTGCGTACCAAAGAGAAGCCGTTGGAATGTACGCCGCTGGAGGGAATGGCGATGATCACGTCCCCCTCGGTCATGGTGTTTCTGTCAATGACCTTATCACGGTCAACAACGCCCACGGAGAAGCCCGCCAGGTCGTATTCATCCACGGGATAGACCCCGGGCATTTCCGCCGTCTCACCGCCGATCAAAGCGGAGCCGGACTGTACACAGCCCTCTGCCACGCCGGAAACGATGGATGCGATCTTCTCGGGAACGTTCTTACCGCAAGCGATGTAGTCAAGGAAGAACAAGGGCTTCGCGCCTACGCAGATCACGTCGTTGACACACATTGCCACGCAGTCGATACCCACGGTATCGTGCTTATCCATCAAAAACGCGATCTTCAGCTTGGTACCAACGCCGTCGGTGCCGGAAACCAGCACGGGCTTGGAGATCCCGGTAAGATCCAGATCGAATAAACCGCCAAAACCGCCGATATCGGAGCAGACCCCTTTGGTCATGGTTCTGGCAATGCTTGCCTTCATCAGCTCTACCGCCTTATAGCCCGCGGTAATATCTACGCCTGCTTCTTTATAGCTTTCGCTGAAACTCTTCTCGTGCATGATAATATCCTTTCGTTGTGAAACGGTATTTTTTAAGATTTCTTTTCCTTTTCGGAGATCTTCTGGTCAAAACGCTTGACTCTGTTTTCCTTGGGGATCATGGTGGGATACTCTCCGGTGAAGCAAGCGTTGCAGTATTCCTTGGTCTCACCGCTGAGCTTCATGGCGTTTTCAACGCTGAGATAGCCCAAAGAATCAACACCGATCACGCCGGCGATCTCCTCCAAGGGATATTTGTTTGCGATCAGCTTATCCTTGGAGCTGATATCCGTGCCGTAGTAGCAGGGGAATTTGAAGGGAGGGGAAGAGATACGCATATGTACTTCCTTGGCTCCTGCCGCTCTCAGCAGATTCACGATCTGCCCGCAGGTAGTACCGCGGACGATGGAGTCGTCCACCAGAACCACCCGCTTGCCTGCGATCACGCTGGCAATGGGACTCAGCTTCATCCGCACCAGATTCTCTCTGGACTTCTGCCCGGGTGAGATAAAGGTACGTCCGATATAACGGTTCTTCAAAAGCCCCGGTGCGTAGGGAATGCCGGACTCTCTGGAATAGCCCAGAGCGGCGTCCAGACCGGAATCGGGAACGCCCACCACCACGTCTGCCTCCACGGGATGCTCCTGGGCCAGATACCGCCCTGCGCGAACCCGCGCCTCGTGGACGCAACAGCCGTCGATGACGGAATCGGGTCTTGCAAAATAAACGTATTCGAAAACGCAAAGTCTGGGGCAGGATTCGCCGCAGTGATCGGTGATGGATTCCACACCGTCCTTGGTAAATACCAGGATCTCGCCGGGCTTCAGATCTCGCACGAACTTGGCGCCAACCGCTCCCAGGGCACAGCTTTCGGAAGCGATGATGTAAGCGCCGTCGTCCTCGCGAATGCCGTAGCAAAGAGGTCTGAATCCGTTTGTGTCACGGCAGGCGATCATCTTGGAGGGAGACATCACCACCAAAGAATAAGCGCCCTTTACACGGTGCATAGCAGCGTTAACAGCCTGCTCAATGGAAGGCTGTCTCAACCGCTCCTCGATGATGATATAGGACATCACCTCGATATCGCTTTGGGTATGGAAGATAGAGCCCTTCAGCTCAAGCTCTTCCCTTAATTCGAAGGAATTTACCAGACTGCCGTTGTGGGCAATAGCCATTCTGCCTTTAATGTGATCCACCACGATGGGCTGGGCGTTCTCTCTGCCTTTGCTTCCGGAGGTGCCGTAACGGCAATGCCCCAAAGCCATGTTACCGCCCTCAATGGAGGCCAGTACCTCGGGAGTGAACACGTCGTTCACCAAACCGCTGTCTTTGTGGGTGCGGAACAGACCGTCGTCATTCACAACGATGCCGCAGCTGGATTGACCGCGGTGCTGCAGGGCAAACAATCCGTAATAAGTGGTGGCGGCAACTTCGCAGTTTGCGGGAGCAAAGATCCCGAACACACCGCATTCTTCTCTTAATTTGTTCATCAGTAAAACCTCCTGTACAGAGTGTGATTATTCGGCAAATCTTGCGGAGATATCCGCATCCTTTTTCAAAACCTTCTCCGTATCAGCCTTTCTCTTGTCGGCCAATCTGGAAGCCAAAGCTCTGTCGCTGACGGACAGGATCTGAACGGCCAGAAGCGCAGCGTTGGCCGCGCCGTCAATGGCCACGGTGGCAACAGGCATCCCGGTGGGCATCTGTACCGTGGCAAGGAGAGCGTCCAGTCCATCAAGCGTGGAGGACTTCACGGGGATTCCGATAACGGGCAATGTGGTATTGGCGGCAAAAGCCCCTGCCAGATGGGCGGCCTTGCCTGCGGCGCAGATCATCACGCCGTAGCCCTTGCTTCTCGCGGTTTCCGCAAACTTCTTAGCCTCGGCAGGCGTTCTGTGGGCGGAAAGCACGCGGACGGTATAAGGCACCTCAAATTGCTTCAGCACCTCGATGGCTTTTTCCACCACGGGCAGATCGGAATCGGAACCCATAATAACGGCAACTTTTTTCATAGCTACAAAGATCCTTTCTTGGAATGGCAAAAAATGAAAGAACCGGCATCCCGCCCCAAAGGGCAAGAACTCCGGTCAAAACAGTGAAAAGAGGGCAGGGCGGCGCTGAGAAGCTTTCGCGTGCATAAAACCGCCGCAAAGGGGCGCAATGCTACCGCCTGCGCAAATTCCGTGGAACGTATCGGTCAGTCGAGAAATGCACATAGGTTTCACAGGGGCTCCGCTCCTTTCAAAACATATATAACATTTTATCACGCATCCTGTTTTTTGTCAACGGATTGGGGCAAAATAAATCAAGTTTTTCGGTTTTCACAGAGGAGAGGGCAAAAACCTCCGTCTTTCTCGTCTCTTTGTCAAAAAACTTCCTTCGCAACTTGACAAACCTGTCCCTTTGGAGTAAACTAATATGAAAAGAGAGGGAAAGCGAGGCATATTAAATTTGAAAGGAACACTGATCGTTAATCACGGCTTGCAAGGCGAAAAATATACGGAACAGACCGCCCTGTATACCTGCGCCGCTCATGAACTGGGAATCTCTTTGCAGGTGTATACCAACGCGCAGCGCCCCGAGACCTATGGGGACTTCGTGCTGTTTCTGGATAAGGACGTGATCCTTGCCCGCACCCTGGAGCTTGCGGGGATCCCCGTGTTCAATTCCGCCTCCTCCATCGCCCTCTGCGACGACAAGGCCCGCACCTGGCTGGCCCTTTGCCAAAGCGGCCTCCCCATGCCCAAGACCCTGGTGGTTCCCATGACCTTTTTCAAGACCGATTGGAATGACAACCCCTTCCTGCCTTACGCGGAAGAAGAACTGGGTTACCCCATGGTGGTCAAGGAAGCCTGCGGCTCCTTTGGCTGGCAGGTGTGGCTGGCAAAGGATCGCACCGAGCTCGTTGATCGCCTGAACGAGACCTCCCCCAAACGTACCCTCCTCCAGGCCTTTATCGCCACCTCCAAGGGGCGGGATATCCGCATCAACGTGGTGGGGGGCAAGGCCGTAGCGAGTATGTACCGCTATTCCGAAATAGATTTCCGCGCCAATCTTTCCTCCGGCGGCAGTATGAAGCCCTATACTCCCACACCCGAACAGGAAGCCCTGGCCATCCGCGCCTGTGAGCTTTTAGGGCTGGATTTCGGCGGGGTAGACCTGCTGTTCGGCGAGAATGATTCACCCCTCCTGTGCGAAGTCAATTCCAACGCCCACATCAAAAATATCTTAAACTGCACCGGCGTCAACGTGGCGCACCACATCCTTTCTCATATCAAAAATACGCTGGAGAACAAGAAATGAAGGGCTGGCTGATCTACGACAGGGAAGGCGCTGCCCGCAACCGCACCTTCATCGACTTCTGGTTTTCCGCCGCCGCAAAGCGGGGTGTGGATCTTGAGCTTCTTTTTGCGGAAGACCCTCTCCCGGAACAGAACCCCGATTTCGCCGTGGTACGTACCATAGATCCCGCCCTCAGCTTCCGCTTGGAGGGGAGAGGGATCCGAGTGTATAACCCCGCCTCCGTCAGCGAGACCTGCAACGACAAATGGAAGACCTATCAATTGGCCTCCCGTCTTGGCGTCCCCTTCCCAAAAACGGAATATATCCCCGATCCCGCCGTTATGCCCTCCCGTACCTACCCCTACGTCCTCAAGGCCTGTGCGGGCCACGGCGGCACCCAGGTCTTCCTGGTGAAAAACGGGGAGGAGGAACAAGCCGCAAAGCAAGCCCTTGCGGGCATCCCCTCCGTGGCACAGGAACCCGTGTCCGACCTGGGCAAGGACCTCCGCGTCTACGTCCTGGGCGGTGAGATCCTGGCGGGAATGCTCCGTGTCTCCCACACCGATTTTCGCAGCAATTTCTGTCTGGGCGGCACCGCCATCCCCCATGCATTGACGGAAAAAGAACGCACCATCGTGAAAGCCTTTACGGAAGCCCTCCCCCTGGGACTTGCGGGCATCGACCTGATCTACCACGAGGGAGAGCCCGTCTTCAACGAGATCGAGGACGTGGTGGGATGCCGTATGCTGTATTCCCAAACCGAAATAGACCCCGTCACCCTCTACCTGGACCGGATCTTAGAGAGAATGTGACGAAAGAACACCTACCCCGATTTCCAAATTTTGTAGGATTTTTCATTGCCACAGGGGAGAAAATGTGGTACAATATGTCGATAAAAATTGTTAGATGATAGATTGGAGTAACGTTTTGGTACGTAAGGATTTAAGAAACATCGCCATCATTGCCCACGTCGACCACGGTAAGACCACCCTGGTGGACGAAATGCTGAAGCAGGGCGGTATCTTCCGTGACAACCAGGTCACCGAGGACCGCGTTATGGACTCCAACGCTCTGGAGCGTGAGCGCGGCATCACCATTCTTGCCAAGAACACCGCCATCCACTACGAGGACGTGAAGATCAACGTGGTGGATACCCCCGGCCACGCCGACTTCGGCGGGGAAGTGGAGCGTATCCTGAAGATGGTCAACGGCGTTATCCTGCTGGTGGACGCCGCAGAAGGCCCCATGCCCCAGACCCGCTTCGTTTTGCAAAAGGCTCTGGAGCTGGATCACCGCGTCATCGTGGTGGTGAATAAGATCGACAAGCCCGACGCCCGTCTGGACGAGGTTCCCGACGAGGTTCTGGAGCTTCTCATCGACCTGGATGCCAACGACGAGCAGTTGGAAAGCCCCGTGCTGTTCTGCTCCGGCAGAGACGGCACCGCCTCTCTCAACCCCTACGAAAAGGGCACTGACCTCCAGCCCCTGTTCCGTACCATTCTGGATTATATCCCCGCGCCCGAGGGCGAGCCGGAGGAGGATCTCCAGCTTCTGGTCTCCTCCATCGATTACAACGAGTACGTGGGCAGAATCGGCATCGGCAGAGTGGAGCGCGGTACCGTGAAGGTGAACCAGGAGGTTGCCATCACCAACTTCCACACCGGCTCCGCTCCCAAAAAGACCCGTATCGTCAGTCTGTATCAGATCGACGGTCTGAACCGCGTCCCCGTAGAGTCTGCCTCCGTAGGCGATATCGTCTGCTTCTCCGGCGCGGAAAGCATCACCATCGGCGATACCGTCACCTCCGTGCTGAATCCCGAGCCCCTGGAATTCGTCAAGGTCAGCGAGCCTACCATGGAGATGACCTTCTCCGTCAACGATTCTCCCTTCGCAGGCAAGGAGGGCAAGTTCGTTACCTCTCGCCAGCTTCGCGACCGCCTGTATAAGGAGCTCCAGAAGGACGTTTCCCTCCGCGTAGAGGACGGCGAGACCACCGACAGCTTCAAGGTCTGCGGCAGAGGCGAAATGCACCTCTCCATCCTCATCGAGAATATGCGCCGCGAGGGCTACGAGATGTCCTGCTCCACCCCTAAGGTGCTGTTCAAGGAGATCGACGGCGAACGTCACGAGCCCATCGAATTGGTGTATATCGACGTTCCGGGTGAGTATTCCGGCTCTGTCATCGAGGAGCTCAGCCGCCGCAAGGGCGAGCTGCTTGCCATGAACCCCAACGCCGCAGGCACCCGCATGAAGATCGAGTATAAGATCCCCACCCGTTGCCTGCTGGGCTACCGCAGTATGTTTATGACCATGACCCGTGGCGAGGGCATTATGAACACCGTGTTCGATTGCTACGAGCCCTTCCGCGGCGAGATCCAGTTGCGCTTTACAGGCTCTCTGGTAGCCTCCGAGGCAGGGGAGACCACCTCTTACGGTCTCTATAACACCCAGGAGCGCGGCAATATGTTCTTGGGGCCCGCCACCAAGGTCTACGAAGGCCAGATCGTGGGCATGAACCCCAAGCAGGGCGACATCGTGGTCAACCCCTGCAAGCAGAAGCACCTCACCGCCATCCGTTCCGCAGGCGCGGACGAAAAGCTGATCCTGGTTCCCCCCATCATCTTCTCTCTGGAGGAAGCCATCGAGTTTATCAGCGACGACGAGCTCATCGAGGTCACCCCCAAGAGCATCCGTCTCCGCAAGCGTATTCTGGACAAGGACTCCCGTCTGAAGGCGGAGGCCAAGGCAAGAAGGGGGAACTGATATGCGTATCCTGTTCCAAGGCGACAGCGTCACCGACGCAGGCAGAAACAAAGAAGACCCCATGGATCTGGGGCCCGGCTATACCTCTATCGCCGCAAAGCTGTTGCGGGAGGCCTTCCCCGAAGCGGAATTCACTTTCTACAATCGCGGCATCGGCGGCAACCGCACCGAGCATCTGGTGCAGAGATTGCAGGCTGATTTCTTGGATCTGAACCCGGATATCGTCACCATTCTGGTAGGTGTCAACGATAGCTGGCATATCTTCGATCAATACGCGTTGGTGAACACCACCCACGAGATGACCGAACAAAACTACCGCACCGTGCTGGAGGCATTGAAGGCCCGCAATATTCCCGTGATCATGATGGAGCCCTTCTGCCTGCCCACTCCCGCCACCGAGGAGTTCCGTATGGACCTCTACGGCAAGATCGACGTGATCCGCCGTCTCGCCCGTGAGTACGCAGTAGCCTATATTCCCTTGGACGGTCTCGCCCAGGCGGAAGGGGTTGCCCACGGAACCCTGTACCTGGCCGACGACGGCATCCACCCCAACGTGGAAGGCAGAAAATGGCTTGGCACCCTGGTTGCCGAGGCCCTGAAGCCTGTGATCGCAGAAAAATTGGAGAATACCTCTTGCTGATCTTACGATTTAAGGGGGATTTCTTGAAAGAGATCCCCCTTAAAAACCCCCAAAGAACTTTTCCTTCCGAAAACTGCCGTTTTCGGGGGGGATAGATTATATGGGTATTTCCCGCCACCTTGACAAATCTCCTCGTTTATGGTATCATAAACGTACGCAAGGCAGGTACGAACCGTTTCACTTCGCACCGCTGAATAGCAAAAAAAGAACGTACTTGCTCCGAGGGGTAAGTACGTTTTTTATCGAAAAGGAGAGCAGACATGGAAATACCTGTAGATGTCCAAAAAGAAATACAGTACCGCCAATCGCTGAATGAAAAGACGTACCATACCAATCTGACCGAGTCTGAATTGGAGTGGTTGAAGACCCATCGCTCGTACAACCTTTTGCTGGGCTATCCGTATTTGCTGACGGATATTATCTGCTTGGAGCCTAACCGACAGTATTCCGTTTGTGTAGAGAATTTTTCACAGTATCCCACCACGATCGATCCCTGCTTTGCCGTTTCTTACGGAAAAGGCTCCATTGTAGCCGATGGCGTTGTTACGGATAGACACGGTAAGAAATCTTTGGGAAAACGGATCCGCAGATTGGCTTTGATGGATGCGTATGACACTTATCGCTTTACCTTTTCTTCCGAGCTGGGATTGCTTTCCGTGGGCTATGGATGTTGGGTATATGACGTAAATCAGAAAATGAATATGTACCGAAATACCCATAGCTTCGATTGCGCCATGTTGCGGGAGCAAGAGGGGAGTAAGTATATTTACCGCTGTAAATATCCCGGTAAGGATCAGCTTGAACCTTGCTCCTTCACCCTGGAGATCACTCCCGTATAGTTTCCGCTCTTCCCCCCTCCAAAAACGACAGTTTTTGGCATTCAAGTTTCTTTCGGTTTTTTAAGGGCCTTTCTTTTCAAAGAAAGGCCCTTAAAGTCTCTTTTTTCGATTGTTACCCTTTCCCGTAACGATGCCACAGCACAAGCGCGCCGTTGACGCACCCGCCACCTTGACAAATCGCCTCGTTTATGGTATCATAAACGTACGCAAGGCAGGTACGACCGTTTTACTTCGCACCGCTGATTGATTACGATAACGTACTTGCTTTTTGAGCAAGTGCGTTTTTTTGCTGAAGGAGGTATTACCATGGGTGTATGGGGTGTTGGACTGTATCAGAACGATACTTCGCTTGACGTACAAGAAGAATTTAAGGAGTTGTTTCGGAAAGGGAAAACCGTCCGGGAGATCACCGACAAAATACTGACCGCATACGCAGAGGGGTTGGATGATCCCGAGGAAGCTCCCCTTGTTTGGTTTGCTCTGGCAGATACGCAGTGGTGTTATGGGGTGCTCTTGGCAGATGTCCGTGAAAAGGCTCTCGAATGGATAGAAAAAAGCTTGGAACGAGCAAATTCTTTTGATGATTTGCCATTACGCAAGAAGGCGATTAAGGTTTTGGAAAGCCTGCGGCAAAAGCTCAATTCTCCCCAGCCGCCTGCTAAGGTTCCGCCCGCTGTTCCTCCTCGGAGCAGGTTGTATCGCTGTCCCTGGAACGTGGGCGATGTTTTTGCCTATCGTCTGACAAGTGATTTGGCCAAAGAACGCGGCATTGCAGGACGGTATTTCCTTATCCAAAAGGTGGATGAATACACCTGGCATCCCGGCCATATTGTTCCGATTGTGTATGTGAAACTCACCAAGGACGAAACGCTCCCCGTTACCCAGGATGAATATAATCAGGCGGAATATGTTCAAACAAGTTTCACCAATTTCGAAGAACGTTTCTTTCCCATTGACGGAAGAAGACCCGAGGAGGACATCTTGGAAAAATCCAAGTTCACTTATGAAGTGGATGAGTATGGTTTTTTGCCGGAATTTAGGATTAAACTGGTCGCCACCAGCAAAGTTCGTCCTCCGCGAGATTTAATATTTCTTGGTAATTTTCCCGATGTAAAACCGCCTAAGAAAGAATTTGTCCCTCACGCAAAGATTAATATTCATTCAGCTCTTTGGAAAAATCACGATCTTACGTTTGAATCTGTGATGATAGAAGCGTACTATATGCACAATAAAAGGGAATTATCGATCTACCGATCACAAGAGGAGTAATTCCAAACCTTTCCCCCTCCAAAAACGATAGTTTTTGGCATTCAAGTTTCTTTCGGTTTTTTAAGGGCCTTTCTTTTCAAAGAAAGGCCCTTAAAGTCTCTTTTTTTATTTTTACCCTTTCCCGTAACGATGCCACAGCACAAGCGCGCCGTTGACGCACCCGCCGCCGCAGGCCATACCCTCAAAGAAGTTCTTGGTGCTCTTGTGATACCGAAGCTTCAAAAGCTCCCGCCGCACCTCGTCCAACCCGTTCATGGCAATGGCGTCTGCCTCGCCGCCGGAGAGTTCTTCTATGTACCCGGAAAGATTGCCGCACCGTGCAAACCCCTTCCCGTAAGCCGTAGCCTCGGTGCAGGGATCCTCCTCCAGGGACTCCAAGTCCACGTCCAACCCGTCGAAATACCCGGAAAGCTCCTCAAAGGAAAGCATGGCATCCACGTAAGGGCTGTTATGTACTTCACGCATCTTCGCCGTGCAGGGACTGATGAATACCACCTTTGCGTCGGGCTGTTCTTCTTTTACCTTTTTGGCAATGGCAACCATGGGGGAGTCACTGTCGGAAATATAAGACGCAAGATCGGGGAAGTTCTTTCTCACGTAGGAAACGAAGGCAGGACAGCAGGAGCTGAACAATAAACGCTTTTCCTTCCATTCCGCCGCCTCGTGCGCCAACGTGATGTCGGCGCCGTATGCCACCTCCCGCACCTCGTCGAAGCCGATGGCCTTCATCCCGGCGATCACCTTTCCCAAGGGTACGTCAAACTGCCCCTCCAAGGCAGGGGCGTAAATGGCAACCACCTTGGAACGCTTTTCCTGTAACATACGGATCACGTCTACCAGCATAGAAACGTTGGTGATGGCGCCGAAGGGACACCGTTGCTGGCAAGCCCCGCACTCCACGCATTTTTCCTCGTCAATGTGGGATTGCTTGGTGACGGGATCGATGTTGATGGCGTTCGCTTTGCAGGCCACCACGCAGGGGCGTCTCTGCAGAATGATGGCGTTGTAAGGACAGGCGGAAACGCACTTGCCGCACTCAATGCACTTTTCGTGATCCACCACGCACTTTCTGTCCACAATGCTGATGGCACCCTTGGGACAGGCGTGCTTGCACTCGTGGGAAAGACACCCTCTGCAGGCGTTCAGAACGGTGATGCCGTCCACGGGACACTCGTCACAAGCGATGTCGATAACACGCACCGCAGGCTTACTTTCCGTGAATCCCTCCATGGCCAACTTCAACCGCTCCTGCACGATGGCACGTTCCTTGAAAATGCAGCAACGCAACAACGCCTTGGGCCCGGGAATGATTTCACGAGGCACGTGGTAATGCAGCACGTCCACACGATCTGCATAATATGCCCGCACCAGCTCGGCGTAAACCCCGTGGCGGATGCGTTTGATCTTGGTTTCGAATTCCATGCTTATTTCGCCCGGGCAGCGATGAGATCTGCCATCTCGCCCACGTTCTTCATGGAGCTGACCTCCTTCATGGTGAACTTTACCTTGAATTCACGCTCCACAGCCCCGATGAGGGTGATATGCTCCAGGCTGTCCCAATCCTCAATATCCTTCGCCGTGGTTCTTCTGGTCACGGTGATACTGCTGTCGTCAAAAACCTTGCGGAAAATTTTGTTCAACCTGGTAAAAAGCTCTGCTTCTGTCATGATAGTTCTCCTCCATTGATACGAATAACGTGATTCTGTTTCTGATATCCTTCGGTAAGAAGCTCCCAAACGGTGTTGCCCTCCTCATCCTCGCGGATCTTGGTAAAGCCGAACTTGCCGTAAAGCTCTCTCACCATATTGTTCTTTGCCGTGGGGTAGTAGTAACCCACAATGCGCTCGATGCCTTGCTCCTTTGCCTTGGCAACCACCTGGTCTAGCATGGCAAACTCCATGTCCTTCTTGAGAACGCGGCAGCTCATCAGCCAAAGCTCCATGTGCAGGTCTTCACCCTCTTTTTTGCCGATCACCACGGAGACCACGCCGTTGTCGCCAAACCTGTCCACCAGCTTGCCGTAAAGGGCGATATGCTCCCCGTCGGAAGCGGCTGCGCGGATCTCATCCTCGGTGTATCTGCGGGTGGTCAGATTGAATTGGTTGGATTTGTTGGTCAACTGGGTGATGCGGGACATATAGACCTCGGGGAAAGGCAGGATCTCGCCCTGCATATTCAAACTGAGCAGATACTCGGTGTAATCCCCGAAGGAAAGCTCTGCCTGAGCGCGCTCCGCGTTGGCCTTGTACATCTCGTTCCGCTTGATATCGTCCTCGGAAATCACCGTAGCCTCAAAATACCCGTTGCGGTCTAAAATACGGATATAATCGTGAGGGGGATCCATCTCGGGTACCGCGATCCCGGGCACGTTGGCTTTCACCAATGCACGCTCCGTGGGGTTGTCGTCCGCAAATACGAAGGAATCCACGCCCAGATTCATCTCCGCCGCCGTCTGCATGAGATTTCTGTCCTTGTTCTCCCAATCCGCCTTGATGACGATGAACTCCTCGGGACGTAACACCCCGTCGGGGTGGTTCAGCCCGTCAAGGGCGTTCTGCAGGTCGTTTTTGGAAGCCACCGTCAGCATCACGCCCAACTGCTTCTGCTCCTTCACGTAGGTCTGGAAGGCCTTGAAGCACTCCGCCGTGGCGTTTTCACTGCCGATCTCGATCCCGTCCACGCCGTCGTCGCCGACCACGCCGCCCCAAAGGGTGTTATCCAGATCCAACGCCAGAACCTTTTTGTTCTTGCCGTAAAGGGACTTGATGATCTTCACCGTGTTGAAGGCCCAATGGGGGATAGCCTCCAAGGCGCAGGGATACTTATACAAATACCAAACGGAATCGTCCAGCCACTTGTCCAGCCCATAGCAGGCAGAAACAAACTGAATATCGTTGATGTAGAAGGTATCCTCTGCCGCCGCATAGTCCGCAAAGGCCATGTTCATACGGTTCACGAAGCGGGTGGCACCGCTGATATCCCAGGCGTCACGATTGCCCAGCAAACGGTATCCCGGGAACTCAAAGTTGTTCTGAATGATGGGACAGCGGAACTTCTCCTTTAGACGCTTCCAGATGGCCTCGAACTGACCGTAGGCCTCCCCGAAGCGAGCGTCCACCCCCTCGGCGGTTTCTCCCCGCTTGGGTAGAAACTTCACCAGATTGCGGAAGGAGGTGTGGATATAAATGAGATCCGGCTCAAAGGCATCCAGCTCCGGATTGCCGAACATGGCGTCCTCCGCATACTGCCCGTACTCCGATTGATAAAATACGGGAGCGATCCCCATATCCAACAGAAAGATCTCCATCATCTTGCAGAAATCGTTGGTGGTAGACCCGCCCAGCACGGCGATACGCTTGGTCATCCGCTTACTGCCGTCTGCCAGAAGCTCTCTCCGCAGAGATCTTTTATTTTCAAACAATTCTTTCCCGTCAAAAGGGTAAGTCAAAGAAATCATAAATGCCTCAAATCTCTGTCAAACGAATGATGTTGTTTCTTGCGGAAGAAGCCACCGAGAACGCCGCCAAGGTCAAAGACACGTCGGTGATCTCATGCTCTTCTATAAATTCAAGAATGTTACATCCAAACTTGCGGTAATCCACCACGTAGACCTCCTCGAATCCTGCCAGCAGGAAGGGGGCAAGGGCGTTGCCGAAGCTGTCCTTCACCACGAGAAGCTTTCTGCCGTTCTTCACCCCGGTCTCAACGCGAACCACGTAGCTGTCTCCGTGGATGAACTTGGAATAGCTTTCCGATTTGGAGAACAAGCTCCCCTCGAACTTATAGTCGTAGGTTTGGCTGTAATAGTGAGCGGTGTATTCCCGGGCAGGCTCGTACCAGGTGAAGATCTCGGGATACTTCCGCAATTCCTCCACGTCGTAGCCGGTCACGATAGAACCCAAAAATCCGTCGAAGGACTTGGCTTCAAAGCTCTCCAGAGAATCAAACGCAACGCCCGCTTCCTTGCAAAGAGCTTCTGCGGCGTAATACGCCCCCAAAGCCATCCAATGGTGGTCGGTCTTGGCGTAAATGTATTCCTCGGTGTGCTTATTCAACGCACCCAGAACGTCCACGTATTGCACGTTTTCCAGCCCGTCTCTCACCCCGCCGAAGCAATCCGCCGTGCGGGAAATAGAGCCCTCGTACCCCTCGGGGGCGTAGAAGGCGCAGGCCAAAGGAATGGGCATGGCGTAAACGTTGACGCCGTCGCCCACCAATGTCTTAAACTGATTGAACACCTCTGCGGTATACCCGCCGCCCACGGCAGACCCGCCGAAGGGCTCCATGCCGCGGTCTCCGTAGACGATAAACCCGTTCACCTTATGAGGCTTGGGATCCTCCTCGGGCTCGGAGCTTTCCTCGGGCTCGGAGCTTTCCTCGGGCTCGGAGCTTTCCTCCGGTTCGGAGGATTCTTCGGGAACAGAGCTTTCCTCGGGCAGAGAACTTTCCTCCGCCGTGGAGGATTCCTCCTCGGAGCTTTCTTCCGCCATGGAAGATTCCTCCTCGGAGAACACCCCGGAGATCTCGCCGAGGGAAGAGCTTTCGCTTTCTTCCTCCTCGGGCACGGAAACCACCGGCGCCGCAGAAGGCTCGGCAGGGGAGGAAACGCCTCCCTGTGAAGAAAGGCTCTCCGAAGGATTGTTCTGCTCCTCTGTGCAGGCCGCAAGAAGGCAAAGGCCTACCAACAAGAATAATAGGACGATCAGCTTACTTCTCATTTGATCAGGCCTTCCAACTTCTGAATATACGCGTTTCCGATCGCAGAATAGGTGCATTCCGCAAACAGTACGTCGGTAATGCCCTGTTGTTCCGTGAAGTCATCCAGATGGATCCGGAACTCTCTTGCATCCACTACGTAGATTTCCTCAAAGGAGTACAGCAGATAGGGTACCAACGCGTTGCCGTAGCTATCCTTCACCACCAAAAGCTTCCGCCCGTTGTTGCAGGCGTCGGATTTGATCTTCACCGCGTAGGAATCCCCGCCAATGAAGGTGAGATACCAGCTCGCAACGGCGTTATCTCCCACGTAGTGGAAGAAGCTGTCTCTTTTCCTGGGGTTTTGGAAGCTTTGATCGTAGGTTTCGTAGGTGTAGGTTGCCTTGGGCACGTAGGTCACGAAATCCTCGGGGTTGTTCTTGACCACGTCGTGATAGTTCGTCCATGCGTAGAGGGTGCCTCTGTAGCCCTCGCGAACGTTTTTCGAATAAGTGGAAATATCCTGGAAGGGAAGCCCGAGATCGGAAGCAAACTGCTTTACTGCGTAATACGCCCCCAAAGAACTCCAGTGATGGTCGGTGCGCATATAGATATCTTCGTTCTTGTGAGCCATCAGAATATCGTAGATATTGATCGCCTGTACTTGGTCGGAGTACAGCTTATCCAGGTTCTTCAGGTCGTTGAGAGTCCTTCCCGCAAACTGCTTGTACGAAGGAGACTTGTCCAAATAGAACGCCGCCGCCTTGGGGATCACCATAGAGTACACGTTCAGTTCGGGATTGTTTGCGGCAAAGGTGTTCAGAGCATCGGCGAATCTGGGCAGCTTATTCAGATTGGGGTCGCCGTAATATACCTCCATGACACGGGTACCAAGGATAACGAGGCTGTCATAAATGATCTCGGGGGGAGCATCCTCTCCTCCCGGATCCTGAGAAGGCTCTTCGGAAGGGCTGTCCGGCTCGGAACTGTTTCCGCCGCCGGAGGAGCTTTCGGAGCCGGAGGGCTCTTCGCTGTCGGGAGGCAGAGAAATATCACCGCCCGTGGAAGCCTCGGGATCGGAAGCGCCGGGATCGTCGCTGGGGATATTGATGCCGCCGATGATGATCTCCTCCTCACCCTCCTCGGTGATGACCACCGTCTCCTTACCGAACCAGGTCTTCAATTCGGCGTAGTATTCACCCTTCAGGGTGTCGCGCATGAAAACGGTATCGGAAAAATAAGCGCCCAACTGTGCGGTGTAACTGCCGTCAAACAGAGCGCTCCAGGAAAACTCCGGGAACGAGGTCAGAGTATCGTAATTGGATACCGTGGTTCTGGGCAGGAACACGCAGAACACGAACAGGAACAGAAAGGTTCCCAGGATCAACAATGCGCTGACAGCCTTCGCCAGCTTCAGCCAAGCGGTTTGTTTTTTACTCATGGATCAATACCTCGAAATATCAGAAGCGGAAATACAAGAACGGATTGTTGTTGGAGGATACCAACAGGATCATGCAGATCACCAGAAGCCCCACGCAAACCAGGGCGGAAGCCAATTGCGCCGCGGCACGGACGGGGATGCTGCAGGTGCGGATCTTTTCCTTCGCCCATCTGAGAACGGGGAAGCATATGACCACGGAGATCAAGAAGATCCAGATATATTTCATCAAATAAACGGAAGACAGCACCGACTCGTTGTAGGGCCCCGCGGTGAACTCCTCTGCACGGAAGAACCCGTTGCCGGAGAAGCCGAACAGGTTGCTCAGGAATCTGCCCATGGTGGAGAAGAAGGAGCCCACGGTGGGACAGTTGTCGTGATAGAAGATACCGAAGCCGATGAAGATGACCATCTTGTTGTAGATATGCATCACCACCGAGGGGATCTTCTTCAGCCGCTTTTTGCCAAGCTTCTGCTCAATGAAGATGAAGATGCCGAAGTACAAGCCCCATGCGATGAAGTTCCAGCTTGCACCGTGCCAAAGACCGGTGGTAAATCAAACCAGGAACAGGGAAAGCACCTGACGTCTTTTGCCGAAAATGGGAAGATACAGCAGATAGTCGCGGAAGAAGCTACCCAGGGAGATGTGCCATCTCTGCCAGAACTCCTGAATAGAGCGGCACATAAAGGGATAGTTGAAGTTCTCGTCAAAGTGGAAGCCGAAGATACGGCCCATACCGATGGCCATGTCGGAGTAGCCGGAGAAGTCGAAATAGACCTGCATGGAGTAAGCGATAAGTCCCACCCAGGTGGCTACTACGGAGCTTGTCCCCGCAGTATCCGTCAGATAGGTCTGAGCCAGCAAGGAAAGCTGATTGGCCAGGATCACCTTCTTGGCAAGGCCCAGGATCATACGGCAAAGACCGTCGGTAAGATCCGTCAGCGTGGTTCTGCGGTTATCGATCTCCTCGGCAATGGTGGAGTATCTTACGATGGGGCCCGCCACCAGCTGGGGGAACAGAGAAATGTACAAAAGCAGCTTGGAGAAATCCTTCTGCACCGCCACTTTGTCCCAGTAAACGTCAATGACGTAGGACATGATCTGGAAGGTGTAGAAGCTGATGCCCAAGGGCAACACGATGTTGGCCGCAGGGATGTTAAGTCCCAAAAGGCTGTTCAGGTTTCCCGTCAGGAAGTCGGTGTACTTGAATACGCCCAGCATCCCGATGTTGAAGACCAGCGAAACGACAAGCGACGTCTTCGCAAGCTTATTTTCGCGGTTTGCGGCAATGGATCTGGCCAGCAAGAAGTTCACTATGGCGCTGAGAAGCAAAAGCACCAGCTTTAGCGGCTCGCCCCAGGCGTAAAAGATCAGGGAAAACGCCAGCAAAACGGCGTTCCGATAGCGGACCTGCTTGGTGAACAGATAGAATCCCACGCACAGCGGGAAGAAAACGAATAGGAAGGGGATCTCCGCAAAATTCATATATCATCAGCCTCCGATAACTGCAAAAAACGTCCAAAAGATTATTCAGTTTATTATATCTAAAATGACCCGTGAAGTCAATACCAAAAAGGAAAATCCACAAAACTTTTACACCCGGGACATCCTCTTCTTTACAGCTTCTTAACCCGCCCTGCCAGGAGATTGATCTCGCCACCTATCAGTAGAATATACATACAAACGTACAGCCAGAGCATAAACACCACGATGGCGGAGAGACTGCCGTAAAGGGTATCGTAGTTGGCAAACCTGTCCACGTAGAGAGCGAACAACAGAGAGAACAGCATCCACCCCACCGAAGCCACCAAAGCACCGGGAAGCTGGCTCCCTGCCGAGGCCCTTCTGTCGGGTAACACCGTGTACACCGCCGTAAAGACCCCGGTGAGAAACAGGATCCCGATGAGATAGCGAAAAGCGGAAAGAAACTTCATGAGAGATTGAAACTTTGGAAAGCAATCTCCGAGCCGCTCCGATAAGCCTCCGCCGAACACCATCAGCACAAGCGCTCCCGCCACCGCCAGGATCAACGCCAGGGTGTACAGCATGGCAAGCAAACGCACCTTCAAAAAGCCCCGCTCCTCCTTCACCTCGAAAACGGAGTTCAAGCCTCCCATCAGGTAGTAAACGCTTTTGGAGGCGGACCACAGCAGGGTCAACGCCGATACGGAGGTAAACATGGAATCCTCCGTCCCCGGTACCTCCGCAAGTACCCCTTCCAGAAGTGCCGTTACCGATTCCGGGAAAAAGCCCTTCCATCCCGGGGAGAGCCCTTCCGCCGAAAAAGAAAACAGTCGGAACAGAGATACTCCCAGCAAAAGCAGCGGCACTGTGGAAAACAACAGGAAAAACGCCGCTTGCGCGGCATAGGCGTCCAGGTGATGCGCTCTGATCTTTCTGGAAAAATATGTGATCACGAAAAGCATTTCCGGGCCTCTCCTTTCCCTGATAGCCATCCTTTGTGCAAAATGTAAACAGAACCCTCCTCGGGCTTGAAAATATTATACTCTCGTGATACGAAAAATATAATTGACAACGCCGAAAAAATATGCTACAATAGACAAAATAATCTCTCGGATAAATTCAAAACGGAAAGGGGAAAGAAAGTATGCTTACGTTAAAAAGCAATCATAGCGTTTCACAGCTCATCGCCCGTTGGGACGACCGCACCTCTCCCGCCCGTTTTGCAGGCAACGACGACGTGCTGGATACCGTCTACCGCGCCAAGCGCGAGGAGGATCGGGTCTACCTGATCCACAAGGGCAGCTCCTCCATCGATCCCTTCACCACCGTGTTCAGAGGGAGGATCTCCGGGGACGGAGAGGGAAGTGTCCTGGAGGGCAAGTTCACCAAACGGAGCTTTGATTACGTCCTTTTGGCGTTGTTTTTGGGGCTGGATGTTGCCTTCGCAATGAGATCCTACCTTTTGGGAGATATGACGCCCGGAGGGATGCTGGGTTGCGGGCTGTTCGCCCTGTTGATGATCCTGCTGGCTATTCCCACTCCCTGGGCAAAGAAGCGTTATACCGCGTTTCTGAGAGATATTACAAGAGAAGATTAAAGATTAGGTTACATAAAGGAGCACAGGATTCTATGATGGATTTTAACGAAAAGTTCGGAAAAGAAGGTCTTACCTACGACGACGTACTGCTGATCCCTGCAGAAAGCCACGTTCTGCCGGCAGACATCGACACCTCCACCCACCTCACCGCCTCCATCCGTTTGAACGTTCCGCTGATCACCGCGGCAATGGATACCGTAACGGAGACCCGCATGGCCATCGCCATCGCACGGGAAGGCGGTATCGGCGTTATTCACAAGAATATGTCTATCGAGGAGCAGGCCGACCAGGTTCAGCGTGTAAAGCGTAGCGAAAACGGTGTTATCAACGAGCCCTTCTTCCTCTCCGGGGAGCACCTTGTCACCGACGCTTTGGCGTTGATGAACAAGTACCGCATCTCCGGTGTCCCCGTCTGCGATGCGCAAGGCAAATTGCAGGGGATCTTGACCAACCGTGACATCCGTTTTCTGAATCGCTACGATATTCCCATCGGCGAGGTCATGACCAAGGAAAACCTGGTCACCGGCAAGGTGGGCACCACCCTGGAGGAGGCGCAGACCATCCTCCGCGCCCGCAAGATCGAGAAGCTTCCTCTGGTGGATGAAAACGGCTATCTGAAGGGTTTGATCACCATCAAGGACATCGAAAAAGCCAAGAAGTATCCTAATGCCGCCAAGGACTCCCAGGGCAGACTGCTCTGCGCCGCCGCCATCGGCGTTACCAAGGACGTTCTTCAGCGTGCAGAGGCTCTCATCAACGCAGGTGTTGACGCCTTGGTTCTGGACTCCGCCCACGGCCATTCCGAGGGCATCCTGAACGCTTGCCGCGCCGTCAAGAGCGCTTTCCCCGGCGTTCAGCTGATCCCCGGCAACATCGCCACCGCTGAGGCTGCAGAGGCTCTCATCAAGGCAGGTGCCGACTGTATCAAGGTAGGTATCGGCCCCGGCTCCATCTGTACCACCCGCGTGGTAGCAGGTATCGGCGTTCCTCAGATCACCGCCGTGTTCGACGCCGCCTCCGTTGCCAGAAAGCACGACGTTCCCGTCATTGCAGACGGCGGTATCAAGTATTCCGGCGACCTGGTGAAGGCCATCGCCGCAGGCGCCAGCGTGGTCATGGTGGGCTCTCTTGTGGCAGGCTGTGAGGAAGCTCCCGGCGAACTGGAGATCTACCAGGGCAGACAGTTTAAGACCTACCGCGGTATGGGCTCCATCGCCGCTATGCAGCAGGGCTCCAGCGACCGTTACTTCCAGGCCTCCAACAAGAAGCTGGTTCCCGAAGGCGTGGAAGGCCGCGTTGCCTATAAAGGCCTGGTTTCCGAAACCGTTTACCAGCTCATGGGCGGTCTGCGCTCCGGTATGGGCTACTGCGGTGCTCCCGATATCAAGACCCTCCAGGAGACCGGCAAGTTCGTTCGCATCACCAACGCAGGTCTGCGCGAAAGCCATCCCCACGACGTATACATCACCAAGGAAGCCCCCAACTATTCCAAGGGCAACGACTAAACGAAAACACGACTGCCCCTCAAAACGGGCAGTCGTTTTACTTGGAGTTCTTTATGACAGAATTGGAACGCCTTACGGGAAGCAACCGCATTCCCTCGGATCACACCCGCTTTTGCAACGGGCGGATCGTCAGCCTGATGAGCATGTATCTCAATTTCATGCCGAGGGCCATCACTCCCGAAGCCCTGGAGGACGTGGCTTCCTCCTGCAACCTCCCAAGGGAACGTGCCTACGGCGAATGCCTGGCCGCCCTGTGCGAGGTGGGAACGGACCGCGCCGAGCGGGAGTTCACCGCCGAATATATCGTTCCCATGGTGCGGGAGCTTGATCCCTCCATTTTCGAATCCGATCCCTATTACCAAACCGTCCGTTTTCCCGCAGGGAAGCAGGGGAAATGGGAGCTGAAGACCATGGAGCTTGCCCCTTGCGAAGCCTTTGTCTGCAACGATTTTCGGGTGTTCCCCGACGGCAGGATGCTTCCGCAGATCGGCTTCTTTTCTCGTACCTACCGCTATCCCGCCGTGCTGGAAAACGGCAGGGAATGGATGACCCTGATGCCCAACGAGACGATCACCACGCTTCCCGCCGTGGTAAAGGCCAAGGGCAAGGTGCTCACATACGGTCTCGGTCTTGGCTACTTTCCCTTCATGACCTCCCGTAAGGAGGAGGTCACCTCCGTTACCGTGGTGGAACGCAGTTCCGACGTGATCAAGCTGTTCAAAGAACACATCCTCCCACAGTTTCCCAACAAAGAAAAGATCCGGGTGATCTGCGCCGATGCCTTCGACTACGCCAAGGCGCAAATGCCCGCAGAGGACTACGACTTCGTTTTTGCGGATATCTGGCACGACGTGGGGGACGGCAGGGAGCTGTATTTGAAAATGAAAGAGCTGGAGCATCTGTCGCCCGGCACGGAGTACGCCTACTGGCTGGAGGACACCATCCGCTGTTACCTGGCCGCCGAGCTTTGGCCACCGAGAGTTTGATACGCGAATCAGCTCTCTTCTCAAAAATAGGCTCCCTCCGGGAGGGAGCTGTCGCCGCATGGCGACTGAGGGAGCCCGCGGGACACGCAAGCCATCCCTTTACCTAACAACGTTCCCGCACAAATATACACTCTCTCCTCAAAAACCGATTTTCTTTGGAGATACATAAGGACCTTTCTTCAAAAAAGAAAGGTCCTTATGCGTTATACACTTATCTCTCGAACAATCTCGTTCGCTTCAGCAGGTAGTACAAGGGCATCCCCAGCCCGTAGCAGGCAATGACCTGTCCGATGGCTACGGAAACCGCCTGTAACCCCAATACCAGCCATGTACCCGTCTCATTCCCGAAGGTGGTCACCCCGTATCCGAAGTAAAGCACCAAGGGCACGATCAGCGCGTTGAACACAACGCAGGCCAAAGGCGCCAGCCAGTGAAAGGATGGCCTTTTATCCCTCAGCTTGTAAGCCACTGCTGCCGCCAACAGAGTGGCAAAACTGCCGAAGACGGCATCCCAAACGTTCCCCATCAGCATATTTGCCAGAAAACACCCCACCGTCAACCCGGGCACCGCCGCAGGAGTGAACAGGGGAAGGATGCACAACGCCTCCGACACCCGTACCTGGATCTGCATGGAGGAGAATTGCCAGAACACCAGGGTCAATACCCCGTAAATGGCGGCGATCATGGCACCCTCCGTGAGCGAACGAAGCTTCGTGTTCTTTTTCATTGTAGGTTTCTCCTTAGTTTTGTTTTAAGTGAGGATGGTTACGAACTCACTTTTTGCGGTTAAAAGGCAAGCAAAGCGTTCTTCAGTTCTTCGATACTGCTTGCAATGTAGGTAGCGCCCGCCGTCTCGTGTTCAAGGGACTCCGCACAACCCATATAGACCCCAAAGGAATCCAGACCGCACTTTTTTGCCCCCAGAACGTCGTGCTTCCTGTCGCCGATCATCAACGCCCTGCGCCTGTCGGTGATCCCCATCCGCTTCAAGGATTCTTCGATCACCTGGTCCTTGGTGCTGATGGTCTCGTCGGGAGTGGCACCGATGACAAGCTCAAAATACTTTCCGATCCCCAAACGATCCAGCATGGTCTTTGCGTAGCTTTCCAGCTTGGAGGTGGCAATGCAGATGCGGTATCCCTTGTCCAGAAGTGCTTCCAGCATTTCCGGCACACCGGGGAAGACGTAGCATTCAAACTGCCCCTTCTCGCTGTACCGGGCGCGGTAGATCGCCACCGCCTTCTTGGCATCCTCCTCCGAAAAACCGTAAAATTCCATAAAGGAATAACTCAAAGGAGGACCGACGAACTTGGTCAGGGAGGAAAGCTCCTCCACTTCGATCCCAAAGGCGTTCAGGGCGTGCTTGGCACACTTCAAGATTCCCTCCCGGGTATCCACCAGCATGCCGTCCATATCAAACAAAAGAAAATCGTACTTCATAAAGCTCTCCAACCGTTTTGCAGAAAGCATTATAACAAAAAAATCCCGGGAATGCAAGGGGTTTTTCAAAACCTCTTGACTTTCCCGTCGAAGTATGGTAAATTCTAAGTATAAAAAGAGTATAAGGAGAAATTTTTGTATATGGTCAGCATCTACGAATACCTTTCCGCCAACGCCTACCCCGGCAGAGGCGTTGCCATCGGTAAAACTGCCGACGGCAGTAAGGCTGTGATCCTGTATTTCATCATGGGCAGGAGTGTCAACAGCCGTAACCGTGTTTTCGAAACCACCGAGGACGGCATCCGTACCCGTGCCTTCGATCCTTCCAAGCTTTCCGATCCTTCTCTCATCATCTACGCCCCCGTGCGTAAAGTGGGGAACGATACCGTGGTCACCAACGGCGACCAGACCGATACTGTGAGAGACGCGTTGCAGGCAGGGAAGACCTTTGCCGATGCTCTCCGCACCCGCGAGTTTGAACCGGATGCGCCCAACTTTACTCCCCGTATCAGCGGTATCCTCCATACCGAAGGGGGAGAGATGTCCTACAAGCTCTCCATTTTGAAGAAATCTCCTTATTGCGACGGTTGCGACCGTATGTTCTACGAGTACGCCACCCCTGCAAACGGCGTGGGTCACATCATCCATACGTATATGGGTGACGGCAACCCCATCCCCTCCTTCTGCGGCGAGCCCGTAGCCTTCGGCGTGGGCAGCGACCTGAAGGCCATTGCCGACGGCGTCTGGAACGCTTTGAACGCCGAGAATAAGGTCTCCCTCTTTGCACAGTCCATTTCTTTGGAAAGCGGAGAAGCCGAGACCCTCATCTACAATAAGAATCAGTAAGAAAGGGATCCACAATGAACGAACTGGAACTGAAATACGGGGTCAACCCCAACCAAAAGCCCGCCAAGATCTACGTCAAGGGCGGCGCCCTTCCCATCGAAGTGTTGAACGGCCGCCCCGGCTACATCAACTTCATGGATGCCTTCAACGGCTGGCAGCTGGTCAAGGAGCTGAAGGAAGCCACCGGCCTTCCCGCCGCAACCTCCTTCAAGCACGTCAGCCCCGCAGGTGCCTCCGTGGCCAATCCTTTGAACGACGTGGAAAAGCAGATGCTCTTTGCTCCCGATTACGACCTGTCTCCCTTGGCAACGGCTTACGTCCGTGCCCGCGGTGCAGACCGCATGAGCTCCTTCGGCGACTGGGTCTCTCTGTCCGACGTCTGTGACGAAGAGACTGCCCTGTTCCTCCAGAAGGAGGTATCCGACGGTGTCATCGCCCCCGGCTATACCCCCAAGGCTCTTGAGATCCTGAAGTCCAAGCGCAAGGGTGCTTACAACATCGTTCAGATCGATCCCTCCTACGTACCCGCCGCCTTGGAGACCCGTGAGATCTACGGCATCACCTTCGAGCAGGGAAGAAACGAATATAAGATCGACAAGACCCTCTTTGAGAACATCGTTACCGAGAACAAGAATCTCCCCGAATCCGCAGTACGCGATCTGATCGTGGCCCTCATCACTCTGAAGTACACCCAGTCCAACTCCGTGTGCTATACCTACCAAGGCCAGGCCATCGGTATCGGCGCAGGCCAGCAGTCCCGTATCCATTGCACCCGTCTGGCAGGCAACAAGGCAGACAACTACTCCCTGCGTAAGCATCCCAAGGTGTTGTCTCTGCCCTTCCGCTCCGACATCGGCAGACCCGACCGTGACAACGCCATCGACCTGTATATCTCTGCCACCGACGCAGACGACGTCCTCCGGGACGGCGCTTGGCAGAACGTATTCACCGTTCGCCCCGATCCTCTCACCGAGGAGGAAAAAGCGGCTTGGTTGTCTCAGATCACCGATATCGCCCTGGGCTCCGACGCTTTCTTCCCCTTCTCCGATAACATCGACCGCGCCTGCAAGAGCGGCGTTCGCTACATCGCAGAGCCCGGCGGTTCCAAGCGCGACGGCGATGTGATCGAGTGCTGTAACCGCCACGGCGTGACCATGGCCTTCACCGGTATGCGCCTCTTCCACCATTAATAGCACCAAAGACCTGCGGCAGCCCCGCGGGTCTTTTTTTGCATATATTTATGGAAGAAAAATGCAAAAAGGGCTTGCATATACCATCTGTTTATGCTATAATATGCCGACTTTCGAGGATCTTTTGTGCAAAATGCACTTGTTACCCGCTTGAAAAACGTTAATTTATTCAAAATTGACGGTTGACAATGTATAAAAATAAGTGTATAATGCATACAACACCAGAAATCAAGAATATTTATACAGAATCGAGCAGCAAACATGAACAAAGAAAACATCAAGAAGGTAGTCTTGGCCTACTCCGGCGGTCTGGATACCTCTATCATCATTCCGTGGCTGAAGGAAAACTACAACAACTGTGAGGTCATCGCCGTTTCCGGTAACGTTGGCCAGGCAGACGAGCTGGAGGGCCTGGAGGAAAAGGCTCTTAAGACCGGTGCTTCCAAGCTGTACGTCCTGGATCTCACCGACGAGTACGTGGACGAGTACATCATCCCCTGCGTAAAAGCAGGTGCCGTCTACGAGGAGTACCTCCTGGGTACCAGCCACGCCCGCCCCTGTATCGCTAAGGGTCTGGTAGACGTTGCCCTCAAGGAGGGTGCCGACGCTATCTGCCACGGCTGTACCGGCAAGGGTAATGACCAGGTCCGTTTTGAGCTGACCATCAAGCACTTCGCCCCCAATATGCCCATCATCGCTCCCTGGAGAGAATGGGACATCAAATCCCGTGAGGAGGAGATCGACTACGCCGAGGCTCACAACGTTCCCTTGAAGATCAACCGTGAGACCAACTACTCCAAGGATAAGAACCTGTGGCACCTGTCCCACGAGGGTATGGACCTGGAGGATACCGGCAACGAGCCTCTGTACGAAAAGCCCGGCTTCCTGGAAATGGGCGTTTCTCCCTTGCAGGCTCCCGATGAACCTACCTACATCACCCTGGATTTTGAGCAGGGCATTCCCGTAGCCTTGAACGGCGAGAAGATGTCCGCAAAGAACATCATCCTTGCCCTCAACGAGTTGGGCGGCAAGAATGGTATCGGTCTCATTGATATCGTGGAAAACCGTTTGGTTGGCATGAAGTGCCGCGGCGTGTACGAAACTCCCGGCGGAACCATCCTCTACAAGGCTCACAACGTGTTGGAGACCATCTGCCTGGATAAGATGACCATGCACGAAAAGCAGAAGCTTTCCATCACCTTCGCCGAGCTGGTTTACAACGGCCAGTGGTTCACCCCCCTCCGCGAGGCTCTCAGCGCCTTCGTGGATAAGACCCAGGAGAAGGTTACCGGTAAGGTAAGACTGAAGCTCTACAAGGGCAACGTCATCAACGCAGGCGTGTGGAGCGATTACTCCCTGTACAGCGAGGAGATCGCCACCTTCGGCGAAAGCGATTACGACCAGAAGGATTCCGCAGGCTTCATCAACCTCTACGGTCTGCCCATCAAGGTGCAGGCAATGGTAGACGCCAAGAACAACAAATAAGTATCGCACTAAGGTTTACTCTATGGAAAAAATGTGGGCGGGAAGAACCGCCGGACAAACCAGTGCCCTCGCCGATGATTTCAATTCCTCCATCCACGTCGATTCAAGGATGTACAAGGAGGATATCAAAGGCTCCATGGCACACGCGGCTATGCTTGCCGAGGTGGGGATCCTGACCGCCGCCGAGGCAGACGAGATCATCGCCGCTTTGGAGCAGATCCTTGGGGATATCGGAACGGGAGAGCTTCCCATCGATATGAACGCCGAGGACATCCATATGTTCGTGGAATCCGTGCTGACCAAGCGTATCGGAGACCTGGGCAAAAAATTACATACCGCAAGAAGCCGAAACGACCAGGTAGCGGTGGATATGCGATTGTACATGAGAGGGAAGTGCGGTCAGATCCAAGAGCTTCTTCTGGATCTCATCCACGCCATCGTCACCGTAGCGGAAGAACACAAATACGACATCATGCCGGGCTACACCCACCTGCAGAGAGCCCAGCCCATCGTATTTGCCCACCATCTGCTGGCCTACGCCGAGATGTTCCGCCGGGACCTCTCCCGTGTGGAGGACGCAGTCAAACGGATGAACGTTTCTCCCCTGGGCGCTTGCGCCTTGGCAGGCACCACCTATCCCATCTCCCGCACCATGACGGCTAAGGCCTTAGGCTTTGACGATTACGCAAGAAACAGCATCGACGCCGTGTCCGACAGAGACTTCTGCGTGGAGCTGCTCTCCGCCTTCTCTGTCATCATGATGCACCTGTCCCGCTTCTCCGAGGAGGTCATCCTCTGGTCAAGCTGGGAGTTCTCCTACGTGGAGCTGGACGACGCCTACACCACAGGCTCCTCCATCATGCCCCAGAAGAAGAATTCCGATATGGCAGAGCTGGTAAGAGGGAAGACCGGCCGTGTCTACGGCGACCTGATGGGAACCCTCACCATGCTGAAGGGATTGCCTCTGGCGTATAACAAGGATATGCAGGAGGATAAGGAATCTCTCTTCGACGCTACGGAGACAGTTGCCCGATGCCTGGAGATCTTCGCTCCCATGATCCGAACCATGCGGGTAAAGAGTGAGCATATGTACCGAGCCGCTCAGCGTGGCTTCATCAATGCCACCGACCTGGCCGACTACCTCACCAAACGCGGCATGCCCTTCCGTACCGCCTACAAGACCGTAGGCTCCATCGTATCCGATTGCATTGCAAAGGGAACCGTCTTAGAGGATCTCCCTTTGGAAGCATATAAAAGCTATTCCACCCTCTTTGAGGAGGATCTCTTTGAGGAGATCTCCTTAAAGACCTGCGTCGCCAAGCGTATTTCCGAAGGCGCAACAGGCTACGCTTCCGTGGAAAAACAACTCACCGATTTTAATGAATTTTTAAAAACGAAAGGAATCTGACCATGAAAAAGTTTATCGCTCTGGCACTCTGTGCCATTATGACCCTGACCATGTTTACCGGTTGCGGCGCCAAGGGTAAGACCCTGGAGGAAGTAAAAGAAGCAGGCAAGCTTGTGATCGCTACCAGCCCCGATTTCCCTCCCTTTGAGACCCTTGAGGGTGACAAGGTCGTTGGCATTGAGGTTGACATCATGAACCTGATCTGCAAAGAGCTGGGTGTGGAATTGGAGATCGTCCAGATGGACTTCGACACCGTTCTTGTAGGTATCCAGTCCGCTAAGTACGACTGCGGTATGTCCGGCATCACCGCAAACGACGAACGTAAGGAAAACATGCTCTTCACCGTTCCCTACTATGAAGCCGCTCAGGTCATCGTAGTCAAGGAAGGCAGCGACATCAAGGGCAAGGCTGATCTGGAAGGCAAGTCCGTTTCCGTTCAGACCGGTACCACCGCCGACGAAGGCTGTAAGGAGGCCGGATACAACGTACAGGCTTTCAACGCTAACGCAGACGCTAAGGCAGCTCTCACCACCGGCAAGGTAGACGCATGGGTCGTTGACAACCTCACCGCTATCCAGATGGTAGAAGAAGGCGACGGCCTCGTGATCCTGGATGAAGAGATGACCACCGAGCCCTACGCATTCGCATTTGCCTTCGGCTCCGAGGACCTGGTTGCAGAGATCGATAAGATCCTCACCAAGCTCATCGACGACGGCACCGTTGAAGAGATCTTCGCAAACTACAACGAGACCTACTTCAAGCCCTAACCAAATGTAAGTTACAAGCAGCTCCGCAGTCTCTGCGGAGCCGCTTGGGTTTCATCACAGTATCGATTTAAGGAATATTTCAATGAATTGGTTTGATAAATTGCAAGACACCTTCTTGGAGGACGACCGCTACCTGTGGCTTCTGGAAGGTCTCGGCAACACCCTGCTCATCACCCTGGGCGCCTTGCTCATCGGTGTGATCATCGGCGGTATCATCGCCATTGCAAAATACTTTGCCGAAGGCAACAAAAAGCTTCGCATCGTCAACTGGATCTGCGATCTCTACACCACCGTCATCCGCGGTATCCCCGTCACCGTATTGCTGTTGGTGTTCTTCTACATCATTTTCGTTTCCGCAAAAGACGGCGTTCCCGTTGCCATCGTGGCCTTTGGTATCAACTCCGGCGCCTACATGGCAGAGCTGATCCGAAGCGGTATCGGCGCCGTGGATAAAGGGCAAATGGAAGCGGCCAGAAGCTTGGGTCTTTCCAAAGGCCAGGCCATGGCAAAGATCATCCTGCCCCAGGCCATCAAAAACATTCTGCCCGCCATCGGTAACGAGTGTATCGCCCTGCTGAAGGAGACCTCCGTTGCCGGCTACGTGGCCGTGGTGGACATCACCAAGGCGGCTACCAACATCCGTAACACCACCTTCGACGCCGTCAACCCCATCATTCTGCTGGCTTTGGTCTACCTGGTGATGGTGGTCATCATGACCAAGCTTCTCTCGATCTTTGAAAGGAGGTTGCGTAAGAGCGATGGAAAATAAAGAAACGATCATCCGTGTCAGAGGTCTCAAGAAAGACTTCGATAAAACCGCCGTTCTCAAGGGAATCGACGTGGATATCAACAAGGGCGACGTGGTCTGCGTCATCGGTGCCTCCGGCTCCGGTAAATCCACCTTCCTGCGTTGCCTCAATATGCTGGAGATCCCCACCGGCGGTTGCATCTATTTCGAAGGGGAAGACCTCACCAACGCAAAGGTGGATCTGAACCTCCATCGCCAAAAAATGGGCATGGTGTTCCAGCAGTTCAACCTGTTCCCCCATTACACCGTTCTCAAAAACCTTACCCTGGCCCCCATGATGCTGAAGAAGATCCCCAAGGAGGAAGCCGAGGAAAAAGCCATGGCACTCCTTGCCCGTGTCGGCCTTGCCGATAGAGCGGATTCCTATCCCAACCAGCTTTCCGGCGGTCAGAAACAGCGTGTGGCCATCGTCCGCGCTTTGTGTATGGAGCCCGACGTGATGCTGTTTGACGAGCCCACCTCCGCCCTTGACCCGGAAATGGTAGGGGAGGTGCTGGACGTTATGAAGGAACTGGCCCACATGGGCATGACCATGGTGGTGGTGACCCACGAGATGAACTTCGCCCGCGAGGTGGCCAACCGTGTGATCTTCCTGGACGACGGCGTGGTAGCCGAGGAGAACACCCCCGAGGAGCTGTTCGGCAATCCTCAGACCGATCGTCTCAAGACCTTCCTATCCAAAGTGCTTTGAGCAGGGGGTCATATATGAATTTCAAAGGGAAAAGCTTTTTGAAGCTTCTTGATTTCACCCCCGAGGAGATCGGCTACCTCCTGGATTTGGCCGCAGACCTGAAGGCAAAGAAGAAAAACGGTGTGCCCCACCGCCTTTGCGAGGGGAAGAACATCGCTCTGCTGTTCGAAAAGACCAGCACCCGCACCCGTTGCAGCTTCGAGGTTGCAGGCTACGACCTGGGAATGCACGTCACCTATCTGGATCCCAAAAGCTCTCAGATGGGCAAGAAGGAAAGCATCGCCGACACCGCAAGAGTTCTCGGCAGAATGTTTGACGGTATCGAATACCGAGGCTACGGCCAGGAGATCGTGGAAGACCTTGCCAAATACGCAGGCGTTCCCGTGTGGAACGGGCTGACCAACGAGTTCCACCCCACCCAGATCCTTGCCGATTTCCTCACCATTCGTGAGCATTTCGGAGCACTGAAAGGGAAGAAGCTGGTCTACCTGGGCGACGCCCGCTATAACATGGGCAACTCTTTGATGGTAGGCTGTGCCAAGATGGGCATGGACTTCGTTGCCTGCTCTCCCGAGGCCTATTTCCCCGCAGAGGAACTCCGCGATGCCTGTGCCGAGGTGGCAAAGGAGACCGGCGCCACCCTGTCCTTCATCACCGACCCCAAGGAAGCCGTCAAGGGCGCCCACGTGCTGTATACCGACGTTTGGGTCTCCATGGGTGAGCCCGAGGCGGTTTGGGAACAGCGGATCAAGGATCTGTCTCCCTACCGTATCACAGGGGAGCTGATGGCTATCGCAGGCCCTCAGTGCCGCTTTATGCACTGTCTGCCCGCCTTCCACGACCTGAACACCGAGGTAGGAATGCAGATCTACGAGAAGTTCGGCATCGACTGCATGGAGGTCACCCACGAAGTCTTCGAGGGAGAAGCCTCCATCGTCTTCGACGAGGCGGAAAACCGTATGCATACCATCAAGGCCGTTATGGCCGCAACGCTTGCCGAGTGAGGTACCGCTATGAAGGATTCCAAAAAGAACTTCCTCCAGGCCTTGAAGTTTACCTTGTTTTCCGTTTCCGCAGGGGTCATCCAAGTGGGAACCTTTGCACTGCTGGAGATCTTTATCAAGACCTATTGGATCCCGTATCTGGTCTCCCTGGTGCTGTCCATCCTGTGGAATTTCACCTTGAATCGCCGCTATACCTTCCAGTCCGCCGCCAACGTACCGGTGGCCATGGCAAAGGTGTTCGGATTCTATCTGGTATTTACTCCCTTGTCCACCTATCTTGGCGACCTTGCGGAAGCAAACGGCGTCAACGATTTTCTGATTCTGATCGTGACCATGCTTGCCAACTTCGTTTTGGAGTTCCTGTTCTGCAAGTTCGTCGTATACCGCGGCCAAGAGAATACGCGTAAGTAAATAAGAACGATTATGTACCCCAAAGAAAACCTACTTTTTAAGAATTTTTCAAGAGAAAAGTTTTTGAAGAGAGAGCACGAGAGGGAAGCTTTTTTCAAAAAGTTTCCCTCTCGTCTTGTTTTTATTGAATATTATCCGCGTACGCGCAGGCCGCCAAAGCGGCAACAGCACCGTCAGCCACGGCGGTGGTCACCTGTCGGATCGCCTTCGTACGGCAGTCCCCGGCGGCAAACACGCCTTCCTTTCCCGTCAAGCAATCTTCACCGGAAATGATGTAGCCCCGACCGCCCAAGGGAACCAACCCTGCGAACACCTCGTTCTGGGGTACCAACCCGATGGCAACGAACACGCCGTCCACCATCAGATCCCTTACCGTACCGTCAGCTTCCTTGCGGATGCGGATCCCTTCAAGGGACTCCCCGCCGATGAAGCTATCCACCACGGTGCCAAGAATCACTTCCACGTTGGACTTGGTGGCCAGCTTGTCCTGAAGCTTCTTTTCCCCGGTCAGGAAATCAAGGTTCTGCACCACGGTGACCTTCTTAGCCAGATCCGCCAGCAAAATGGCCTCCTGCAAAGCGGAGTTTCCGCCGCCGATGACGGCAACCTCCTTGCCCTCGTAGAAGGCACCGTCGCACACCGCGCAGAAGGAAATCCCTTCGCCGATGTACTTCTCCTCGCCCGGCAGGCCCAGAAGGCGATGCTTTGCACCGGTTGCAATGACGATGGCCTTGGCGGCAAAGTCTCCGGAGTCGGTAACCACGGTCTTGTAAACACCGTCCTTGATCTCCAAAACCTCTGCACACTCCACGTCCGCTTCCTGTGCCAACACCTGCTCCACCATCTTCTCGCCAAACTCGTTGCCGGTGATCTCGGTAAAGCCGGGAATGTTTTCCACCTTGGGAGAATAGGTGATCTGCCCGCCGAAGGAGCCCTTCTCGATCACCAAAACTGTCTTATTTGCCCTGCGTGCATACAGGGCGGCGGTGAGCCCTGCAGGTCCACCGCCGATTACGATCAAATCATACATATTTGATTCTTCCCTTATGTCGTACTTATGCGTTCAGCATCTTCTTGATGTCGGAAACGCCGATATGCTTGGAAACCTCGCCGTTCTGAATCACTACCAGCGTGGGCGCCTGCTTGATGCCGTACTGCTCAACCAGATCGGGATGCTCGTTGGCGAGAAGCTTCTCGTAGGAAACGCCGGCCTTGTCCAGCAAGGTGCAAGCGATCTTACAGTTGGGGCAGGTTGCAGTGGTGAACAGCAACACAGCGTCGTTTGCGTTGTCGGCGGGAGCCTCTTTACAAGCACAGGTCTCTTCCACGTTCAAAGGACCTTCGTGGGTCAGCTTGGAGCCTGCAATGTCGTAAACCTTACGATCCTTGTACTCCTGTGCCTTACCGTCGTTCCAGTTCTGAATGGGACGGTAGTAACCGGTGATACGGCTGTAAACCTCGGTCTTCTCGCCGCACTCGGGGCAAACGAACTGTTCGCCAACCAGATAGCCGTGGTTCTTACATACGGAGTAGGTGGGGGACAGGGTATAGTAAGGCAGCTTGTAGTTCTCTGCGATCTTACGAATGAGGGTAGCGGCAGACTTCCAATCGGGCAGCTTCTCGCCAAGGAAGGCGTGGAATACGGTACCGGAGGTGTAAAGGGTCTGCAGCTCGTCCTGAACGTCCAGAGCGGTGAAGATGTCCTCGGTGTAACCAACGGGCAGGTGAGAGCTGTTGGTGTAATAGGGAGTCTCCCCGTTCTTGCCGCCTGCGGTGATGATATCGGGGTAGAACTTCAAATCGTGCTTAGCCAGACGGTAAGAGGTGGACTCTGCGGGAGTAGCCTCCAAGTTGTACAGATCGCCGTACTCTACCTGGTAGTCGGAAAGTCTCTCTCTCATGTGGTTCAGAACGTCCTTGGTGAACTTCTGTGCGTCCTTATCGGTGAGGTTCTTACCCAACCACTTGGCGTTGAGGCAAGCCTCGTTCATGCCGACCAGACCGATGGTGGAGAAGTGGTTGTTGAAGGTACCCAGGTATCTCTTGGTGTAGGGATACAGGCCTGCCTCCAACAGCTTGGTGATAACCGTTCTCTTTACCTTCAGGGAGCGTGCGGAGATGTCCATCAAGCGATCCAAACGCTTGTAGAAGTCCTCCTCGTCCTTTGCCAGGTAAGCAATACGGGGCATATTGATGGTAACGACACCAACGGAACCGGTGGACTCACCGCTGCCGAAGAAGCCGCCGGACTTCTTGCGGAGCTCGCGGAGGTCAAGACGGAGTCTGCAGCACATACTGCGCACGTCGCTGGGTTCCATATCGCTGTTGATGTAGTTGGAGAAGTAGGGAGTGCCGTACTTTGCGGTCATCTCGAACAACAGACGGTTGTTCTCGGTATCGGACCAGTCAAAGTTGCGGGTGATGGAGTAGGTGGGGATGGGGTACTGGAAGCCACGACCGTTGGCATCGCCTTCAATCATGATCTCGATGAACGCCTTGTTCACCATATCCATTTCCTTCTGGCAGTCCTTGTACTTGAAGTCCACTTCCTTGCCGCCGATAATGCAGTTCAGCTCTGCCAGGTCAGCGGGAACCACCCAGTCAAGGGTGATGTTGGTGAAGGGAGACTGGGTACCCCAACGGCTGGGGGTGTTCACGCCGTAAATGAAGGACTCAATACACTTCTTCACGGTATCGTAGGAAAGGTTGTCCACCTTTACGAAGGGCGCCAGATAGGTATCGAAGGAGGAGAAGGCCTGTGCGCCTGCCCACTCGTTCTGCATAATGCCCAGGAAGTTGACCATCTGGTTGCAAAGGCTTGCCAGATGCTTCGCGGGTGCGGAGGTGATCTTACCGGTCACACCGCCCAAGCCCTCCTGGATCAACTGCTTCAGGGACCAGCCTGCACAGTAACCGGTGAGCATGGAAAGGTCGTGAATGTGAATGTCCGCATTTCTGTGGGCGTTGCCGATCTCGTCGTCGTAGATCTCGGAAAGCCAGTAGTTAGCGGTAACGGCGCCGGAGTTGCTGAGGATCAGACCGCCTACGGAGTAGGTAACGGTGGAGTTCTCCTTCACTCTCCAGTCGTTGATGTTCAGATAGTTGTCCACGATGTCCTTGTAGTCCACCATGGTAGCGGTGATGTTGCGGATCTTCTCTCTCTGACGGCGGTACAGAATGTATGCCTTGGCTACGTCGTCATAGTCGGACTTGATCAGAACGGTCTCAACGCTGTCCTGAATATCCTCCACGGAAACGCGCTGATCCTCGACCTTGTTTGCAAAGTCTGCGGTAACCTTCAGAGCAAGGAAATCGATGACGTCGGGGTTATACTGCTTGTTGCAGGCGTCGAATGCCTGACGGATGGCGGTGCTGATCTTGGCAAGATCGAAAGAAACCAACTTGCCGTCTCTTTTGACTACGTTGTACATAAGCATCTCCTATATATTGTGATTTTGTAATTCTGTAATGTGGTACAAGATGTAGTGCATTCACACAGCATTTTGTGCCGTCGGATTCACATTATACACTATATATTGCGTCTTGTCAATAGCAAAATCACAATTTTTAGGAATTATTTTCACTTATCGAGCCATAACCCGGCACACAATATCTTGTGCCGCCTTTACCATTTCCTCCATGATTTGAGGCGTAACGGCAGTATTCCCCCCGGAAACGATGTCTCCCGAATCCTTAAAGTTTTGCAGGAAGTATCTTTTCGCTCCATGGATGCGGCTTGCGATCCCCCCAATATCTTGTGGTGTGTGCAATTCCGCCGTCACCGTGGTGCGGAACTCGTAGTCCACCACGTCTGTCAGCAGAAGATCGATGCTTTCTTCGATCTTTGCAAGGTCTACACCGCCGCACCCCGCCGTAACGGGATATTTTTCGAAGACGTTCTTGATATCCATGGCCACGTAGTCCACAAGTCCTGCGGAAACAATGCTTTTCAGCATCTCCGGGTTGGTGCCGTTGGTATCCAGCTTCACGGCGTACCCCAAAGCCTTCACCTTCCTCAGAAAATCCCCAAGATCTTTCTGCAAGGTAGGCTCCCCACCCGTGACCACCACGCCGTCCAAAAGCCCCTGCCGCTTTTTCAGATAGGAAAGGATCTCCTCCTCAGAGTAGTCCTCCCCCTCAATATGGGTCACCAGGGACGCATTATGGCAAAAAGGACAGCGGAAATTACACCCCGGTGTGAACAGAATGCAAGCCACTTTTCCCGGGAAATCCAACAGCGTCAGCTTTTGAAAGCCGTTTATCTTCATAACCAATCCTCCAAGGAGAAAACTTTCCTCTATTCTATCACCTCACGGTTTGAAAGTCAATACAAAAAGCTCCCCGCTTTCAAAGGGAGCTTTCATGAGAGGTCTGCTACTCTTATTTTTTTGGCGTATAGACAGATTCCGCCGTAGCCTTTGCGGTGTCTGCCGAAAACAACCCGAACGCGGGATGGCTTTCCGGACACTCCGAAAGATAGCTGGAATACAAGACGAATATAATTCCCTCGTCTTCCCATTTGACGGAGATCAATTTACCCTTTGTATAACCGTATGTCATACCGTCGATCATGAAATAACCTTTGCGTTCCTCCCGGAGTGTGCGGAGATCTTCTTTGTTCATGACTTCCTCGAGAAGAGGGGAAAGGAGGTTCTCTCTTTCCTCGTGATAGACGTAAACGTTACATTCCCACCCGTCGTCCGTCTTGAAGCTATAGAACAGAGAGCTGCCTTTTTCCACTTCGGTCCCATCCAGACAAACGAATCCGTCGAATTTTCCCAGCATGGAGATCTCTTCGTAAGAAACGAAATCCTCCGGCAATTTCGCAGTATCCAAAAAGTGCAGATACTCGGCATAATCATAATAGTAAAGCTGCGCATGCTCTCCCATCGGATCCCCATCGCTGACATCGGAACTGACAGGATCTTTTAGGCTGACTTCGGAGTTGGTCGATTCACAATTGCTTGATGTAGACCCTTCGGTTCCCGCCTCCGATACCACCGGAACGTCCCGACCGCCCGGCAATGCCGCGGCGGCTAAAATCCCCGCCACCGCCAAAAAGCAAGCGGCCGTCAATACCCATTTTTTCCATGAAAGGGGAGATCCGACGTTTTTCTTCGCTTCTTTTAAGGTAAATCGCTTTGCTTCTTTTTCAAAATGCTTTTTCAAAAGCTCTTCCAATTGTTGATCCTTCATCAATACGTCTCCTTCCTATAAAAAATATTTGCGTAGCTTCTCAATGGCGCGCTGATACCGCTTTTGGGCGCTGTCCTCGGAGATCCCGAAAACGGAAGCGATCTCCTTGTGGGAAAGCCCCGCGTAAGTCTTCAGGTTGACGATCAACCGCTCCTCTTCGGAAAGACTTGCCAAAGCGACCTGTAAGATCGCAGATTCCTCCACACCCTCCCGGGAGGGATGAGAAATCTCTCCGGAAGCAACCTCATCCAAGGGCAGATCTCTCCCGCGCTTTTTCGCCAGATTCAACGCAACGTTTCTTGTGATGGCCATTACCCACGCCCTGGGGTTACTGTCAGGCGTATAACGGGACGGGCTCTCGCCGATCCGAAGCAGAACGTCCTGCAGAACGTCCTCCGCATCCTCCGTTGTACCTACGATCTGATACGCCGCCGATAGGATCATCCGTCCGTACGTACGGTAGATCACGTCCAGCCCACCCTTGTCCCCTTTGGCAAGGGCGGCGAGAGCGGCGTTACAGCGTGCGTCGTCTTTCGTTCTTTGGTCGCCCATCATCGTCTCTCCTTTCATTTTCCCGTTTCTGTCTATATAACAATCTAAACCCCGCTTTTACGACATCTTTTTTTCAGTATAACGTAAAAAAATTTCTCTGTCAACGAAACCCGCATTTTCGTATTGCTTTTTTCTGCATTTTTTGGTATACTGTAAAAAGTGAAAAAATAAGGTAGGTATTTTCTATGCACAAACGGTCAAGCCTTGTAAAAAAACTTTTTTGCATCCTTCTCTGCTCCTTGCTCATGGGATCTCTTTTCGCCTGCACTGCCGTGGAACCGGCTGTCAGCACACCGAACCTCAGTGAAGACGTCCCTTCCGCAGAATCATCCGCATTTACGGAAAGCGAGAGTTCTCAAGAGGAGGAACAGCCTGTGACCGACCCCGTGGTAGCCTATATCCCCTTGGATAACCGTCCCGTGAACAAGGACCGTGTGGAATACCTTGCACAGTCTGTGGGCATCAAGCTTCTCATGCCCGAGGAGCATCTTTACCGCACCGCATTGGACAATATGACCCCCAATCCCGACGGCTCCACCTTAGGCAACAGAGAAGCACTCCTTGCCTGGGTGAAGGAGATGGACAAGACCTGCGACTACTTCATCATCTCCCTGGATCAAATGCTTTCCGGGGGCTTGGTAGGCTCCCGCTGGCTGGACAACACCGATCTGACCTTCGAGTACGAGATCGCCGACACCATCATTGACCTGTGCAAGAACAACACCGTCTACCTCTTTGATACCGTGATGCGGCTTGCTTCCACAGGCTCCTACGGCGGATACCAGCTTGACGAATACTATATGCTCCGTGAATACGGTCAGGTTGCCCGTAAGACTCTCACCGGTAAAGACCTCACCGTGGAGAACATTATCGCGGGCTACCGCTTTGACCAAAACGGCAAGAAGGTTTCCACGCCCCTTCCCGAATCCGCCCTGGATAAATACCACGCTTCCCGCACCCGTAAGCTGGTGATTGCCGATTACATTTTGCGGAACGTGGGGGACGACTTGGAATTTATCTACGTTGGCGTGGACGATTCCTCTCCCCAAACCACTATCCAGACCAACGAGATCAACTACCTGAAGAATCTGATAGGCGACAGAGGCGTTCTTTCCGCCGCCGCGGACGAGCTGGGCATGTGTTGCCTCGCCCGTATGGCAACGCAGATCTACGGCAAAATAGAGGTGACCTTGACCTACTACGGCCAAGGCAAGGACCAGGCCGCCGACGAGTTTGACATCGGCACTCTGGGTGAGAATATCGGGAACCATTTGATCTGCCTGAATACCGATGAAGCAAATAACCCCGGCGATGGTCTCCAGGTGCTCATCCTCACCCGCAGTTCTTCTTCCTCCGACCGTGTCAGCCTGATGAAGCAGCTGGAATCCAACTTGGAAAAGAATATCCCCACCGTCCTGCTGGACGTTTCCGGGAAAGCCTATAACCTGTCCTACATGATGTTCCATCAGTACGATATGGGCGTAGCGGAGCTTTTGGGCTACTCCTCCTGGAACACCGCAGGCAACGCCATGGGCATCGCCCTGTCCCAGGGAATTGCCAGATACGCCTACCTCTCCGCTGTGGAAAAGTCCACCGATGAAGCCAACGAAGGCTTCTTGAAGTCCATGACCTTTGCCTATATCAAGGACGTGTGCTACAAGGCCAAGGGCAAGCGTGTGGAAAACATCTGGTCGGAAGACGGAGATTGCAATATGCCCTTGGTGCTTTCCCGCATCAACGAAAGCCCCATCATCACCTCTCTGTCCCCCCATAACGAGGAAGAACACCCCACCGTGAAGGTGTCAAACTTCCGCTATCCCTGGGACAGAACCTTCGAAATGACCTTCGATATCAAGATTTCTTAACCTTTTATATATCCCTCTGAAAGGAGGTGGATCCCTTGATTCTCATCATAGCCGAAAAACCCAGCCTTGCCCGTAACATCGCCTCCGCCATCGGCGACCTTCGCCGTCGGGACGGTTACCTGGAAGGGGAGGGCTACATCGTCACCTGGGCCTTCGGCCACCTGTTCTCCCTTTGCGACATCGAGGCGTATTCACCTCTCCCCGCAGGCGCCACCGGCTGGACCATGGAGAACCTGCCTTGCTTCCCCGAGACCTTCCGCTTTGAGCTCCGCAAGGGAGACGACAAAAAGACGGTGGACAGCGGGGTTCAGAAGCAGTTTGGCATCATCACCTCTCTCTGTGCAAGAGAGGACGTGGACACCATCGTCAACGCGGGAGACGCCGACAGAGAGGGGGAGATCATCGTCCGCCTCTGCATCACCCATGCAAAGGTCAACGGCAAAGCCTTAAAGCGCCTCTGGCTCCCCGATCAGACGCCCCAGACCGTCCGTACCGCTCTTGCGGAAATGAAGGACGAATCGGAATACGACAACTTAGCCGACGAAGGCTTTGCCCGCACCTACATCGATTGGCTCTACGGCGTGAACCTTACCCGCTACGCCACTCTCCGCACGGGAACCCTTCTTCGGGTAGGCCGCGTCATCGTTCCCATCGTGAAAGCCATCTACGAGCGGGACATGGCCATCCGCAACTTTATCCCCGGGAAATACCTGTCTCTTGCCAGCAAGGAGGAGACCAAGGGGGAAGTGGTGGAGCTGAACTCCAAGAAGAAGTTCGACGTGGAGGACGCCCCCAAGGCGGAAGCCCTCTGCGCCAAATACAACCAAGCCGGTGCTGTGGTCACCGCAGTCAAAAACCAAAAATCTACTCTCCCTCCCGGCAAGCTGTACTCCCTTTCCAAATTGCAAAACGTGCTGGGTAAGAAGTACAAAATGTCCATGAAGGACTCTCTGGACATCATCCAGAAGCTTTACGAGGAAGGCTACCTCACCTATCCCCGTACCAACTCCGAATATCTGGCCACCGCGGAAAAGGGCAAGATCAAAACCATCCTGGAAAACTGCAAGAAGCTTGGCTACCCCGTGGAATTCAAGGACAGCAAATCCATCTTCGACGACAGCAAGATCGAATCCCACTCCGCCTTGACCCCCACCTATAAGATCCCCGCCAAGGGCGCCTTGTCCCAGCGGGAAAACCAGGTCTATTCCACCGTGTTCCGCCGCTTCATCGCGGTGTTCTGTGCAGAGCCCTGTAAGATCTCCAAAACCGAGATCACCATTGCCGTGGGAGATTTGGAAACCTTCACCCTCAAGGGCAACGTGATCTTGGAGCCCGGCTGGACGAAATACGACGACCGCACCCAGAAGGACAAGGTCCTGCCCCCTCTTGAAAAGGGCGACCAAGTGGTCATCGACTTCAAGCCCGTGGAAAAGGAGACCTCGCCCCCCAAGCATTACACCATCGAGACTTTGAACAACTACCTGAAGAACCCCTTCCGCGAGGAAAAAGCTGCCGCAAAGGAAGCAGCGGAAAACGCCGACGATACCGAGCAGGAGGACGACACCGAGGATTACCGCGCCATGTTCGAGGGTCTGGAGCTTGGCACCGAGGCCACCCGTACGGGCATCATCGACAACGCCCGCCACAGCGGCTATATCGAGCTGAAAAAGGATACCTATTTCATTCTCCCCGGGGGAGAATTCCTTGTGGAATCTCTGGAGAACCTGGGTGTGGTCATGGATAAATTCAAGACCGCCGAGCTTGGCAAGGCCTTGAAAAGCGTTTTTCGCGGGAAGATCACCGTCCGCGACAGCGTCGACCTTGCCAAAGAAAAGATCTCCGCCGCCATGGAGGCGGGAGAGGGGAGCCACGACATCGGCTACTTCGGGGATATCCTCGGCGCCTGCCCCCTTTGCGGCAACGAGATCCGCAGAATGCGCTCCTTCTACGGCTGTGCAGGCTACAAGGACGGCTGTAAATTCACCGTGCAGACCTACATTTGCGGCAGAGCCATTTCCGCCGATAATCTCCGCAAGCTCCTTACTGAGGGCAAGACCGACCCCATCGAGGGCTTTGTTTCCAAGAAGACGGGAAATACCTTCACTGCCCGCCTGGTGCTGGACGAGGAAAAGAAGGCGGTCTTCGCATTCGACGACCGCAAGCCAAAGAAAAAGGCTCCTCCTCCCGCACCCCTCTGCCCCAAATGCAAAAGCCCCATCGTCAAAGGGAAGACCGCCTACGGCTGTTCCGCCTGGAAAAGCGGTTGCGATTTCCGCCTCCCCTTTGAGCAAAACGGCAAGCTCCTCACCGACGAGGAGGCCGCCCGCCTTCTGAACGGGGAGGTGACCCAATGAGCCACCAATACACCCTTCCTCCCAAGGAAGCCGTCACAGAGCTTCTGACCTGGTATCAAGCCAACAAACGAGACCTTCCCTGGCGGCATGATATCACCCCCTACCGCGTGTGGATCTCGGAGATCATGCTCCAACAGACCCGCGTGGAGGCGGTAAAGCCCTATTTCCACCGCTTCCTGGAAGCATTTCCCAACGTATACGCCCTGGCGGAGGCCGAGGAGACCCACCTTCTCAAGCTTTGGGAGGGCCTGGGTTATTACAGCCGTGCAAGGAACCTCCAAAAAGCCGCTATCAGGATCGTAACCGAATACGGCGGCAAGTTCCCCTCCGACCCCAAAGAGCTGCAAAAGCTTCCCGGTATCGGGAGCTATACCGCAGGCGCCATTGCCACCATCGCCTTCGGCGTTCCCGCCCCCGCTGTGGACGGCAACGTGCTTAGGGTTTTGTCCCGCGTGACGGGGGATGAACGGGATATCATGGATCCCCGTACCCGCAAGGCGGCGGAGGAAGCCGTGCTTTCCCTTTGCCCCGGGGAGTCTCCCGGGGAGTTCACCCAGGCCATGATCGAGCTAGGAGCCACCCTCTGCGGCCCCAATACGGAGCCGCTCTGTAAGGAGTGCCCTTTCCGCCCCTGGTGTATCGCTAAAAGAACGGGGAAGACCGACCTTCTTCCCGTCCGATCCAAAAAAGCACCCCGCCGTATAGAGCATCGTACGGTGCTTCTGTTGAAGGAACACGACCGCTATATGATCCGCCGCCGTCCCGCCAAAGGCTTGTTGGCGGGGCTCTACGAGCTTCCCAACGAGCTTGGTATCCTCACACCCGAGGAGGCCGTGGCTTTTGCCAGAGAAAACGGCTTCCAGCCCCTGCATATTGAACGTCTTGCCCCGGCCGCCCATATCTTCACCCACGTGGAATGGCATATGACCGCCTATCTGATGTCCGGATATTTTGAAGAAGCAAGAGACCGTATCATGGCCACCCCGGAGGAAATGGCAGACCGGTTCGCCATCCCCTCCGCCTTTGCCGCTTATATCAAACCCATCACGAAAGGAATCTGACAATGAAGTTTTCCGAAATGCCCTACAAGCGCCCCAACCCCGAGGAGCTCATCGCCCTTTGCAAAAAGGTAGAGACCGAGATCCGCAACGCCCCAGACGCCAAGACCATCCTTTCCGTATACCGCAGCTTTATGGAGGAGCAGGGTCACTTCTATACCATGTCCTCCTTGGCTTATATCCGCTTCACCCTGAACACCAAGGACCCCTTCTATAACGCAGAAAAGACTTACTTAGACGAGCAAAGTCCCCTCCTTCAAGGCCCCGCACAGGCAGTAGACCTGGCGTTGCTGGAATCTCCCTTCCGCAAAGAGCTGGAAAAAGAGCTGGGCAGCCTTCTGTTCAAGAACCTGGAGATCTCCGTCCGTTCCTTCCGTCCCGAGCTGGTTCCCCTGATGCAGGAAGCCAATAAGCTGGAATCCGCCTACCAGGAGCTGTACGCCTCCGGTACCGTGGAATGGGAAGGGGAGACCATCCCTCTGCCCATGCTGGGGCTTTATAAGGAATCTCCCGACAGAGCCATCCGCAAGAAGGCCTTTGAAAAAGAAGGCGGCTTCTTCGACGCCCACAGGGAGGAGCTGGACACCATCTTCGATAAGCTGGTGAAGAACCGCAACGCCCAGGCAAGACTCCTGGGGCATGAAAACTACCTGCAACTGGGCTACGACCGCCTGGGCAGAAACTGCTACGGCTACGAGGAATTGAAAGCTTTCCGTAAGCAGATCGCAGAAGATCTCGTCCCCGTGGTCACCATGACCAAGGAGGATCAGAAGAAGCGCATCGGCGTGGAGGAGATCCACCTCTACGACCACGACTTCCTGTTTGCCGACGGCAACGCCCTCCCCGAAGGCACTGCGGAAGAGATCCTGGAAGCAGGGAAGAAGATGTACGATGAAATGTCTCCCGAGACTGCGGAGTTCATCGACTTTATGTACGATAATCAGCTTCTGGACGTCCTCAGCAGGGAAGGCAAAGCTCCCGGTGGCTACTGCTCCACCGTTGAGGACTACAAGGCTCCCTTTATCTTCTCCAACTTCAACGGCACCGCCGACGACGTGGACGTTCTCACCCACGAGGCAGGCCACGCCTTCGCCGCCTTCCGTGCCTTCAAGAACAACCTGCCCCTCTACGCCCAGTCTCCCACCATGGAGGCCTGTGAGGTGCATTCCATGAGCATGGAATTCTTGACCCGGGAGTTCCACCACCTGTTCTTCGGGAAAAATACCGATAAGTACGAATACGTCCACGCCGCAAACGCCCTTTCCTTCATCCCCTACGGATGCATGGTGGACGAGTTCCAGCATATCATGTACGAAAACGAAAACCTCACCCCCGATGAGCGTAACCAAGTGTGGCTGGATCTGGAGAAGAAATACCGTCCCCACCTCCACCAGGAGGATCTGCCCTTCTACGGCAGAGGCTCGGGCTGGCAGTTCAAGCTCCATATCTACCTCCATCCCCTGTATTACATCGACTACTGTATGGCACAGGCCGTGGCCTTCCGCTTCTGGACCATGTCCCTCAAAGACCCCGCAGACGCCTGGAAGCGTTACCTGGCCTTCGTAGACCTGGGCGGCACCGTCACCTTCGAAGAAGCCGTCCGCGCCGCAGGCCTTCCCTTGCCCTATGATGAAGGAAGTATGGGCGAGGTAGCCCGTGAGATCGCCGCCTGGCTGGAAGCCCACAAAATGTGACGGAGGAAGGATACTTCTATGAAACTTCTCATCGCATCCGACCTCCACGGCTCCTCCTATTTCGTGGAAAAGCTGGTACAGCGTATCGAAGCGGAACAGCCCGATAAGATCCTGCTTTTGGGCGACCTTTTGTACCACGGACCCCGCAACGCCCTGCCCAGCTTCTACGATACCAAGGCCGTGGCAACCTACTTAAACGACCGAAAAAATATGCTCCTCTGCGTCCGGGGCAACTGCGACACCGAGGTGGATCAGATGGTGCTGGATTTTCCCATCCTTGCGGATTACTGTATGCTGGATCTGGACGGACACACCCTGTTCGCCACCCACGGACACCATTACAACCGTGAGAACCTGCCTCCCATGGGTACCGGGGAGATCCTGCTCCACGGTCATACCCATATCCCGGAAAATAGCGTCTGCGGCGATATCCGTATCCTCAACCCCGGCTCCGTTTCCATCCCCAAGGGCGGCTCCCAAAACAGCTATATGATCTACGAAAAGGGCACCTTCTGCTGGAAGAACCTGGACGGGGAAGTGTACGACACCCTGAGTCTGTAATTCAACCAACGGTATACTCCCATCCCCTTGACAAACCCCGATTTCTCTGTTACAATAAACCCGTACCGAGGCAAAGCGGACTGCAGACGGTTTGCTTTCGGTGCATTCAATTTCAAAAGAAAGGAGGCGAAGCAATATGACGAAGACCTACGGTCTTACCAAAAGCGCCGTATTGCTCGCCTACTAAAACGCCCAAGCACGTCTATCCTTCATTGCGTGCATAAGCGCATGTAGCGAGCAATAACGCAATCGGTACATCCCCGAAAATCCCTTCGGGGGTGTACCCTTGCGTCATACAGAAACCCTGTGTGCGGCAAACCACATTCTCACAGGAGGTCTGTAAATTGGAACTTCAGATCGGATCAAACATCCGCAAGCTCCGCATCCAGCGGAGTATGACACAGCGCGAGGTGGCAAATACCCTTTGCGTAACGGTGCAGGCGGTTTCCAAGTGGGAGCAAGGTCGTTCTTATCCGGACCTCCCGTTGCTCCTGCCCATCGCCAATATGTTCTCCGTCACCTTGGACGAGCTGTTCTCAAAACAAATGTAAATGCAAGCATGCAAAACAAAGAAGCGGTTCATTTCGAACCGCTTCTTTGCGTATATGAACTGATTGATTAGCCTTCCATTGCTGCCTTGTCGCAGATCAGCACAACGTCGGGGTGGCACTTCAGAATGGTGCCGGGAACCTGGGTGGTGATACGGCCGTCCATCATCTTTTCGATCACGGCGTGCTTTGCCTTACCGCTGGCCAGAACGACGATCTTCTTAGCCTTCATGATGGTACCGATACCCATGGTAACTGCCTGGGTGGGAACGTCAGCCTTGCTGGCGAAGAAACGGGAGTTAGCCTCGATGGTGCTGTCGGTGAGACCGGTGAGGTGGGTACCAACGTACAGCTCGTCCTCGGGCTCGTTGAATGCGATGTGACCGTTCGGGCCAAGACCCAGAACCTGCAGATCGATACCGCCTGCAGCCTCGATCTCAGCGTCGTAAGCGGCGCCCATAGCGGCGGGATCTTCAGCCAGACCGTCGGGAACGTGGGTCTTTGCAATGTCGATGTCCACGTTGTTGAACAGATTCTGGTTCATGAAGTAACGGTAGCTCTGATCGTGATCGGGAGCCAGGGGATAGTATTCATCCAGGTTGTAGGAAGTAACGTTCTTAAAGGTGATCTCGCCTGCCTTGTTCATCTCGGCAAGCTCCTTGTACATACCCACGGGAGTGGAACCGGTTGCCAGACCCAGAATGCAGTCGGGCTTTTCCTTCAGAAGAGCGGCGATGATCTTCGCGCCTTCCTTGGACATTTCATCATAGTTTTCGCAAACGATAATTTTCATGTGAATTCCTCCATATAATATGTTTTTGCCCGTATAGTTTAGCACAAATTTCCGCTTCATTCAATAGCCTTTGGGAAAATTCTTTCAAAAAAATGAAAATATTTGACAAATACTTGAAACTGTGCTATACTGAACGCACGAAACACAGAAAGGATCTGTAAAATGAAACGTTTGATCTTGGTCACCTCGCCCCCCGCCTGCGGTAAGACCTATATTTCCAAAAAGCTTGCGGAAAACCTGCGCCACGTTGTTTACCTGGATAAGGATACCCTCATCCCCCTTTCCAAGGTGATCTTCCAAGTGGCAGGGGAGCCCTATAACCGCAGCTCCGAGTTCTTCTACAAGTACATCCGCGACGTGGAATATACCACCACCCTGGACCTGGCATACGAGGCCTTGAAGTACGACGACATCGTCCTTATCAACGCTCCCTTTACCAGAGAGGTTCGCGATCACGATTATATCATGGCGCTGAAGAAAAAGCTCATCACCATGAACACCAAGCTCACCATCATTTGGGTGGAGACCTCCCCCGAGGTGTGCAAACAGCGTATGATCGACCGCAATTCCGACAGAGACACCTGGAAGCTTCAGAACTGGGACGAATATATCAAAACCGTCAACTTCAATATCCCCGCCGCTCTGGACGATCCGGACGTCCTGGACGACCTGCTGATCTTCAAGAACTCCTCCGACGCGGAATATAAAGAATCCATGCGCCGCATCGTGGACATCATTGAGAACAGCTGAAAATGAATGAAAACTCCGCAAAAGTCAACCTATTCGGGTGGCTCTCGCGGAGTTTTTTGTTCTGCTGTGCTTCTGTCAGCGAACGATTGAAAGCATTTACGCACCCGCCTCCGCGAGTGCTGTAGCTACCATTCAAATCTTTAATCGTACTGTTCTACAGTAATAAGCTCTCCGGTACTTTCGTCACGGAATATCCAAGTATGCTTAGAACCTGCGCGCTTACCTTTCTTTACGTAGGTCGTTGGCTTTCCGTCTGCACCAATAGGCCAATCGGAAGACTGCACCCAGCAAGGATAACCCTTTTCGGATTTGAACTCCTGGCGTATACGAGCCTTGGTTTCCTGTATGCGGCGAGTTTTGGGCATTGTTTCGGGAAAGAGGGGAATGATATGCTCTTGAATATACATTTCCGCTTGTCCGCCGCTTAGATACTGCGGAATTACTTCCAACGCATAGCAATAAGCCTGCTCATATTTTTCTCCGCGATACTCTAACGTGGAATCGTGCTGGTAGAAAATATCAAATACGCCATCGTAGAATGCCCATGCGCCGCTGGCGGTTTTTACGTTATGGGTCAGCATGCGCCATTCTTTCGTAAGAAAATTTCGAACAGAAACAAAAGAATCATTGCCGTATACGTATCCTGGATAAAGTTCCGGCTGAGCAAAACAGTGGAGATACCGATGCGAAAAGGTAATTTTGTTATTAGACTTTCGAGGGGTAGGGGTAAAGCCTATACCGGATGCAATGCGGTTGTCTACAACACCTTGCAAAAAGTTGTTAATATCGTCATTTGTATCATATTCTTGACGAAACGCAACGATATCAATATTTCCCAAAAGGAATTCTCTGATTGTCGTCTCTACGTTCATATAAAACATCCTTTCCTCGAATTTGTATGATCGATTTAGTCGTATGCAATCAGACTTTTGATTTGCTTTTATCTTTGCTTCTGTCAGCGAACGATCGAAAGCTTTTTGCGCCCGCCGTGGGCGGGCTTCACCTTCCCCGCAAGCGGGGAAGGGGGACCGTCGGCGGACGGAAAGAGAATGAAAGGAGAACCTTGTCTATCTCCGCCGATGGTGGATGAGGTTCCTATTGGTTTTACGCCCAGCAGTTGATCTTAGCTTGTCGGGATCGAAATAATATATTTTTCTTCTTTAAAGTCACCGATGATTTTTCCGCCGTTTTTCAACATTATTTTTACGGTTGCTTGATTCGTTTTCAATGGAAAACATTTTATTGCGTCGTATCTAAACTCTTTGCACTTCTTCAACAACTCTTGAAATAAAATGTTCCCATAGCCTTTTCCGCGATGCTCTTTTGAAATTCCGTATCCCAGATTGCCTGCACCGAGAACCGTTTCCAAGTACTCATCCGAAGCGTGCCTTACTCTTCCATATCCTACCGGGAGATCATCAATGTACAAAATGTATGTCGTATAAGGTTTCCAACCATTGGGTAAGCCTATACCTTTCGAATGGTTGCTCTCTTCTTGCAACCAATTTTTATATGCATCGTATGATAAATTATATGCCGGATTGGTAAATCCGTTTTCTACCCCAAGAATACCTTGTAACATTTCGTATTCTGGTTCGTTCATACTGCAATCTATTTGTTTTAATTCGACTTTCATTGTAATGCTTCGTCAACCTTCTTTTTCACGCCTTGAACAAATGAGACGTATCTCCGATATACTCCGCTCTGGGCACTGCGTAACCGTCTCCCGTTTCCATCATGTAGAACTTGGTCACCGCCGTGGGATTGAAGCAAATACGGTACCAGGAGAACAAGGGATGGCACCCCAGCAAATGATTGATCCAGGCAGACCCAAACCCGCCGTGGCAGAAGCAAGCAATGCGGTCGTTATTGGGAGTCACGATCCTATACCGCATCCCCTCTCTTACGTACCCGTGCCGCGCCAGAAACTCGTCGGAGGCCTTGATCATCTCCTCCAAAGCCTTGGTTCTTTCGGGAGCAAAATCCTTGTTCAAAACCGCACCCTTCTCAATGGAAACGGTATACCCCGCATCGAAATCCTTGGGATCCATGCAGAACTGCATGTAATCCATGCTTTCGTTCATCCAGTTCTCAATGGTGTATTCCATTCCCAAAACCTTCAAGGAAGGCTTGGAGGTATCCTGCGCCCTCCCTCTGGGAGAAGCGTAGATCTTGGTAGGGTTGATCTGTACCATGCGGGGCACCAACGCCTCCGCTTCCTTCCAGCCCTTCTCGGTGAGGGTATCGTTTGCGTAATCGGGATCTCCGTGACGAATGATATAAAGCTCCATACAATCTCCTTATTTACACTTTGGAAAGACGGAAAATGGTTCTGGAGGTAAACACCTCACCCGCCTTCAAATAATTGCCGTCAAAATTCACGCTGTTGGGCTCCTGCTGTGTCTCCACGCAGAAGGCACGGTGATGCACCTGAGGAAGCCCGTACTTCATAGGCTTCTTGGGAATGTCGTTGGAGGTATAGAACTGCAGGCAGGGCTGATCCGTCAGCACCTCCAGTGCGATCTCCTTGCCCTCCATCCGCGCCGCCATGGAAAGCCGCTCGCTCTTCCGCAGAATATAGTTGTTGTCATACCCGCCCCAAGGGGTCAATTGGGGATGCTCCTTTTTGATATCCTGCCCAATGGCCTTGGGCTTGTTGAAATCCAAGGGAGAATCCCAGCAGGGAAGCCGCTTCCCCGTAGGGATGTGCAGATCGTCGCACTCACTGATAAACCAAGCGGGGATATACGCCTTATGCTCCAGAATGTTTCCGCCCACACCGTCCAAATTAAAATAGGAGTGGTTGGTCAGATTCACCGCCGTGTCCTTGTCGGAAACAGCCTGGTAATCCAACACAAGATCCGTCCCCTTCAGGGTGTAGGTCACTTTCACGGTCATGTTTCCGGGGAAGCCTTCCTCGCCGTCCTTGGCAGAGCAGGTCAATACCAGGCAGTTCTCGCCGGGCTCTACCTCCCAGATCTTCTTGTCCATCCCTACAAACCCGCCGTGAAGCTGATTGGTGCCCTTTTCGTTCATGGTCAGAGGGTAAGAAACACCCTCGATATTCAGCTCCTTCAATCGGTTGCAGTATCTCCCGATCAAAGCCCCGTAATAGCAGGTGCTTTCCAGATAGGAATCCGGGTCGTCAAACCCGCAGACGATATCCTTCCCGCAGTAAATGTATTTCTGAATGATCCCGCCCAGGGACAGCACCGTCAAAGAGACCTCTTTGTTCTCCAGAACGTACCCATCCACAGGACCGACCTTGCAGTCGCCAAAGAAAAACTTTTTAACAGACATCTTTTTCCTCCCGGTTGTCTAAAGTTTCTTCTATCTTAACATAAAAAGACTTATTTTTCAATATTGACTTTTCAAAAAATACGCTGTATAATATAGTTTTGAAAGAAACCTAAAGCAAAGGAATGGATCGTATGACAAAGATTGATATTTTTTCCGGCTTTCTCGGTGCGGGAAAGACGACGTTGATTAAAAAACTGATCAAGGAAGCTTACGCAGGGGAAAAGCTGGTGCTCATCGAAAACGAGTTCGGCGAGATCGGCATCGACGGCGGCTTTCTGAAGGATGCCGGCATCGAGATCACCGAGATGAACTCCGGCTGTATCTGTTGCAGTCTGGTGGGGGATTTTACCAAAGCCCTTGGGCAGGTTCTTACCGAATTCACCCCCGACCGCATCCTCATTGAGCCCTCCGGCGTGGGCAAGCTCAGCGACGTGATCCGTGCTGTGGAAGGGGTTGCCACCGAGAACGTACGGCTTGGCAACTACACCACCGTGGTGGACGCCAACAAGTGCAAGATGTATATGAAGAACTTCGGCGAGTTCTTCGGCGACCAGATCGAAAACGCCCACACCGTGATCCTCAGCCACACCGACCGCATCTCCGAGGAAAAGCTGGCAAAATGCGTAGAGCTGATCCGTTCCAAAAACGATCACGCCACCTTGGTCACCACCCCCTGGGATGCCCTCACCGGTGAGCAGATCCTTGCCGCCATGGAGCACAGCCACACCACTGAAAACGTGCTGGAGGAGCTGGCTCAAGAGGCAGAGCATCACCACCATCACCACCACGATTGCGATTGCCACGATCACGATCATGATCACGAACACGAGCATCACCACGACCACGATTGTGATTGCCACGACCATGACCATGAGCATCATCACCATGATCACGATCACGAGCATGAACATCACCACGACCACGATCACGAGCACCACCACGATCATGAGGAAGGCTGTACCTGCTCCTGCTATTGCGGCCACGATCACGACCACGACCACCATCACCACCACGCCGACGACGTGTTCACCAGCTGGGGTGTGGAGACCACTAAGACCTTCACCGCCGAAGAGCTGAACGGTATCCTGGAAGAGCTGATCAACGAAGGCGAATACGGCATGGTGCTTCGTGCCAAGGGCATCGTCCCCGCAAAGGACGGCACCTGGCTCCACTTTGACTACGTACCCGGCGAAGGAGACGTACGCACCGGCAGCGCGGACGTGATCGGCAGACTTTGCGTCATCGGCGCAGGGATCAACCAAGAGAAGCTTGCCGCTCTGTTCGGTATTTGAAAGGATTGTTGAACCATGGATATGCCCGTCTATCTCTTTACCGGCTTTCTGGAAGCGGGGAAGACCAAATGCATCCAGGAGACCTTGGAGGATTCCCAATTCAACACGGGAGAGCCTCTGCTGGTGATCTGCTGTGAGGAGGGTGTCGAGGAATTTGACCCCACTTCCTTCGCATCTCCCAACGTAGCCATCGAGTTCGTGGAGGAGCCCGGGGATCTGACCACCGAGCTGATGACCGCCCTGGAAAAGAAGCACAACCCCAAAATGATCATTTTGGAATACAACGGTATGTGGATGCTGGATCTCTTCTATTCCCGTATGCCGGAGAATTGGTTCGTATACCAGGAGATGCTGTTCATCGACGCCACCACCGTAAAGACTTACAATACCAATATGCGTACCCAGATGGTGGACAAGCTGCAAAGCTGTGAGATCGTCATCTTCAATCGTGTTCCCGAGGATCTGGACGTGATGGAGCTTCACCAGATGGTACGTGCCGTCAGCCGCCGCGCCACCATCGCCTACGAATATCTGGACGGTAGAATGGACTACGATCAGATCGAGGATCCTCTGCCCTTCGATATCAACGCTCCCATCATCGAGATCAAGGATACGGACTACGCCGAGTGGTATCGCGACCTCTCCGAGGAGATGGAAAAATACGACGGCAAGACCGTTTCCTTCAAGGGAATGGTTGCCAAGGGGAGCAATCCCTTCGATAAGTCCTTCGCCGTGGGCAGACACGTGATGGTCTGCTGTGCAGAGGATATCACCTACCGCGGCTTGGTGTGCAAGGGTACGGATCAGGTCAAGCTGAAGACCCAGGATTGGATCCAAATCACCGCTAAGATCACCATCGAACGCCATCCGCTCTACGACGGAGAGGGCCCCGTGCTCACTGCTATCAGCGTGGAAAAGGCAGAGCCCCCCGCCCAGCCCGTAGCGACTTTTTATTAAAACCGATTCTTATGAAAAGGCTTCCGATATCACGGAAGCCTTTTTATAAGAACGGAGAGAGGAACTTTTTGAAAAAAGTTCCTCTCTCCAACCTGCTTTCGCAGGTTTCCTCTCTCCTCAAAAACTTTTCCCTCCAAAACCGATGAATATCGGTTTTGGCAGGAGATTTCTTTGGGGATTCTTAAGACCCTTTCTTTTTCTAAAGAAAGGGTCTTAAGTCGTTCTTCAGTCATCTTTAACAGGCAAATAGTACGCCACCGCCAGGTCTACCACAAGCCCGTAGCTCTTAGTGCCTGCCGACTGCCCCTGGCTGCCCAAGAAGGTGTTGTTCACCGCCCCGGTCACCTGGGAGGCCGTACTTTCCCTGTACTTGTCAAAGAAAGCAGAGTATGCGGCAAACTCCTTGGAGATCACCGTTGGCATATAAGTCCGCGCATACTTTCTGTAAAGCTCCTTATCAGCCGACCAAAGAGCATCCGTCACGTACTGCAGGAGATTTGCGTACCCGGAATATCTCACGAAGGCATCGTCGCTTTCGATGCACACCAAATAGGCAACAAAGTTTGCTTCGTCCTCCCTGGCAATGCCCCGTTGGTGAGAAAACTCGTGGGCAATGGTAAAGGGACGGATGAAATCGGGATAGTTGGTGTTGATGTTCACTTCCCCCGTCATAAAGGTGTAGATCCCCGAAATATGGGTGTAGGTGAACAGGGGAGAGATGGCCATAGGCTTGGCGTAGGTGTCGAAATGTCCCACGTAATCCGCCTTTGCCGCGTACGCTTCGTAGGCATCGTTGACCTTCCCCACCAGGGTGGTGTAATCGTAGGGCATAATGCACGCCCCGCTGATATCAAAGTCCAGCTCGTCCGCAATCGCGTCGATCTCTTTCCCCAAGATCACGGCGGTCTCGTAAAGCTCCTCGCCGGAAACGGGACGTTTTTCGATTCCCAGGTTCTCGTCCAGCCCGTATCGGAAATAGCATGGCCCGAACGCGGTAAAGAACAAGGTCAAAACCGTAAGCAGAATGCAGACCAGAGACAACGCCCAGCGATAGTAATTCCGCTCCGATTTGTTTTTCTTCATAGACCGTGCGGAAAAGAAGAAGTAGCCCCAGATCAGCACGGGAGAGGAATAGATCACCCACTCCGCCGTGGAAAAGGGGAAAATGCTGGTTAGCTTTCCTAATACGAAGCGGATCCCCTGGGAGGGATACCGCGCCCAGAACTCCGCAAAAGCGGGAAAGATCCTCGCCAAAACGTAGACGAGGATCCCGAAAACAAAACTACCCGCAAAAGCGAGGAACCAGGGACTCAAGATCCCCCGTTCCTTCATCTTTTGCCAAAAACCAAGCTTTTTTGTTGCCGACTGTTCCATCAGAGAACCATGCTCCAGCCGAAGGGATCTTCCTTCTTGCCGTACTGAATACCGGTGATGTCGTCGTAAAGCATCTGGGAGATCGCACCGATCTCGTTGTTGTTGATGATCACCTTGTTGCCGTCCCAGTTCAACTCACCAACTGGGGAGATAACGGCGGCAGTACCGGTACCGAACATCTCGTTCAAGGTGCCGTCCTTAGCCGCGTCGTAAACCTCCTGAATGGAGATCCTGCGCTCCTCCACCTCGTACCCCTTGCCGCGGAGATACTGAATGGTAGAGTCTCTGGTAACGCCGGGCAGGATGTTGCCCTCCAGCTGGGGGGTGATCACCTTGCCGTCAATGACGAAGAATACGTTCATGGCGCCTACCTCGTCGATATACTTATGCTCAATTCCGTCCAGCCAAAGCACCTGGGCGTAGCCCATCTTTTCCGCCTTCTGCTGACCGATCAAAGAAGCCGCGTAGTTACCGCCTACCTTGGCAAAGCCGGTGCCGCCCTTGACGGCGCGGACGTATTCGTCCTCCACCACGATCTTTACGGGAGCAAGACCGCCCGCGTAATAGGATCCGGAGGGCGCCAGAATGATACAGAACTTATAGTTCTTGGAGGGATGTACCCCCAACCCAACGTCGGTGGCGATGATAAAGGGACGGATGTACAGAGAAGTACCGGGCTCCGTGGGGATCCAGTCCGCATCCGTGAGAACCGTCTCCTTAATGGCCTGCAAAGCATCCATGGGATCGATCTTGGGAATGCACATACGCTCGTTGGTGGCGTTGAGACGCTCGATGTTCTTCATGGGACGGAACAAACGCACCTTGCCTTCGGCATCCTTATAGGCCTTCATGCCCTCAAACATCTCCTGGGCGTAGTGGAATACCACGCAAGCGGGGGAGAGCACCAGATCATGATAGGGGGTAATGCGAGGATCATGCCAACCCTGCTCGGGGTTGTAATCCATTTCAAACATATGATCGGTAAAGATCTTACCAAACCCCAAAGCACCCGTAGGCTTTGCCTTGGGAGTCGTTGTTCTTTCAATTCTGATTTCCATAGAAAAGACTTCCTTTCCTTTTTGCAGATTCTTTTGCAAAAATACAGATATACTCTACCACTTTTTTGCTCGAAATGCAAGTCCTTTTCAAAAATATTGCAAAAAATTCCGGTGAGGCTGTTCCGGGATGTCAAAAACGGTACCCCGTTTTTGTAGATAATCAACATATTGCAGCAAAACCTTCTTCTGTTCATATTGAGTTCATATATTTGATGTATGCTATATTCGTAACGGAGTGACCGAAGGAGTTACCGAATGAATATTTTGCGCTTCCTGATTCCCAAGAGTCTCGTCGCCTGTTTGGAGGATACCAACACTTTACGCAACGGGCTTGAAAAAATGCATAACCGCGGCTACACCGCCATCCCCGTCATTGACAAAAACGGGGTTTATCTGGGTACCGTTACGGAAGGGGATTTCCTTTGGTATATCATGGACACCGAGGATTGTTCCCATAAGTCTCTGGAGAAAAATCAGGTCTCCAATCTGATCCGTCCCGGCTTTAACCCTCCCGTAAAGGCCTCCGAGACGGTGTCCCAGGTGTTTGCCAAGCTGAAGGACCAGAATTTCGTCCCCGTGGTGGACGATCGCGGCGTCTTCGTGGGTATCGTTACCAGAAGAGCCATTTTAGAGCATTGCACCTTCGAGGAAAACCGCAATGCCCCCCATCCCTTCGTGGATTTCAAAGCCATCTGATGATCTCAAAAAGCGTTTTTTGCCCTTGTATCAACGGCGGAAAACGCTTTTGTGCCGATGAGGAGTAAAGTATATCATGCATGAAGACGTGATCCCCAATCATCCCGATCCTTCTTCCCCGGTCCTGCGGGAGGATGTTCCCATCCTCTTTGATCATTTGGAGCTGCTGTTGCAAAACGCTCCCGTGGTACGGGAAAACTGTCCCGCGGTACCCTTGGTTATGGAGGATCTGTAAGATGGTGACTTTGCAACAAGTATCCCTGCGTCTTTCAAAATTGGAAATTTCCTCCGCCGAGCTGACTTCTGCCTATCTGGAGCGTATCGGGGAGGAAAACCTTGACCTGGGCGCCTATTTGACCCTTTGCCCGGAAAAAGCTCTTTCTGCGGCCCGTGCCGTCGATTCCCGTCGCATCAAGGGGGAAAAGCTTCATCCCTTGGCAGGCATCCCCATGGCTGTGAAGGACAATTTCTGCACGGAGGGCATCCCCACCACCTGCGCCTCCAAAATGCTGAGAGATTTCATCCCGCCTTATACCGCCACCGCCGTGAAGCGGCTGGAGGACGCGGGTGCCGTTTTGTTGGGAAAATTGAATCTGGATGAGTTTGCCATGGGCGCAACGGGGGAGTATTCCGCCTATTATCCCGCGGTGAATCCCCACGACCTGACCCGTATGGCAGGGGGCTCCTCCAGCGGCTCTGCCGCATCCGTTGCTGCAGACCAGGCTTTGTTCTCCCTGGGCTCCGATACCGGGGGCTCCGTCCGCCTTCCCGCCTCCTTTTGCGGCGTTGTGGGAATGAAGCCCACCTACGGCAGGATCTCCCGCTACGGCATGATCGCCTTCGCCTCCTCCCTGGATACCGTGGGCATCGTCACCCATACCATGTGGGATAACGCCGTGGTGCTTTCCGTCTTGGCAGGGGCGGATCCCATGGACGCCACCTGTTCTTTGACCCCCGTTCCGGACTATCTCGCTTCCGTTTCCTCTCCCGTGAAGGGGTTACGCATCGGGATCCCAAAGGAATTCTATACCGACGATCTGACCCCCAACGTGGAAAAAGCCCTTCGGGAGGTGATGGAGGTCTACCGCTCTCTGGGTGCCGTCCTTTGTCCCATGTCTTTGCCGGTCACCGAGGATTCCTTGGCGGTGTACCACATCCTTTCTTCTGCGGAGGCCGCCTCCAATCTCGGCCGCTACGACGGCGTTCGCTTCGGTGCAAGAGGTGCGGGCAATACTCCCGCAGAGATCTCTCAAAATACCAAAGATCGTTTCCTTGGCGGGGAAGTCCAGGCCCGCATCGCCTCCGGTGCCGCCTATCTGCTGGAGGAAAATCTGGATACATACTATAAGCCCGCATTGGAAAAACAACGCTTTATCAAAACTGCCTTTGCTGAAGCCTTCCAAACGGTGGATCTGATCTTAGCCCCTACCGCCACCTGCGAAGCACCTCGGACGGGCGGCTTCTCCCGCAGTGAAAAGCGTGCCTTCGACCGTTTTACGGTACCTGCAAGCCTGGCAGGGCTTCCCTCCGTCTCCATTCCCTGCAAAACGGAAGATACCCTGCCCATCGGTTTCCAGCTGGTGGCACCGGCCTTCCGGGAGGATCTTCTCTATCGCGCAGGAGATGCCTACGAAAGAGAGGTTGGTCGCCATGCATAGCAATTACGAAGCCGTCATCGGGCTGGAGGTTCACGCCGAGCTTTCCACCCGCAGTAAGATCTTCTGTGCCTGTCCCACCACCTTCGGCGCTCCTCCCAATACCGCCTGTTGCCCCGTCTGCACCGGCTTCCCCGGCACCTTACCCGTGTTGAACCGCGCCGCCGTGGAGCTTGGGATCAAGGCAGGCCTGGCGACGGACTGTGAGATCTCCCGCCGTGTGCGCTTTCACCGTAAACACTACACCTATCCCGACCTTCCCAAGGGATACCAGATCACCCAGTACGACCATCCTCTGTGCCGTAGCGGAAGGCTGACCTTCCCCTTGGATGGCGCAGAGAAGACAGTCGATATCACCCGCATCCATTTAGAGGAGGATGCAGGCAAGCTGATCCACACCAAGGAAGGCCTGTCCCTGGTGGATCACAACCGTTGCGGCGTTCCCCTCATCGAGATCGTCACCGAGCCTGTGATCCATTCCGCCGAGGAGGCCGTGGCATTCCTGAAGGCCTTGCGCCTGCGCTTGCTTTATGCAGGCGTCTCCGATTGTAAAATGCAGGAGGGCTCCCTCCGCTGTGACGTGAACCTTTCCGTTCGCAGAATCGGGGAGAACACCCTTGGCGTCCGCACGGAAATGAAGAACCTGAATTCCTTCACCGCCGTTGCGGGAGCTATCAAAGCGGAGTTTGCCCGCCAGGTACGCGCTTTGGAAAACGGGGAAGTGATCTACCGCGAGACCCGCCGCTACGACGAACAGAAGGGGGAGACCGTCCTGCTCCGTCGCAAGGAAAGTGTCTCCGATTACCGCTTCCTGCCCGAACCCGACCTGCCTCCCTTTTCGCTGGAGGACGGTCTGGTGGAGAGACTTCATGGCTCCCTCCCCTCCCTTCCCGAAGCCCGCAGAACCGATTATAAGGCCCTCTACGGTGCCACGGAGGAGGAATGCGATCTGCTCCTCTCCTCGCCCCACCTGGCAAGCTTTTTCGAGTCCTGCGCTTCTCAAACCCCTTACCCCAAGCTGTTGATCCATCTGCTTTTGGGAGAGATCCTCCGCATCCTTCCCGCCGATCCCAAGGCAACCGATTTCACCGCCTCTCCTACCGCCTTTGCACGGGTCGCCACCCTTTGGGGAGAAGGGAAGCTGAACTCCACCGCCGCCAAAAACCTTGCCATGTTGGTATGGCAGGGAGAGCAAGACCCGGTTTCCGCCATGGAACGGTTGAACCTGGCTCAAAACAGCAACCCTCACGATATAGAGACCTGGATCACTCAGGTCTTCCAAGCCCACCCGGATATGCTGGAGTCCTACCGCAAGGGTAAGACCAACGTGGTGAAAGCCATCACCGGGGCCGTCATGGCCGCCTCCAAGGGCAAAGCCGATCCCGTGATGCTGAAGACTCTTTTGGAAAAACGCCTGAAGTCCTTGTAAACAAAGAACGCCCTTCCTCGGCTTTTTCGGCCGAAGAATGGCGTTTTTTCATATTTCTTTAGCAATTTCTTTGTCCGTGGCATCGGGATACAGCTTGTGCATCTGCTCTAAGATCTTTTCCAGAGCTTCTTCCTTGCTCAGCTTGTACTTGGAACGTACCATCTCTCTGCCGAATTTGCTTTCCGCCGTGGTGTAATTGGAAACAGGCCAGCCGTAAGCCTCGCCCTTTTTGTTAAGCTTCCGCTCAAACCCGTCGATCACTACGTAGGTCTGCATCATCAGATTGGTGATAGCTCCCTCAAAGCCGCGTTCGCCGTCCTTGCAAAAGCCTGCCTCCGTCTTCAACACGTAAGAGGGAACGTAAGGCTGGCCCTCCAGCACGTCCATCAAAAGCTTGCTCTTGCGGGGGGCCATACCCAATTCGTACAGGGTATCGAAATCGTAGCCATTCCGTCTGTAAGCGGCGAAATAGGGGAACCATTCTTTAGAGATAAACCCCGCCTTCCGCCCGAAGAACTTCCCGTAGACCACCTTTCCCTCAGCGGCGGCAATGCTCCGCCACTCCCAGGGATCCTCCTCCCGCCCGGAAAACCAGGCCTCGGAGGCGGTCAGCTCCTCCAGAGAGAAGCCCGTAACGTGACTGCGGAACAAGGGCAAAAACCCCACCGTCTCCACGTATTCGTAAAGCTCCTCCATATTTTTGATCCGTTTGGGGTCTCTGGCATCCAGCCCTTCCATGACCCATTCTCCATCCCGTTCGTACATCAGCGGATCTCCCGGATATCAAAGGGGGTGTTCTGGTAAACGGAATAATTCAACCAGTTGGAGTACAGCAGATGCGCCGTAGCCCGCCAGGTATTCATAGGTTCTTTTGCGGGATCGTCATCGGGGAAATAGTTCTTGGGCACCTTGATGTCCAAGCCCTTGGCCACGTCTCTCTCGTATTCCTTCCGCAGGGTGTCACTGTCGTATTCGGGATGTCCCGTCACGTAGCACTCTCTGCCGTTCTTGGCGGCGATCAGGAACAGCCCCGCCTCCTCGGAATCGGCCAGAATGGTCAGATCCTCACAGGCCAGCACGTCCTCCCGCTTTACGTAAGAATAGCGGGAATGGGGGGCGTTGAAATGGGTGTTGAACCCGCGTACCAAAGGGTTCTCGGGCACCAACGTCCGATGGCGGTAGATCCCGGAAACCTTTTCCTCCAGCGGGAACTTCTGGATCCCGTGGTTGTGATAAAGGCCTGCGTAAGCACCCCAGCAAACGTATAGAGTGGAATAAACGTTGGTCTTTGCCCATTCCATGATCTCGCAAAGCTCGTCCCAATAATCCACTTCCTCAAAAGGCAGATACTCCACGGGCGCCCCCGTGATGATCATGCCGTCGAACTTCTCGTTCTTGATGGCGGAAAACTTGGTATAAAAGGAGTTCAGATGCTCCTCGGGGGTGTTCTTGGAGCAATGGGTCTCGGGAGTCATGAGACAAACGTCCACCTGCAAGGGGGTGTTGGAAAGCAACCGCAAAAGCTGTGTTTCCGTCACGATCTTAGTGGGCATCAGATTCAGAATGGCGATCCGCAGAGGACGGATATCCTGGGTAGAGGCGCGACGCTCATCCATGACGAAAATATTCTCCCGCTTTAATGTCTCGGTGGCGGGCAAAGAGTAAGGAATACGAATGGGCATAACGACCCTCCCTGTTCAAATCATTCTACATATTATACCATGATTTTTTTCTCTTTTCAATACTTTTTTTCAAAAGACTATGGAAAATCCCGCCACGATGTGCTATACTTATCTAAATAGAGGAAGAAAGGAGTCCGCCCATGCCTGCAACCATCATCCGTGTCACCGACAAAGCATCCTTTGACCGCGCCGTTTCCCTGGGTGCTTCCTTCCTGCGGGAGGGAAAGCTGGTGGTGTTTCCCACCGAGACCGTCTACGGCATCGGCTGTAACGCCCTGGACGAGTCCGCTGTGGAGGCTTTGTACCGCGCCAAAAACCGTCCCAAGGAAAAGCCCCTTCTTCTTCATCTTCACGCTCTTTCTCAAGCAGAGTCTTGCGCTTACTTGGACGATTCCGCCCGCCGTTTGCTGGCCGCCTTTACTCCCGGCCCTCTTTCCATCATCGTCAAGAAACGTCCCCTCGTCCCTTCGGTAGTCACCTCCGGAGGAGAGACCGTGGGCCTGCGGTTCCCGGAAGACCCCTTGTTTCTGGCCATGGCTCGGGAGGCGGATCTTCCCATAGCTGCCACCAGCGCCAATCTTTCCGGCTTTACCTCCGCAAAGGACGGCGATGCCGCAAGAGAGATGTCTGAGGTTGCCGATCTGATCATCGACGGCGGAGCCTGCGCCTATTCCATAGAATCCACCATCCTGTCCCTGGCAGGCGATACGCCCAAGCTCCTCCGCGAGGGTGCCATTTCCAAGGAAAAGCTTCTGGAGGTGATGGGAAAATGCCTTTGATCGGACTTACCGGCAGAAGCGGCAGCGGCAAGACCACCGCTACGGAGGCCGCCAAAGCCTTGGGCTATCTGGTACTGGATTGCGACCGTATTTACGCCGAGATCACGTCTTCGATAACGCCCTGTCTGAAGGCCATCGGAGAAACCTTTGGGGAGGAAACCGTCAAAGAAGGCCGTCTCAACCGCCCCGCCTTGCGGGAGAAGGTCTTTTCCGACCCGGAAGCCATGAACAAGCTGAACGCTCTCACCGCCCGTTTCATGGGAGAGGAGATCCGTTCCCGCATAGCCGATTCCTCCGCATCCTTCGTGCTGTTGGATGCGCCCACCCTGTTCCAGAGCGGCCTGGACACTTCCTGCGATCTGGTGATCGGCGTCATCGCCCCGGAGGAGGATTGCATCCTTCGCATTACCTCCAGAGACGGCATTTCCGAAGAGGACGCCCGCCGCAGATTGGCCCAACAGCCCTCTGCCGATTTCTTCCGTACCAATTGCCACGCTTGCCTGGAGAATACGGAAAGCAGGGAAGCGCTGTATCAAAAAGCTTACCACCTATTTTCCGCCATCCAAAAAGGGGAGCTTTGATTGCAAAAAAAGAAACGGCGGGTCCTGATCTGCCTGATCCTGATCCTCGCCCTTTTGTGTTCCATGGCCGTTCCCATATTCAAACTGATCTTTCCGATGGCTTTCGAGGACCTTGTCATCGCCTACGCCCACGAAAACCACCTGCCCGTATCCCTGGTGGCGGCGGTGATCTGGTGCGAGAGCCGCTTTCAACCGGAGGCTGTCTCTTCCGCAGGCGCCTGCGGCTTGATGCAGTTGACCCCGCCCACCTTCCGTGAGCTGGCGGCAGAGCTCGGCTTACCCATCAACTGCAACATCCTGGATCCCAACGCCAACATTCGTTGCGGAACAGCCTATCTGCAAAAGCTGCTCGACCTGTTTCCGGAGCTTCCCACCGCCCTTGCCGCCTATAACGCAGGCATCGGCAACGTTACGAAATGGCTTGCCGACCCACGGTACAGCCACGACGGAAGAACTCTCCACACCATCCCCTTTGCGGAGACTCGGGGGTATGTGAAACGGGTGCTTGCCGTCCAAAAACTATACGAAAAATTATATCCCCAAAAAGGAGATTCATGATTATGGAAAAAGAATTTGCCAAAAACCTTCTGTTCAAGCCCACGCCTTCTCATATCGGACAGGATCGGGCCACGGTCGACGCCTTCTGCAACGACTACCGCGCTTATATGGACGCTTCCAAAACCGAGCGTGATGCCGTCCGTACCTCCGTGGAGATGGCGGAGAAGGCAGGCTTTACCCCCTACGTTCCCGGCGCACCTCTGACTCCCGGTCAGCGTCTCTACCGCATCAATCGGGAAAAGAGTCTGATGCTGGCTGTGATCGGCTCCAAGCCTCTTTCCGAAGGCTTCCGTATCATGGCCTCCCATATCGATTCTCCCCGCCTGGATCTGAAGCCCATGCCCCTCTACGAATCCTCCGGCATCGGCTATTTCAAGACCCATTACTACGGCGGAATCAAAAAATACCAGTGGACGGCGTTGCCCCTGTCCCTCCACGGCGTGGTGTACCTGAAGGACGGCACCCGCGTGGACGTTACCATCGGTGAAGACGAAAACGACCCCGTGCTCTATATCAGCGATCTGATGCCCCACATCGCAAAGGATCAGGTAGCCAAGACAGGCGCCAACGTCATCGGCGGCGAGACTTTGAACCTCATCGGCGGCTCCCTTCCTTTCGATGAGGAGGAAGGAGTCAAGCTGAACATCCTCTCCATCCTCCACGAGAAATACGGCATGGAGGAACGGGACTTTATGACCGCAGAGCTTTCCGCCGTTCCCGCCCAGAAATCCCGTGAGGTTGGCCTGGACCGCAGTATGGTGGCCGCCTACGGTATGGACGATAAGGTCTGTGCATACCCCTCTCTCCGTGCGCTGGAAGAGCTGGAGGTGCCCGAACATACCTGCGTCGTCTTCCTGGCCGACAAGGAAGAGATCGGCTCTGAAGGCATTACCGGCCTTCGTAGCGAAGCCTATGCAAGCTTCTTGCGCGACCTTTGTGCAGACGGCGAGGCTTGCGACCGCGAGGCCTTCCGCAACTCCCTTTGTATCTCCGCGGACGTCGGCGGCGCCTACGACCCCAGCTTCGCAGACGCCTACGAGGCAGGAAACTCCTGCTACATCGGCAAGGGTGTTGCCGTTTCCAAATATACAGGCTCCCGGGGTAAGGGCGGTTGCTCCGATGCTCCCGCCGAACTGATGTCCCGCGTCACCCGCATCCTGGATGCCGACGGCGTTGCCTGGCAGACGGGCGAGTACGGAAAGGTTGACCAGGGCGGCGCAGGCACAGTTGCCGCAGAGATCGCCAAATTCGGCATCGACGTCATCGACGTTGGTGTCCCCTTGCTCTCCATGCACGCACCCTCCGAGCTGGCGGCAAAGTCCGATATCTATGCCATGTATCAGTGCTCCACCGCCTTCTTCAAGGATTGACGGATCTATAAAACCAAAGCCTGTTCTCTTGCTTGGAGAACAGGCTTTTTCTTAATTCCATTTGACTTTTTTCGTTCCCAGACTCTTTTCCAGCAGCTTCCTCAGCTCATCCTCTTCGTAATCGGAAAGGATGCTGAGATCCACTAAGTTGCCGGAAATGTTGTTCAGCATCAGATATAACTCCTTGCCTCGCTTTTCCGCACGCTTCAGAAGGGCGTATTGTACGGTGCCTTCTTCCTTCGTGTATTGTCCAAAAGAACGGTAGCGGAAGCCGGTTTCCTCAAAGGTGTATTGGATTTCCGTGCCTAAGATCTTTGATTTTCCCACAGTCAGTCTGGGAAGGACAACCGAAAGGAACACCTGAACCAGATTCAAGCCGATGACGGTGAAGAAACACAAAATAACCGTAGTATCAAGGGCATCGAAACAGTATACCAAAAGCGTACCCAAAATGGTGATCACCGTGGCAATCCCCATGACCCAGTTGGAAAATTTCCGGGAGCGCAACACGTAGTTGTTGAACTGTAATAAACGTTCTTTCGTGTAAACCGTCGTGACGGTCATACCGTTTTACCTCTCTTTGTTAAGGATAGAAAAGCGGCAGGGGAGTGGCCTCCTCTGCCGCGCATGTTTGATTAACCGTTGGTGCCGAACTGGGCGTAGTAAGGAGCCTGGAACTTTGCTTCGATCACGAACTTGTAGTAGGACTCATACTGACCGGGCTCGGTAACGTCTTCGCCGGGCTCCTCGGGAGTCTCGGTTTCGGTATCGCCCTCGGTCTCGCCGCCTTCTTCGCCTTCGCCCTCTTCTACGGGAGCGTCGCCAAAGGTCTCCAGAACGCTTCTGGAAAGATAGCCGATCTCAACCAGTGCCAGGTCGGTGCCGTTGTAGAAATCACTGTACAGAGGCAGGTAGACCTCGGTGTAGATCTTCTTCAGCTCGGAGAGCTTAGCATCCTTCTCCTGATCGTCGGTAACGTCGGGGTAATACTCTGCAAACAGCTCCTCGAATGCGGAGTCGTACTTCTTATCTGCGGAGCTGACCTTTGCGTAGGTCTTGATGAAGTCCAGCTGACCCTTGGTGAGATCATCCAGTTCTTCATCGGTCTTGGAGGGGAAGAGTTTCTTCAGCTGCGCTCTTACGCCGTCCTCGTATGCCTTCTTGGAATTCTTGGCGTAGTCTTCTGCAAACAGAGTGATTGCATTTTCCAGAGCTACCTCGCACTCTGCGATCATGGTGTCGCAGTACTCGGTGATCTTGCCGGACAGGGTGTTGTCCAGATAGTTGCTAACGGTGTCGTCAACCTGGATCAGAACCATGTGATCGTATTCGGTCTTGAACTCCTCGGTTTCGGGAATTGCAGCAACGGAAGCCAAATATTCTTCGCTGTTCAGGATCTCCTGGGTCTTCTCGGCAACCTTTGCCTTGTGCAGATCCTGATACTGGGATTCGATCTCGTTCTCCCACTGTGCTTCCTTACGGATCAGAGTTCTGTATTCCCAGATCTCGTCGGGAGTTACCAGAAGCTGTTCAACCTTAGCGTCGACCTCTTCTTCGGAAAGATCGGGGTACTGGCTCTGGATCTCCTTGGTGAGCTTTCTCTTACGAGAGCTGCTTTCAAACTGCTCTGCGCAAAGCTCCTTGGTCTTCGCCAATGCTTCTGCTCTGAACTGTTCACCGAACTCGGTGGTAACGTCCTGGTTTACGTTTGCGGTAGCCGCAACGTTCAGACGGAGCTCGTAGGTTGCAAACAGCTCGTCGTAAATGCTCTGCATAGCGGCCGCTCTGGAATCCTCTTCCTCCTGGAGGTAGTCAAATTCAATTGCGGTGCCGTCCATCAGCTTGGTGTAGTAGGGCTCGATAATGGTCCACAGAATGGACTGGTAATCGGGCTCTGCGATCTTCCATTCGACTTCAACGCCTTCCTCGTTCTTGTAGGTGCCGAAAACGAACTCCTTGGGGAGGAAGTTAAAGCCGATGGTCTTGGATTCGGTAGCGTCGATGTTCTGGTCTCTCATCAGGAGCCATCTGTCAACGGAGTCGCCTGCATCCAGGTCGGTGTAAGCGATGAAGCAGTTACCGGTGTGCTTGTAGCTCATCATGTAGTCCTTGTTCTTACGAACTACCTGGGAGCCTTCCAGACGGTAATGCTCGCCCTCGATACCGTACAGCAGAGTATTCTGCAGACCGTCGTCAACGTACAGCTCGGTCAAGATCTCCATAACCTGGGTGATCCAGCTGGAGGGGCAGAGAATGGAAACACCGTAGATGCAATCAATGGAGTTTTCGCTGGTAGCGATGGGGTTGCAGTAGGTGTTGTAAACGTAATCGTTGGCCTTTGCAAGTGCTTCAACGTCTTCCTTGGTGCCGGTAACGAACTTAACGGCAAAGGGAACGGACTCGTCGTCGCCCTTCTTGCCATCCTTGTTCTCGAAATAACCCAGAGAGTTATAACGGGCCAGCATGGAGAAGTAAGAATTCATAGCGGCATCCTCGTAGGTGGAACGCACGTTGCCGGAAGTGTTAACGTAAGCGGCAAAGCCATCCACGAACATGTAGGAAAACTGCCAGGGAGTAACGGAGTTGGCGAGGGGGATGATATCGGGGTTGTTCTTCTTAACGATAGCCAGGTAATCGGAAAGGTCGTCCATATCCTTCAGCGTTTCCAGAGCCACGTTGCTTTCTTCCAGGATCTTTCTGTCAAATACAACGTAGGTATATTCGCCGATAGCGGTGTTACAGGGAACGCCGTAGGTCTTATTGTTCACCTTTGCCGCGTTGAAGAAGGAGGAGTGCACAACGCTCTTGATGGCCTTTGCCTCGTTGCTCAGAACGGTGTCCAGAGCAGCCAGGTCGCCGTTTTCAGCCATCTTCAGATATTCCTGATAATCGGTGATCAGGAACAGGTCCAGACGGGGAGACTCCAGCTCCAGAGGAATGCCTGCCTCCAGGTCGCTGAGGATGGCCTCGCCGGTCATCAGCTCGTAGCCTGCGGCCTTTGCGGATTCGGAAAGCTTGGCGGTATTGACGAGAGACTTCTTTTCTTCCTTCTCGTTGGTACCGCTGACGTTGGTGCCGTTGACGTAATCGCTGATCTCAAGCTTCTTGCTTTCGATGAGATCGTGATACTCGTCAGCAGTAGCGAATTCCAGTTTAACGATGGAACCGATACGGTAGAACAGCGTACGGTTCAGCTCGTACTCGATCTTAGTGATAGCTTCGTCCGTGGTGGTGTCACCCGTGATGCAGTACAGAGTGTACACGGGAGCGGCTACCGGGGGAACCTCCACGACCTGGGTACAAGACCCGAGAACGAAGGGGAGCACCATCACCAGTGCCAGACAAAGACAGAGAAAACGGTTGCGCATAATGAACCTCCTAAAGGCGGATTTTAATATCATCCCATGATTGTTCCTATTATACTATGATTTTCCCTTTTTGTCAAGGTTCCAAAGTGTAAATATCTTATTAAAAAAATTATGGATATTGCATAACTTTTCGAAGTGTGATATAATAAAGCAACCGAAAAAATCCCCAAAGGAGCTTTTCATGGACGATCTGCTTTACCGCAACCTGTTTTCCGCTCTCCCCGTTCTGCAAACCAAGCGTCTGACCCTCCGCCCGTTTACCGACGGAGATCTTTACGACGTCAACGAATATATGGCCATAGAGGAGGTCTCCCGCTACCTCCGCTGGACGCCCCATCTGAACCTTCGTGAAACGAGGGGCTATCTGGAATTCATCCAAAAACGCTACCGCAAAGGACAGCACGCCGATTGGGCCGTCGTCTTGAACGACACAGGCAAGGTCATCGGAAACTGCGGCTTCACCTCCGTGGATATCACCAACGAATGCTGTGAGCTGGGCTACGTCCTGTCCCCTTCCTATTGGGGCAAGGGCTACATGGACGAGGCCCTGGCCGCTCTGCTTGAGGTCGCCTTCCAAAGGCTGGAGGCCAACCGGGTGATCCTGCAGATCCTGGAGGGCAACGATGCCTCCGTCCGCTTTGCTTTACGGAACGGTTTTCGGGAGGAGGGCAGGGAGGTAAACGCCCTTATGGTGAAGGGGGATTACCGCACCGTTTTGCGCTTCGCCATGCTGAAAAGCGAATACCCCGGAAATAAATAAAAAACAGAGCTATGCGAAACTGCATAGCTCTTTTTTGCGATGAAACGAAGAACCGATTATACGGCTCTGGTTACCTTGCCGCTTCTCAGACAACGGGAGCAAACGGCGATCTTCTTATTGGAACCGTTTACAACAGCGTTGACCTTTCTGATGTTTGCCTTCCAGGTTCTAGCAGTCTTTCTGTTAGAGTGGGAGACATTGTGGCCGAAGGAAACGCCCTTTCCGCAAACACTGCACTTTGCCATATCTATACACCTCCAAATTTTATCAAAAATTCACGAACAACTTAATATACTACATTTTTCCGATTTTGTCAAGAGATTTTTTATCTTTTTTTCATTTTTTCTGCCAGTTTTCCGATATCTCCCGCGCCCATGATCAAAACGGTGTCCCCTTCCCGGCAAACACTACTCAGATAAGCGGGTATCTCATCAAGAGAATCGATGTAGACCGCCCCTGTTTGCTCTGCCAGAAGGGCCGAGGAGACCTCTGCTCCCGCGGATTCTCTGGCCGCGTAAAGCTTGGTCAGCACCAGCAGATCCGCATCCCCGAAGCAGTTCTTGAAATCCTCAAAAAGATCTCTCAGCCTGGAATAGTTGTGAGGCTGGAAGACGCAGATCACCCGCCCCTTGGTAATGGCCTTTGCCGCCGCAAGCGTCACCTTGATCTCGTCGGGGTGGTGCGCGTAATCGTCAAAATACCGTGTCCCGTTTTCTTCCTTCAAAAACTCAAACCGTCTGTTTACCCCGCAGTAGCCTCCAAGCCCTTTTGCGATCTCCTCGGGAGAAAGCCCCGCAGGCAGGGAAGCAGCCACCGCCGCCAAAGCGTTGGACACGTTGTGGATGCCAGGCACCTTCAGTTCCGCGTGGAGCAGGAAGCTCCCCCGATGATACACGTCAAACTTCCCGAACCCGTCGGACAGATCAATGTTCTTCGCGCAGTAATCCGCTTCTTCCTTTCCATCGGAGCTGTAAGTAACCATCTTGCGGCCGCACGCCTTCATGGCCTCGCGACAGTTCTCGCAATCCAGATTCAGCACGCAAAGCCCGTCCTCCTCCGTATTCTCCAGAAACTGCTCAAAGGACCTTCGCATTTGCTCCAGAGAATGGAAATAATCCGTATGATCCAGCTGTATGTTCAAAACCACGGACACCTTGGGGTAGAAGGAAAGGAAGCTGTCCTTGTATTCGCAGGCCTCGAAAATGAAATGATCGTCCTTCCCGATACGGTAAGCGGAATCGATCTCCGTGATCTTCGCCCCGACCACCACCGTGGGATCGCAACCGGGAGCGTGCATAAAGATGTGGGAGATCATGCCGGAGGTGGTAGACTTCCCGTGAGTGCCCGCCACCGCAACGGAGTAGGGGTAAGAAGCCGCAATACAGCCCAAAAGCTCCGCCCGGGAGATGATCTTCGCACCGCTTTCCTTGGCAAGCACCATCTGCGGGTGTTCTTCGTTCACCGCGGCGGTAAAGCACACCAGATCCACCCCTTCGAATCCCTT
>JAFXBC010000048.1 GCA_017516825.1 Clostridia bacterium | reverse complement strand
GTCGGCGAAACGATACCACGCATAAGACGAAAGCCATGCGCCGACTTGGGATGAGGTTCCTTTTCCCAAAAACGATTTATCGTTTTTGACGTCGGCGGTACGAGGCAATGAGCAGATGAAAGCCATGCGCCCCGCACTTCCCACCACAGTTCCAAAAACAGCTTGCTGTTTTTGATGTCGGCGAAACGATACCACGCATAAGACGAAAGCCATGCGCCGACTTGGGATGAGGTTCCTTTTAATTCACTCACCGCAAAAAATTCATAAAAAAGCAATTTTGATCAATCATTCTGCCTACGGAAATGGTATACTCTCCTTGTGAAGGAGGTGCGTTCCCATGGAATTACAGGTTTTACAGCGGGTGATCGCCCATATCGAAGAGCATCTGTGGGAGGACAAGCCCTATCTTTTGGACAACGCCGCTTTGGCGAAGGTGGCGGGGCTTTCGGTGTTCCACTTTCTGCGGGAATTCCGCGCCGCCGCAGGGCTTTCCGCCGCAGATTACATCCGCAAACGGCGGATCTCCGAGATCGTAAAGCGCATGGGCGAGGAACGTCCCATGTCGGATATCGCCTTTGAATACGGCTTTAACTCCAAGGAGCATTTCACCCGCGCCTTCAAAAAGGAGCACGGCGTTCTCCCCTCGGCCTACAAGAAGGCGGGCTGCAGTCTGCGGCTGTACGAGCCTTTGCGGCTCTCCCCTGCCTGCGTGCCACCCAAGGTCTCCTTGGGGTATCTGGAGGAGATCTCCTTGACGGTGTATCCCTTTGGGGATCTCCACCCGCCCAAGTGCTGGAATCTTTACAACACACAGCGCCGTTCCGCCCGCCTTTCCGGCGGGAGAGTGGTGGAGGATCACGGGGTAATGTATTTTCACAAGGATACGGGGAGGCTGGATTACTTCATCGGTATCCCAACGAAGGAAGCCGCGGGAGACAGGGAGGGCACGGTGGAATTGCGCTTCCCCGGCGGGCTTTACGCCATCTTTGAGACCCCACCTGCCACACAGCACGAGTTTTCCGCCGTCATTCGGGATACCTGGGACTATATTCGGGAAGAATGGTTCCCCAAAAGCGGTTATCTCCGCAAGGACGGCTACGAACTGGAAACATACACCGAGGCAAGCAGAACCTACACGGAAACCATTTACATTCCCATCGAAAGGAAGAAAGAGCATGGCTGAGATCATCAAGGTATTCAAGGAAGAGATCCCCTCCTTACGCTTTATCGGCAAGGTATACGGCGAGTTTGGGCATTGGGGAGAGTTCTGGGCAAACGATTGGTTTTCCCTTTTGGAAAACGCCATGGGCGGGGTGGAAAAGGTTCTTGCCCTGTGGGAAAACGGCGGCGGTTACGTAGGGCTGGAGCATCATGCTCCCGGGAAGCCCTTTGCATATTGGCTGGGGATGTTCGTTCCCATGGATGCGCCCATTCCCGAAGGGTTTTCTCATATGGATTTTGAAAATCTCGCCCTGGGCACCTGCCATATCTACGGCAAGGAAAGCGAGGTACACGATACCTCCGCCTGCCGTCCTGCGTTGGAAAAAGCAGGCATGAGAATTTGGGCGGATGCAGACGGCGGTACCTGGTCCTTTGAAAACTGTCTCTGCCCCCGCTATACCTCCCCCGACGAGAAGGGAAATATCATTTTGGATTATTGCTATTTCGTGGAGAAGATCTGAAAAAAACGGATCGTTTTTTCAGAGGGGTTTTGTGACTTCGTTCGCAAAACCTTCGCAACCGCCCGCGGGATACGGGCTACGAAAGGAAGAAACGCAAGCATGAAATTTGAAAAGCACGTGGATTTTCTATTGAAAAACGCTTGCACGAGCATCAAATTCCTGGTGCACCGTGATCTTCTGCATACCTCCCGGGACGAGCCCTTTATGCAGGAGATGCGGAAAGAGATCCTCTTGCAGGAAAACGTCCGGAAGCATTTGAACGCCCAATTCTTGGACGGCTGGTTCGGCACGGAGCTTCACGGCGGTGAATACAGTATGGAACGCTCCATCGGCACCTTGCTGGACGCGGGGATCGAGAAGGAGCACCCTGCCATTCAGCAAGGGATCCACGCCCTGCTCACCCCTTCCATCGCAAGCAACCATAAGAATTGGTTCCACGGCGGTGACGGTCTGGATGCGGAAGGCAGGGGCGGCAACAACGCCATCGTGGCGCAGATCCTCTCCTGGGTGGGGTACGACGAAAGCTACCCTCTTTTGGCAGAGCAGATCGCCCTTTCCTGGGAGCATCTGTCCGCCGTACCGAGGTATACTTCCGTGGAGGATTTCACCAAGAAGGGGAAAAATCAGCGGTATTACAAGCCCAACGCCCGCTTCCCCGGGGCGAACCACATCAGTTTGCTGAACGCCACCCAAAGCTGGCGCACCGAGGAGCGGATGGTGCTTGCCAAGGAAGCGGCCGGGCACGCTTACGAGCTGATGAAGGACGTGGACGAATTCATCACCTTTAAGAAGCCTGCAGCCTACGGCGGAAGCTTCGTAGGGCCCTTCAACTACAATTGGAAGGGGTTGAAGCCCGTGGACGAGGCGGGGCTGTACGAGATCATCAACCATCCCTACAACTTTGAATTCGCCTTCTGGCTGGGCTTCGTGGCAGGCGTTCCGGATTGGGTCAGACAGGACGAAAACACCTATTACGTTTTGGCAGACTTTTTGGAGCGGGCGGACAAGGTGGATGTGATCCCCGAGCGGGTGTTCTCCGCCTTCCGCAGAGTGATGGGGAAAGAGCCCAATTACCGCAAGCGTACCGCCGCCCAATGTGACTTGACGTATGCGCTGTTGCGTGCCGTCTGGAACGTGGTGGAGTAAGGAGAAATAAAATGTTCAGAGAAAAATATGTCAGATCCATCAGTTATCTTTTGGAAAACGGCAGAGACGTGCTTTTGTACCGTTTGCACAAGGATATCCTTCACGATCTCACAAAGGAAGAGGAAGCAGCCCTGCTGGAAAAGGTCATGCAAACCGACGAATATCAACTGCTGATGACCCACGTAAAGCCTAACGGGTATATCGGGATCGGTATGCACTCCTGGGAGAAGTTCAAATCCTCTCACTTGGACGACGGTGAGAACGCCGCAAGATTACTGCATAACTACGGGATCCCCAAAGAAATGCCCGTGGTACGGAATTTTGTCCGTGCCATGCGGGACGACAGGGTATTGGAGGAGGAATTCTCTTATTACGGTCCGGAAAAGGTGCGGTTTGCCACAAGAAGCTTGGGGATCAACAGCGGTTCCACCTTGGACGTCACCCTTTACGCTTGCCAAGCGTTGCTGGGTTACGGTGACGATCCGGAAATGAAGCATTTCGTGGATGCCTCCTACAACGCCTTTGTGAGCATGCTGGACTACGACGATCCCAACGAGATCACCACCTTCAATCCCAACTTAAAGCGGAAATACAACTGCCCTGTGATCACTCCGGAGACCTATTTCCCCTGCCAATACCATTTGGAGACCTTGGCAAACACAAAAAGCTGGCGTACAGAAGAAAAGATTGCCCGTCTTGCCCAAGCAATCGATCACCACGACCGTATTACCAAGGATTGGGGCGGCTTTGCCGTGAAAATCGGCGGCAAGCAGGTTGGTCCCGGTTGGGCGTATATGCAGCCCTTTCTCCCGTTGTCCTTCCCTCAAAAAGCGCCCAACCAGCGCAAGACGTTGACGGCACTGGCGAAGGTCTGCGGCGACAGAACCCAAGTTGTACGAGAATCGGCCGCCACCTTAAAAGAAATGATTGCCGAGGACGGCGTATTGAGGACTACCTTTGAATCCTCTTACCAAAAAAGCCGTTTCAAGGACAACTTCCGCAGTGCCCATCCCTACGTAGAGATCGGCTTGGAGCCGGATCACAAAAAAGATACCGCCATTTGGTGTGAGCTTACCTTCTGGGCAGTGGAATTCTTGTATTTGCTGGAAGGCGGAGAGGGTTGAGAGGAACCTCATCCCAAGTCGGCGCACAGCTGTATACCGTGCGTAACTATATACCGCCGACATCAAAAAAGGTTTTGCCGTTTTGGAAAATCGGAACCTCATCCACCACTACGAGAGAGAACCAAGCGAATGGACGTGAACGCTTCCGTCTCGTTGTGGTCCCCCTTCCCCAGAGGGGAAGGCAAGAAACTCCCTGCGGGAGTTGGAAATTGTCGTATGCCCCTTCGGGGCGGAAACAAATCCGTATAATTCTCTCCACATGGCTTTGGCTACGCACGATTGAAATCGTTTGCCCGCACACCGCAGGTGTGCTGACCTTCCCCGCTTGCGGGGAAGGGGGACCGTCGCGGGACGATCAAAGCATTCAATCGTGGATCTCGTCAACCTCCCGAGGCGGGGGATGAGGTTCCTTATTTAACCTCACAAAGGAGTCGTTATGAATTTGCAAAGCTATTTAGACTACATAGGCACCCCTTGGGGGAGGCTATTTTACCGTTTGGTATGGAAGGATCTGGCATTTTCCGGGAAGCGGGTATTGGATTTCGGGTGCGGATTCGGGGTGACGGCAAGCCGTTTGGCGGCGGAAAATGAGGTTGTCGCTCTGGAGCCCAACGGTGAGATGCTTCTCCGGGGTGTTCGGGAGCATCCTTACGTACAGATCTGCGGCGGGACAGAGGCTTTGTCCCAATTTGAAGACGAAAGCTTTGACGTGATCCTGTGCCACAACGTGTTGGAATACGCGGTGGAACGGGAAGCGATTCTGCACGAATTTTCTCGGCTTTTGAAAGCGGGAGGCGTTCTTTCCGTGGTGAAGCACAACCCTGCGGGAAAGGTGTTCCACAAGGCGGTGTTTGAAGGCGATACGGAGGAAGCACTTTCCCTGCTTATGGGCGGTGCCGCCGTCTCGGTAAACTTCGGAGAAGTGAAGGAATATTCCCAGGGAGACCTTGCCGCTTGGTGCGGGGATAGGTTTGAAGTGGAAAAGACGGTGGGGATCCGTACGTTTTACGGGCTGCAGAAAAACGAGTGGAAGTTTGAAGACGGCTGGGAGGACAGGCTGTTTGCCCTGGAGTCCGCTGCCGGAGAGATCTCCCCCTATCGGGATGCGGCGTTTTTCCACCACGTGATATTGAGGAAGAAATGATGAGTGAAAGAGTTGAACGAGCAATCCTGTTTTTGCTTGGAAACGCAGGGCCTTCCATTCGGTTGCGTGTCAAGAAAGAAATATTGGGCAGTCTCACCCAAGCAGAAGAAGCCGCATTACAGAATGAAATACACCAAGAACCGCTCTATAAACTGATCGCCGCTTGCCAAAAGGAAAACGGCTGGCTGGGAAATGGTTTTCACGGCCCCAATAAAAACGCAGGGCCTTACGAAAACCAAGAGGTAGGCGTCAAATACTTGGCGGAAAAAGGAGTCGGCAAGGATGATCCCGTGCTGAAGCGTGCTATGGAGGCCTTTGCCAACACGAAGCTGACGGACCCTTGCTACCGTACCAAAGGGAAATATTACGACGAATTCCGTTACGCCGCAAACGGGCAGAATCTGATCCGTTGCGCTTGCATTGCCCGAGCAGGATATGAGGATATGATTCACATCCAACCACAGATCCAACTGGCTTTGGATTCCTTTCAACGGGTATTGGAGGTAGATTCCATTCTGGACATCACCCGTTTGAAAAAGGTAAACGGCAGAGAGAAGCGTATCTTTAACGATTATGAGAAATGGCCCTGCTACTACTTGCTGGACATCCTTGCCCATACCCGTTCCTGGAAGAACGAAAAAACGACCGCTATGCTGTCAGAAGCGGTAAACAAGCTCATGCGTACAGACAGACCGGAATGCCAAGTAGGCGGTGACAGTTGGGTGGGCTACGTTCTGGGAACGGTGGGTTGCATGAAGGAGGGATACGCACTGGGGTATGAACTCAACGGGAAACATTACACCTATTTAGACCGAGTGGAATGGCTATGCCGCTGCGGCCTTACGCCTTTGTTGCCCAGCCTGCACGAGGAGGTAACCCTACTCCACAACAGCATAGACGAAGACGGTATTTGCAGAGCCTCCGTGGATGAAAACCAACTCAAGGGCATCGGCACCTACAGCGGCCAGCAATTGGAGCAAGATTGGAAGACGGAGATCAAAAAGCTTTGCGACATCACCTTCCGCGCCCTGTTGATCTTACATTACGCCAATCGCTAACCCTACGCAAGAGAGAGGAGACTTTCTCTTGCGTTTTTACGTTGGTGGTATGAGGTGATAGATAGACTCAACCTACCCCATCCGTCACCCTTGAGCTCAGGTTTGCAAGCGAAACCGTAAGGGGCACCGTCACCTCTGAGCAACCCAGCCCGTTGGGCTGGCTCGCGCGGAACGGAGCCGCTGTGTCCGTTTGTCACCCTGAGCAAGCGCGGGTCGTATTTATTGCGGCTACACACTGCGATACATCTCCGCGCGCGTCGAAGTTTTGCTTTTTGAAATTGCCCTGTGTCTTTGGATATGCAGTTCCTTTTACAGCAATTTCGAAAAGCAAAACCG
>JAFXBC010000047.1 GCA_017516825.1 Clostridia bacterium | reverse complement strand
TGAATCGCCCCTACGATTACGCATGATGCATGGACTAAAATCAAGCCATACTTCCGCGCAATGAGGCTGGCATAAAGCGTTTTTTCACCGTACCCTGTGCGGGAGAGATGGTCGCATTTGTGCCCTTCCTCGGTTCGTGTCCGTAGGGGCGATTCACGAATCGCCCGTGAAATCCCAACCTCATCCCCGCAAAAAAGACCCTCTTGGGGTCTTTTTTCATCTCTTATACGTAAAGAGATCCATTTTCTCCACGCCCAGGTCGGCAAGCAGCTTGCGGGTGGCTTCTCTGTCTTCTTCCGTATTGAATTCCGGGATCAAGGGCACACGGACGGTGACTCTGTCCTTCCCCACAAGGGAAAGGAGAAGTGCTAAGTTTTGTAACATCCCGCCGTTGTCCTTGCCGGTATAGCTGCGATAGATTTCGGGGTTGGTGTCCTTGCAATCCACGTAGAAGTGGTCGATGCAGGCTGCCGCCATTTCCACGTGGGATGGAGGTACGTTCAAGGAGGTCTCGGCACAGAGGTGCCACTCCCCACCGCAGATCTCACGGAATTCCCGCAAGAACGCGGGATACAGCAGAGGCTCTCCCCCGCCGAAGGTAACGCCGCCCCCTGTGGCCAGGAAGTACAGGGCATCCAGCTTGACGCGGTCGTAGAGCTCCCGGGGAGTGAGATGCTCCCGCTTGGTGTCCTCGGCGAAGGAAAAGGGATTCAGGCAATACTTACACCGCAAGGGACAGCCGTGGAAGCACACCAGGGTAGTGACCCCTTCCCCGTCCGTTGCCATCCGCAGGCGGGAATGGGTGATGATGGGTGCTGTGGTTGCCATGAAAACGCCTCCTTTTTACGATTGTAAAAAACGGTAATGATTGATAAAATCCGTTTTTTCGGAGGCTTAGCCTTCGAAAAAACACCGATAAGACGAGCAAAGCGAGTCCGCGCGGGTCTCGCGTGTAAAACGAAGTTTTGCACGCGGTTATTTTTCGTATCCGCAGGAAGTGCACTTCCCACCGGAGAAGGTATGGTTTCTTGCCTTTGAAATGGCGTAGCCGCAGGAATCGCACACCTTTTGGTGGGTGTCCCCGTCGGAGGTATAGGTCTGATAGGGGTGCAGGAACAGATAGTCCCACAGCTTGTTCATATCCACAAATCGGAACACCGTCTTTTCGGGAAGCACCAGGGAGGTGACCTCGTAGACGCCTACGGTGTTGTTGGGGCCAAGGCAGGCGAAGAACATCACGTGGGCGTTATCCCCGGGCTTTAAGAAGATATCCATCTCCTTCATATCGTAAACGGAGCTGACCTGGTGGCCGTACTTGGTCATGTGGTAGGGAGCGGACCAATGGAAGGGCTCGTCGGTACCGGAGCCGCTGTCCACAAACTCCCAGGCGGCGCAAATGAAGGCGGAGCAATCCAGCCCCACGGTAAAGGGCTGATGTCCCACGTCGGGATTGATGTTCCCCGTGGTGTAATACATATTATTCCCAATGGAGGCCACCGCCACCTTGGCAAAGCTTTCCTTGCCGTAATACCCGCCGCCGTTAAAGCCGCCGCGGCAATAGGGAATACCCACCATCTCCTCCCCTTCCATTCCACGGAGATACAGCGGGATGTGGGTGTCTCCTCCCGCATCCAGATGCTGGGGAAGCACCAACCATTTCACGGAAAGCATTTCCAGAACGTTTTCCTTGGTCTTTTCACGGGAGATGTTCAAAAACACCTCGTCCTTGTCCTTCAACAGCTTTACGGTGTCCTCCAGGTCTTCGAAGGAGACCTCCTCCTTGCCGGGAGTGATGCGGTAGATCTCCCCATGCTCGGGGTAATACACCACCAGGTACACCTCCCCGTTGTTGCCGTAGACGGGGACGGCGTTGACGGCGTCCTCAAAGACGGTATCTCCCACGGTGACCGTCCAGCCGGGGTAATACTTGATCCTGCCGTATTTGTAAGGCATCTTGTGGGGGACGATGTTGCCGTCCCACAGCTCGGAAAAGCGGAATTGCTCCAGGGGGGTGCCGTTTTCGTCGTAGCGGGTGTAGAGGGTCTGGTAGCAATAGGTCTCGCCGAAGACGTTCTTGTGCTCCGTCACTGCGTAGCCCGCTCCTGCCCAAAGCACTTCTCCGTCATAAGGAAGGGAAAGCGCTTTCTGTCTTGCTCCGTCCAGGGAATAGATCTCTCCGCGGGAATTGGCAAAGAAGACCTCCTCTCCCAGGACGTACAGCCTGCCGGGGTATCCCGAAGGATCGGAAAGCTTATGGGTGGCCGTGAGCTCTGCGGCCTCAAAGCCCTTTGCAAGATCGTAGTGCTGTACGGTGTTGTCGGTGAACAGCAGGTACAGATCCCCGCCCCAAAACAGGATCTGGGCTTCGCAGACCTGGGAATGGTGGGAAAAGCTTGTGCCGTCGCTCAAGCGGATGACCTGTTGGTTCCAGAAGACGTAAACCTCCCCCTTTTCGTCCACGCCGTGGATGACGGGGGTGTTGATCTCCGCAGGGAAGGCGGTACGGGAACAGCAGATGCCGTAATGGAAAATGCCGTCGTCGCCCACCTTGAAGCTCCCCTGCTTGGTGAGGACGGTTTTGTCGGAGGAAACGGGAGGCTCATCGGAAGGTTCGTCAGAAGGTTCGTCAGAAGGTTCTTCGGAGGGCTCGTCGGAGGGTTCCTCGGAGGGCTCTACCAAAGAGCTTTCCTCGTGGGAGGATTCGTCGGAGGGCTCGTCGGAGGAAGCTTCTACCGTGGTTTCTTCCGGGGAGGTGTCTTCGGAAGACGGATCCGAGCTGTCCTCGGAGGAAAGAGGCTCCTCGTAAGAGGCACTGCTTTCCTGCGCGGGACGGGAGCTTTCCGCCATGGAAGACTCCTCCGCCCCTGCGGCGCAGGCACAGAGAAACAAAGCCGCCAAAAGCAGCAGGCATAATTTACGAATTTTGGAAATGCAAACGGGTGTCATAAAGATCCTTTCCGAAAAGGGGTGTCAAAACTCCCTTATAGGATACCACAAAAACGGCTTTTTCGCAAGACGGCGAAAGCACAAAAATGTCGGAACGCTTTTGGGCATTCCGACAAAATTGTTAAGAAAGTATTTCAGCAGAACTCCGCCTTCTGGGAGCGGGCGAACAGGGCGTCCAGCTCCGTTTTGGGGTCTGCATGGAGGTACAACAGGCGGTAGACGGCATTGCAGATGGGCAATTCCACGGCGTATTCCTCAGAAAGCTTCATCAAAGCGGCCACGGTGTAATATCCCTCCGCCAGGCGGTCGAAGGTCTCCCCCTTGATAAAGCACTCCCCGAAGCGGCGGTTGTGGCTGTGGGGAGAGAACAGGGTGGCCTCGTAGTCTCCCAGATGGCAAAGGCCGTAGGCGGAACGCTCCTGTCCGCCCAGGGCGTGGATAAGACGGGCGATCTCGGTGGTGCCGCGGGACATCAGGGCCCCCTTCAGGGAGGAAAGCCCTACCCCGTCCAGCATCCCCGCGGCGATGCCCACCACGTTCTTGGCGGCGGCGCCGATCTCGTTGCCGATGAGATCCGTTCCGTAGTAGAAGCGGATGAGATCCCCGGAAAACAGGCGGATGAGCTCATCCCGCAGAGCGGTATGTTCGCTGTCGATGACCATGCAGTTGGGCTGTCCCCGGTAGAAATCCTGGACGTGTCCCGGCCCAAGCCACACGGCCACAGGCTCCTTGCGGAATTCCGAGGCCACTTGGGACAGCCGTTTTCCCGTGGAGATCTCGATGCCCTTCATACACAGCACGAAGACACGGTTCCCCTCGGGGTAGACGGAAAGCTCCTCCATCAGCCCGCGGAGCTGTTGACTGCCCACGGAGATAATGAGGATCTCACGGGACATCACCTCGTCAAGGGAGGAGGTGAGCGTCACCGTCTCCGGCAGGGTGAGGAAATCGTTCTTCCGCTCCGCCACAAAGCGGGCAAAGGCAGCAGAGCTTTCCCGCCCGTAAAGGCATACGTCGTGGCCCATACGGTCCAGATACCATGCGATCAACGACCCCCATCTCCCGCACCCCATCACGGCGACTTTCTTGCGTTCTACCATAGCAGGCTCCATTTCATTTCTTGATGGGGACAGTATAGCATATTTTTTCCCAATCGGCAAGGGGAATCTTGACATTTGCGGAAAAAGATGATAGAATACCCTTCGGTATGCGGGCGTGGCGGAATTGGCAGACGCATAAGATTTAGGATCTTACGCCTTCGGCGTGCAGGTTCAAGTCCTGTCGCCCGCACCAAAGCAAAAAAGCCCCCCTGCGGGCTTTTTTGTTTTGGCGTGTGATAGGGTTATCGCTCTGCACGCCCGGAAGAATGCAAGCGTAGCGAAGCATTCTTCAGAAACAAAGTGCCCCGCACTTTGTTTTGTGCGGAGTTCAAGTCCTGTGGGCAAGAAGTTTGTTTTACCCCGTGGGTCAACCCCCTCAGTCACGTCGCAAGCGACGAGACAGCTCCCCCTTCCATGGGGAGCCTGTATGCAGTTGTTCAAGTCCTGCGTTGTTCGTATATATATCTGCGGCGGAAGATTCTTCTTGGCGGGCGATTCGTGAATCGCCCCTACGAAAGCTACCTTATGCATGCACGCAACAAGAAACGCAGACGTTCAAGTCCCGTGTTGTTCGTATATATTTCTGCGGTGGAAGATTCTTCTTGGCGGGCGATTCGTGAATCGCCCCTACGAAAGCTACCCTATGCATGCACGCAACAAGAAACGCAGACATTCAAGTCCTGTGTTGTTCGTATATATTTCTGCGGTGGAAGATTCTTCTTGACGGGCGATTCGTGAATCGCC
>JAFXBC010000046.1 GCA_017516825.1 Clostridia bacterium | reverse complement strand
GACGCAATTATTATCGCTTCGCTCTCACTGCGAAGCGCACGGCTTCGCAGTGATTTACACGTCCCTTCCGCGGGACGTGAGCCCCCAAAGGGGGTTCGCACTACGTGCGAATTTTTCTCGCTCGTTAGCCACGGCGAGAAAAACTATAATCGGTGTCTTTTTGCCCGAAATGAATTCGGGCAAGCGACGCAATTATTGAAATCGCTTCGCGATGAAAAGAGTTATTACAACTTCTCCGAAAACGGCAGTTTTCGGCAGGGAAAGTTTTTTGGAGTTTTTAAGAACCTTTTTTTCAAAAAAGGTTCTTAAGAAGAAAAGGATCATCAAAATGTCTATATTGAAGAAAAACAACGAATCGGGGAAAGAGCCTCCCAGTAAAAAGGACGTGAAGAAAAAGAGCAGGGTAAGATGGGTCGTAACGGCATTCCTTGTGAGCTTTGTCATCTCTGCCGTGTTTTCGGTAACCATGGGAGAGGTCACGGCGAACGCTAACATTGTCGTTGCCATTTTACTGCTGCTTTTCTTTATTGCGCTGGGTATCATCTTTGACGCTATCGGTCTGGCGGTGGCCACGGCGGACGCCTCCCCCTTCCATTCCATGGCGGCGAGACGTCTCCGTGCGGGAAAGAAGGGCGTGTGGCTGGTGGCCAACTCTGACAAGGTGTCCTCGGTGTGCAACGACATCGTGGGTGATATCTGCGGCGTCGTGACGGGTGCGGCGGGTGCCGCCATCGTTGCCAAGCTGTTTGCCGACGGGGCGTTCTGGTACTCCCTGGCGGTGACCTCCCTGATCTCCGCCATGACGGTGGGGGGGAAGGCGGCCTGCAAGAACTTTGCCATGAAGCACAGCGACAAAATCGTGATGCTGGTGGCGAAGGCTATGTGTTTGTTCAGAAAATAAGGAGACCTGCCCCGTGGTGGCAGGAAAGAATATGCTGGAAACCATCCACTCTCCCGCGGATCTGAAGAAGATCCCCGGGGACGAGCTTTTGAATTTGACCAATGAAATACGGGAAGAGCTGGTGCGGGTGGTGTCGGAAAACGGCGGTCATCTTGCCGCCAATCTGGGCGTGGTGGAGCTGACGGTGGCCTTGCACCGTGTGTTCGACTGCCCGACGGACAGCATCATCTTCGACGTGGGACACCAGGCCTACGTCCACAAGCTTTTGACCGGGAGACGGGAGCAGTTTGCCACCCTGCGGAAGCACGGGGGGCTTTCCGGCTTCCCCAAGATCAGCGAATCGGAGTACGACGCCTTCGGGTGCGGCCACAGCTCCACCTCCATTTCCGCCGCCATCGGCATTGCCGCGGCAAAGCGGCTTTCCGGGGATGACAGCTATACCGTGGCGGTCATCGGGGACGGCGCCTTCACCGGGGGCATGGCCTACGAGGCCTTGAACAACTGCGCCGGGACCAACAAGCTGATCGTTATTCTCAACGACAATACCATGTCCATCGCCCGCAACGTGGGGGCAATGGATACCTATCTCAACCGCTTCCGCAACAGCGGGAAGTATTTCCGCTTGAAGAACCGTATGAAGCGTTTCTTCCTCCATATTCCTCTTTTGGGGAAAGGGCTGGTAAAGCTCGCCACTTGGGTGAAGAACGGGCTGAAGCATCTGTTGGTGCGGGAGAACTTTTTTGAGCATATGGGGCTTTCCTATTACGGCCCTCTGGACGGCAACGACGAAGCCCTTCTGGAGACGGTCCTGCAGGAGGCCAAGGAGGACGGCCATTGCAGCGTGGTGCATATCCTGACCCAGAAGGGAAAGGGGTATTCCTACGCGGAGGCACGTCCCGATCTGTTCCACGGCATCGGTAGGTTTGACCCTGCCACGGGAGAGCCGTATTCCTCCGGCGGGGGGAATTTCTCCGCCGCCTTCGGCAATGCCCTTTGCAGGCTTGCCGCAGAGGACAAGCGGATCTGCGCCATTTCCGCCGCCATGCCCGACGGCACGGGGCTTGCGGATTTTGCGGAGATCTTCCCGGAACGGTTTTTTGACGTGGGCATCGCAGAGGAGCACGCGGTGACCTTTGCCTGCGGCTTGGCAAGGCAGGGGATGAAGCCTGTGTTCGCGGTGTATTCCACCTTCGCCCAGAGGGCCTACGACCAGCTGATCCACGACGGGGCGTTGCAGAAGCTCCCCATCGTCATCGCATTGGATCGTGCAGGTCTGGTGGGGGAGGACGGCCCTACCCATCACGGTATTTTCGACGTGGCGTTTTTGAATCAGATCCCCGGGTTTACGGTGTATTCTCCCGAGACCTACGGGGAATTGGAAAGAGCCTTGGAGCTGGCCATTGCTCTCCCCTCTCCCGCGGCGGTGCGTTACCCCAGGGGGAAGGAGCTTCCCTGCGGGAAGAAGGCAACCTTTGCAGACGATACCCTGGCGGTGTACGATTACGGCTGTGATCCCGCCGTGGTGTTCTATACCTACGGCCGTCTTTCCGCAGAGGTGCGGCAGGCGGCGGAGGCTCTTGCAGGCAAGGGCATTCCCGCAAGGGTGGTACGGCTGATCCGCTTGAAACCCTTGGAGATCTCCCGTCTGGCGGCCTACGCAGAGGGGGCAAGCCTTTTGTACGTGGCCGAGGAAGGGATCCGCGAGGGCGGCATCGGGGAGACCCTGGCTTCTGCCTTTGCGGAAGCGGGGATCTGTCGAGATACCCGTATCTTCATCCGCGCCATCACGGGGGAATTCCCCGCCCACGGCTCTACCATGGAGCTGTTTGCCGATCTTGGCCTGACAGCAGAGCAGATGGCTGCCGAGGCGGAAGGGATGGTGGGCAGCGTTGCGTATTGATCTCTTTCTTGCGGAAAACGGCTATTGCAAAAGCCGTTCCAAGGCCGCGGAGGCTATTAAAGAAGGCCGCGTTCTGGTAGACGGCAAGCCTGTGGAAAAGCCCTCCTTTCTCGTGGAGGAAGGCATGGAGGTCACTCTTCTGGAATCTGAGGAGGAAGGCTTCGTCTCCCGGGCGGGGTACAAGCTGGAGGGAGCCTTGAAGGCCTTTGACATCGACGTCTCCGGCATGACTGCCGTGGATCTGGGTGCTTCCACCGGGGGCTTTACCGATTGCTTACTGCAAAGAGGGGCCTCCTACGTGTACGCCGTGGACGTGGGGCACAGCCAGTTGGACGAAAAGCTACTGTGTGACGCCCGTGTGAAGAACATGGAGAAGACCAACGCACGGTATTTGAAAAAGGAGGATTTTGCCCGTCCCGTGGATATGGTGGTGACGGACGTTTCCTTCATTTCCCAAAGACTTTTATACCCTGCCGTGGCGGATATTCTGCCCTCCGGCGGGCTGTTCGTCTCCCTCATCAAGCCCCAATTCGAGGTGGGAAAGCAACACGTGGGGAAGGGCGGGATCGTCCGAGACCCGCAGGGAAAGCTGTTTCGCAACCTGCTTGCAGAATTGAAGGCAGAGGGAAGCAATCACGGACTCAAACTGTTATCATACACCGACTCCCCCATTTTGGGCGGGGACGGAAATCGGGAATACCTGGCCTATTGGCGGAAGGAGTGAAGTCCCATGCTGTACAAAACCATATTGCTGTATCCCAACCAGAGCAGACCCGTGGATCAGCGGGACTTTGAGAAGGTAGCTTCCCTGCTTATGGGAATGGGGTACACCCTGTTCACCTCGGACAGCCGCTTTGCCACCGACGAGATCCGCTATCTCCCCACCCACGCGGCCTATTCCGGCTGTGACGCGGTGGTGGTGCTGGGCGGGGACGGCACCATGCTGGCCGCCGCACGTCTGGCAAGAAAGACGGGGGTCCCCGTGGTGGGCATCAACTTCGGCACCCTGGGCTATATGGCGGAATTGGAGATCTCCGAATGCCATCTGCTGGCAGGTCTGGAGGAAGCCCGTATTGAGGAGCGGATGCTGTTGGACGCCTCCGTGGAAAGCGAGGAAGTTCCTTTGCAGACCATGACGGGGTTGAACGAGGCGGCGATCTGCCGTGCCACGCCCGGCACACTGATCCGTCTGCGGCTGTTCTGCGACGGCAACGAGGTCTGCTCCTACCGAGGGGACGGGATGATCATTTCCACCCCCACGGGCTCCAGCGCTTACAACCTTTCCGCAGGGGGGCCCATCATCGACCCCAAGCTGAACGCCTTTTGCGTGTCTCCCCTGGCACCCCACACCCTGGCGGCCATGCGTCCCATGGTGTTCTCTCCCGACTCCGTGCTTACGGTGGAGATCGAGGGGGATGCCACCGTGGCGGTGGACAGCAATCTGTTCCCTGTTTTGCAGGGAAAAAGCCGTCTTACGGTGAAGCAGAGCGAGGATAAGGTGAAGCTGTTGAAGCTGAAGAACGCAGGCTTTTACGAAGCCTTGATGAAGAAATTGACCTAAGGTCAAAAAAGAGAGAGCGTTATGAAAAACAAAAGACAGACTGCCATTCTGGAGCTGATCAAGACCCATTCCGTAGACACCCAGGAGCTTTTGCAGGAAATGCTGGCGGATCGGGGCTTTAACGTGACCCAGGCCACCGTTTCCAGAGATATCAGAGAGCTGAATCTGGTGAAATCCATGGGTGAGGACGGGGTGTATAAATACCGTACCCATTCTTCCCCCAGGGAGGACCGTCAGATCCTCTCCGAGACCTACATTCCCATTCTCCGCCACGCCATGTCGGGGGCGGAGGCCGCAGGGAATCTGGTGGTGGTGAAGACCCGCACGGGGATGGGCAACGCCGTTGGCGCCGCTTTGGACGCCATGGCCATTCCCGGATGCGTGGGCACCCTGGCGGGGGACGATACCCTGCTGATCATTGCCAAGACCAACGACGCCGCTGAGAAGATCTGCGCAGAGCTTTTGAAGACCGTTCTGGCGGAAAACGACTGATCTCTCCCCTGCTTGACGAAAGGAGCGTGGAGCCTCCATGCTGACATCCCTTCACATCGAAAATATCGCCCTGATCCGAAGGCTTGATCTTGAGCCATCGGCGGGATTTTGCGCCTTTACGGGGGAAACCGGTGCGGGGAAAAGTATCCTCATCGACGCCATCGGGCTCCTTTGCGGTGCCCGCGGAGAGCGGGAGCTGATCCGTTCGGGAGAGGAGTTCGCTTTGGTGGAGGGGGTCTTCGATTACCCCGCCCATATGGCAAAAACCCTTGAGGAACTGGACGTGACGGACTGCGAGGACGGGGTTCTGTTTTTGAGCCGCAGGCTGACGGCAGACGGCAGAAGCACCGCCAAGATCAACGGCAGGACCGTTCCCCTTTCCAAATTGCGGGAGACGGCGACTTTACTTTTGAATATACACGGCCAGCAGGACACCCAGAGCCTGGCTTCTGCAGAAAAGCAGAGGGTGCTTCTGGATCTGTTCTGCGGCAACGAAGTCCTTCTGGAGGAATACGGCAGGCTTTACGGAGAATGCCGTGCCTTACAGCGGGAATTGAAGGAACGAAAAGAAAAAGCGGAGGATCTGGCGGAACGCAGAGATCTTCTGGAATACCAGGTGAGGGAGCTGAAGCAGGCCAAGATCCGCCCCGGTGAGGAAGCGGAGCTGACGGCGGAGCACGCCCTCCTGGCCAACAGCGAGAAGGTGACGGAAAACGCCCACCAGGCCTACGACGCCTTGTATGGGAACGATCTTTCCGCCATGGCACAGCTGAAAAAGACCATGCAGGCGGTGAACCGACTTTCCGCCATCCTGCCGGAGTGCAAGGAATACTTCACCCGTCTGGAGGACGTAAAGGCGGAGCTGACGGACATTGCGGAAAGCGTGTATCCCTACACCTCCGATCCGGAAAACACGGCGGAACGGCTGACGGCGGTGGAAAACCGTTTGGAAAAGCTGTCCGCCCTGGAGCGGAAATACAGAACCGACGAGGCAGGGCTGGCGGAGAAGCTGAAAAAGGCTTCCGCAGACCTGGCGCTGCTTCAAAACTGCGGGGAGGATTGCCTGCAGCTGGAAAAGGAACTGAAGGAAAAGGGCGCCCTTTTGAAAGAGGCGGCAAAGGCTCTGCGGCAAGCCCGCATCCGGGGAGGAGAGACCCTCTCGGCACGGGTGCAGGAGGCTTTGGCGGAGCTGGATATGCCCAAGGTGCGGTTTGTGATCTCCGTGACGGAGGGGGACGCCACTCCCACGGGGATGGACGAGATCGATTTCTCCGTCAGCGCCAACGCGGGAGAAGCACCCCGTCCTATCGGGAAGATCGCCTCCGGCGGTGAGCTTTCCCGCATTATGCTCTGCCTGCAATGCGTGCTGGCGGACGTGATGCAGACCCCCACCCTGATCTTCGACGAGATCGACACCGGTATTTCCGGCAAGACCAACGAGAAGATCGGGCGGATGATGGCTCAGATCGCCTCCGGCGGCAACACCCAGGTGATCTGCGTGACCCACGCGGCACAGCTTGCGGCTTGCGCTTCCCATCAGTACCGCATTGCCAAGAAGGAAGAAAACGGCAGAACCCAGACGGAGGTCCTGCTTTTGAACTACGAGGAACGGATCGGGGAGCTTGCCCGCATTATGGGCGGTCTGCAGGTGACGGATACCGTTCGGAAAGCGGCAGAGGAGCTGTTAAGAGGTGGCGCATGACTTGGTGGAAGACCCACAAAGGACAAGTTCTTACGTGGCTGTTGCTCCTGGCCGTGGTGGGATGTCAGATCTTTATCTTCTCCAACTCCCTGCGGGACGGAGAGGAATCCGCAAAGCAAAGCGGTGCCGTGGTGGAGCTGGTGAAGCCCCCCGTGGAGCAGCTTTTGCCTGTGGTGAAGGTAGAGCCCACGGAGTATAACGTGGTGGTCTTCGTGCGGAAGGCCGCTCATTTTCTGGAATTCGCCCTGCTGGGCTGTCTGTGCTGTTTTGCGGCGCGGCGGTTTACCGGGGAGAAAAAGCTGTTTTTGACCATCCCCTTGGGGTACGCGGTGTTGACTGCCTTTGCCGACGAAGGGATCCAGCTATTCTCGGAGGGACGCGCCGGGAGGTTTGCGGACGTACTCATTGACAGCGCAGGAGCCTTGACGGGGCTGTTGTTCGCCTTTGGCTGTTTGGCACTGGCGGGAGCCATCCGCAAGAGAAAAGAAAAAAAGGCCTTAAAAAAAGGAGGAATATGAAATGAAAAACACTGTAAAGCACAAGCTGCTGTCTCTTTTGATGGCACTGACCCTGCTTTGTCTGCCCTGCCTGCTGGCCGCTTGCGGTCAGGGGAATGGCAACGAAAGCACCCAAAGCACGGAGAGCATTCCCCAGCCCACCCACGCGGAGCTGTTCTGGGAGGCCCTCACCACCCTGGGGGAATATTTTGATCCCCTGGAGGCCACCTTCGGGATGCCTTTGTTCTCCATCATCACCGACGAGGAGGACGGTACCGAGACTTCTTCCCTCACCATCGAGAAGATCAACGCCATGGGCGTGAGCATGATCGGAGATCAGCCTGTGAAGAAGGAGACCGTCTCCAAAAACATGGGCGGGATCGTCAGCACCGCAGGCACCTGGTTTGCCGCCGGAGACGAGATCAAGTTCGAGGAATACTCCGATGAGACCATGCAGTACGTTCTGCTGCCCGGTGTGAAGGAGGAGCCCTTCACCGCCGTTTCCAACAGCCTGCTCACCGTTTTGACGGAGTCCCAGACCATGGCCATCCCCGGCGGCGTTCTGGAGAATCTGGAAGCTTCCGTGAAAGCGCTGTTCACCGACGAGATGATCCTCATCGCCAAGAGCGAGGCGGTGGATACCTACACCATCACCATGGACGCCAAGACCGCCAAGGAGTTTGACGCGGTGTTGGATAATGCCATGGAGGGAAGCGGCCTTTCCGACCTGTTTGGCACCGCCGATCTGATGAACGACGAGGGCATCGAGGTTTCCGGCGGGAAGGAAAAGACCATGGTTCTGGTTCTGAACGTGGCGGCGGGCAAGAACTACCAATTGAAGCTTTCCGTTCTGGAGGATGGCGTTGAGGTGGGGCTGACCCGCTTCAGCATCGCCGTCAACGGAGCTGTGACCACCCTGACCTACGCCGTAACGGAAGGGGACGCCGTGTTGTCCCAGACCACCTGCACCTTCACCGTAGCGGCGAACAACCTGAAGATCGAAGCGGAGATCCAAGCCGAAACCACCACCACCGCGGATTTCTCCGTGACTGCCGACGAGAACAAGAAGCTGACTTACAAGGGAACCATCAATGCCTCCACCGTAGTGGAAGAGATGACCCTCTCCATTCCCATTACCATCAACGGTACTTACCGGGACACCGAGGCAGGTGTGGAGACCACCCTTTCCCTGTCTGCCTCCATTGCCAATCTGCTGGAGATCAGCATGCTCACCGAAAGCGTTTTCGTTCCCGGCAGTGTGGAGATCGCCACTCCCGCGCCCGGCATCGACGTGAAGGAGATCAAGATGGACGCTCTCATCACCGAGATGGAAACCGCCTATCCCAACGCGGCAGAGCTTTACCGGTCCCTTATGGGGCTGGCGGATCCCGAGACCGGCTTGATCCCCAGAGGATAACCAAACGAAAAAACGGGGACGCTTGACGGCGTTCCCGTTTTTGCTACAAGGGGGGGCGCAACCTCGCTTTAGCGAGGTATAGAATCATTCAAAGACCTTTTAATGCCGAAAACTGTGGTTTTCGGAAATGATTTCACAATACCGGGTTCTTAGGGAGCAGGCTCCCTAAGCGGAGTTTTTAAGAGGCGGCGCCTCTTAAACACAATGGAGGTAACTTATGCATTACGATCTGCACGTACACACCCATCTTTCCGACTGCGCGGCCAAGGACGCCTTCTTCCACCGCTATATCGCCGCGGCGGAAAAAGCCAACCAAAGCATCCTGGGCTTTACCGACCATAGCTGGGCGGCAGGGGTTCCCGGGGCATCCCCCTGGTATCAAAAACAGCCCTATGAGCGTCTGGCGGCACAGAAAAAGGAGATCGAGGCCTATCTTTCGGAGCATCCCTCTACCGTGAAGGTGTTCCAGGGTGCCGAGGGAGAATACGCAAACTTCTTACTGGGCTTGGACGAGGAGGCGGCGCAGTACGCCGATTATATCATCATCCCCCACGATCACGTCCACATGAAGGGCTTTGTGATCCCCGCAGACAAAACCGGCGCAGGGGACGTGGCGAACTTCCTGCTGGAAAGCTTTGAAGCCCTTTGCAAGCACCCGAAAAGAGGGCTGTTCGTAGGGCTTTGCCACCCCATGATCCCCTGCTGTATGCCCTGGGAATTCAAAAACGAAGCCTACAAGTACATCACCGACGCCCAACTGAAGGACGCCTTGATCGGCGCAAAGGAGGCGGGGCTCTGGATGGAACTGAACCTTTCCGAATTCGGTTCCGTGCCGGATAGCGAATTGGAGCGCTTTGAATACCTGCGCTTCTTCCGCATGGCGAAAGAGGTGGGGAATATTCTGTATTGGGGCAGTGACTCCCACACCGTGGAGTCTTATGAAAAGCGGATCCCCTATTCCGAAAAGATCCTTGCCCTCACGGGGCTGACGGAAGAGGATTTCTCTTTGGCAGAACAAATGATGCTAAGCCGTTAAAGGGCGCCGTATACCGCCATGGTGAAGGTCTCCAAGGCCTTCTTGCGGTCGCGGTAGAGGGCGGAACGTTCCTTGCAATGGATCTCCGAAAGCTCCTCCACGCAATCCTTGGTGCGGTGGACGATGAATTTCTCCAGAAGATCTTTTTGGTATTCCGTCAGCACGGCGTATCCCCTGTCCATCCGCTCCATTTCCTCGTAGAGGGCGCGGAGGCGGTGGCGGGTATCCTCGATCTTCAATTGCAATTTGGCACGGCGGCCTCCCGACGTCTCCCCCGTTTCCGCAAGCTCCCCTTCCAGGAAGGAGATCTGGTCCTCTAAGGTCTCTCTGGCAACTGCCATCAGGTCGCTTCTTGCCAGCATTTTTTCGGCAATTTTGGTGTAGCTGTCCATTTTGTTTCCTTTCTTCTCACAAACCTGTCTGTCATCTCATCGCCGTCGCGGATGGAGCGTAACCGTGGCGGCGTCCTTCTTTTTTGAACATCGAACATCCGTTCTTGTTCGGTAAAGGGAGTATAGCACAAAAATTCCCCCTTGTCAAGGGGTTTTTGTTATTTATGCATATTGCACAAAAAAACGGAAAGCCCATGTAAAAAATGCAGAAATTTGCCCATGGGACGTTTTTTCATTCTTTGTTTCTTGTTTCTTCATATTTTTTATGGTAGAATAAAGAAAAAATGACTTGAGAGGGGTGTCTTTTGTGAAGAAGACGTTATGTTTGGTTCTTTGCCTTGCTTTGCTTTCGGTGGTGTGTCCCGTCTTTTTCACCGAAGAAGCCGTCGCCTGCGAGGGCGGATCGGAAGATTGGTACACCGAAAACGGGTACGAACTTAAAACGTTTGACGACTATTTTCTTGCCGTCAAGGCTGGCGAAGCCACTCTGGTTGAATATAACGGATGGGAAAAAGACATCGTTATAGAGGCGGAGGTGGGCGGCTATCCCATCGTGGAAATTGATTCCATGGCTTTCGCCTACACCGTCCCGGAGACCCTTGTGATCCCGGAGGGTGTGAAAGAGATCGGCGGGTTCTATTTCTTCAACGGAGAGGATCTCAGAGACATCACCCTGCCCTCCACCCTGCGGATCATCCACGGTGCTTTCGAGGGCTGTGATGCCGTGGAGAAGATGGTGATCCCCGAGGGCGTGGAGGAAATGCACGGCACGGCTTTCGCTTATTGCCTAAAATTGAAGGAAGTGGTTCTGCCCTCTACCCTGAAAAAAGTGGGCGGCTTGTTCGATGAATGTCCTTACGTGGAAACCGTCATCCTCCCCGAGGGGCTGGAAGAGATCACCGGAATCATCTTCTACGATTGCAAAAACGCAAAATCGGTGGAGATCCCCTCCACGGTGAAGCACATGACCCACGCCCCTGTGGTGGGCTGTGAAAAGTTTGAAGAGCTGACTTTTGCCCCCGGGAATGAGTACCTGCGGATAGAAAACAACTGTCTCATCACCGCCGACGGCGTATTACTGCAAGGCTACGAGGGCAGTTCCGTCCCCGCCGAGGGGATCACCGCCATCGGTGCTTACGCCTTCTGCTACGCCGACTGGCTGACGGAAGCCATTTTGGGGGATGAGGTCACCTCCGTGGGAACCTGGGCGTTTTTGGGCTGTGAGAACCTGACCAAGGTCAGCCTTCCGGAAGGGATCACTGCAATTGAAAAGCAAGCCTTTCAAGGCTGCACGGCTTTGGCGGAATTCCGGATGCCTTCCACCGTTACGAAGATCGGTTACGGTGCATTTTATAATTGCACCGCGCTTTCCAATATCGCGATCCCTCCCGCCTTGGAGCAGATCGACGGGGCGGCTTTCAAAAATTCCGGTATCACCTCCGCTATCCTGCCGGATACCATCACAACCTTGGGCAAGGAAGTTTTTTTCGGCTGCAAGAATCTGGAAACGCTGCAGCTCCCCGCCGGTCTGCCCGATCTGGGGGAAAGCTTGCTTTCCGGTTGCTCCAATTTGAAGGAGCTGGTTCTTCCTGAAGGCATTACTTCCATCGACAGCTTTGCTTTAAGCAATTTGAAGAAGCTGGAGAAGCTGCATTTGCCCTCCACCCTGGTAAACGTGGAAGGCGACTCCTTCGGAGCTATCCCCAATCTGAAGGAGCTGACGGTTGCGGAGGGCAACCCCACCCTGTATGCGGAGGGTCCCTTCCTGATGAACAGAAACGGCACCTTGGTGCGTGCCTTTGCTTACGGAGAGCTACCCGATGGGATCACCACCATTGGCAGATACGCCTTCTACAACAGCTCCGGCTGGGACGTGTTTACCGTTCCCGAGGGTGTGGTCACCATTGAGGATCACGCTTTCTACAGCGCCGCCGTGAACAGGATCGACCTACCCCGAAGCTTGAAAGAAATCGGGCGGTGCGCCTTCTCCCGTGCGGAGATCAAAAGCATCTTCCTGCCTGCTACCGTCCAATCGCTGGACTATGACGTATTTGAGCTTTGTCCTTGTTTGACCACGATCTACGCAGAGCCTGCGGAACGCCCCTCCTTCTGGACCAGCTGGGACCATGACTTCAAGGGAACCGTGGTATGGGGAGCAACGGGAATTCCCGATGACAACTTCCTGCGTAGCGGCGACTACCTCTACGATATCGTAGGAGACGGCGTCAGCATCCGTGCGTATCTGGGAGAGGAAACGGAGATCGAGGTTCCCGCAGAGCTGGACGGTATGCCCGTGATCCAACTGGGGAACGGCGCATTCACGGAACAGCAGGCTTTGGTTTCCATCAAGCTGCCGGATACCTTAAAGTGGGTAGGCGCCGAAGCCTTCCGGTACTGCTTTGCTCTGAAAGAGCTGAAGTTCCCGGACAGCGTGGAGTACATCGGCGGGAACGCATTGTCCGGCTGTAACGCTCTGGAATACGTTTATTTGCCCGATGCGGACGTGGTGGCCACCGATGCAATCTCCTATTGCAGTGCATTGAAGGTGGTGGAATGTGCGCCTAAAGCACGGCCTGTCGGATGGTCTTTGCGTTGGTATGAAGCGCTCCCCGCCGCCCAAATCATTTGGGGCGTGAACGAGGAAGAACCCGTTGAGCCTCCCGTGGATCCGGTTGATCCGCCGGAGGTAAGCGAAGAAGTTTCCGAAGAAGTATCCGAGGAGGTCTCGGAGGAAGTTTCGGAGGAAGTTTCCGAGGAAGAATCCGAAGCAGTCTCCGAAGAAGAAAGCGCCGAAGCAAGCGTGGAGGAACAGGTGTCCCCCGCCGTCAGCGAGACGGAAAGCAAGACGGAAGAACCTGCAGAGGGTGGCTTCCCCAAGATCTGGATCGTGATCATCGTGGTTTTGGTTGCCATGGCGGTGGCCATTGTGATTTTGAGAAAGAAGTAATACCAAGAAGGAGCCGTGTCTTCACGCGGCTCCTTTTCCTTTGGAAAAAAGCGGTTTTCTCTTGCTTTTGGGGGATTTATGTGCTATACTTGGGTGAATGAAACGCGGAGGTTTATTCTGTATGTTACTGTTTTACGTTCGACACGGCGACCCGATCTACGATCCGGATTCCTTGACCCCCTTGGGCCACAAGCAGGCGGAAGCCCTTGCCAAGCGTCTTTGCCGCTACGGCATTGACGAGATCTATTCCTCTTCCTCCAACCGCGCGGTGCTGACGGGTACCCCCACGGCGGAGCTTTTGAAGAAGGTGATCCACAAGGTGGATTGGTGCCACGAGGGCAAGGCGTGGGAATACACCGCCATGCCCAACGGAAAAGGCGGCCGTTCCTGGCCCATTGCCTGTGCAGATAACGCCCGTTTGTTTATGCGTCCCGACGTCATGGCCTTGGGCGAGAAGTGGTACACCCACCCCGACGTGATGGCGCTTCACGATTTTACACCGGGGCTTGCCGCCATCAACCGGGACGTGGATGCGTTTATCGCCTCTCTGGGCTACGAACACGACAGAGAAAACCATATTTATCTCCCCACCGCCCCCAACGATAAGAGAGTGGCGCTATTTGCCCATTACGGCGCGGGGATGTGCGTGCTGAGCAGTCTTTTGGATATCCCCTACAACGTATTCTGCACCCATTTCAATCTCTCCACCAGCGGTATGACGGTGATCAAATTCCAGGAACGGGATGGCTTTGTCATTCCCGAGGTACTGACCCTTTCCAACGACTCCCACGTTTACGCCGAGGGTCTGCCCACCAAGTACAACAATGCGTATTATTTCTGATATGAAAAAACTGTTTTTGCTACTTTTGGCGGCGTTTCTGCTGGCGGGATGCGAACAGCCTCCCTCCCCCGCGGTTTCCGTAAGCGGAGAATCCTCTGTGGAGGAAAGTGAGATCCCGGAGGAATCCTCCGAGGAAGAAAGCCTGCCGGAAAAGCAGGTTCTGGTGCTGCTTTACGACTATTACATCACCGCCAACGTGAAGTCCGACGGGATCTTCTACGAATACACCTACTGCTTTGACGAGGAAGGCAGGGTATTCAACGCCGTAGCGCGATTGATCTACCCCACCGCAGAAAAGGCGGAAACGGAGTATTACCAGCTGATCAAAGCGGAATACCCCAACGTGGAATTGAAGGGCAACGAGCTGTTCTTCTCCTTCCCCAAAAAGAAGTGCCCTTACTTCGGCATCACCTACACCGCACTCCCCTACCTGCTGGAGGAATCGGTGTACATCATCACCGACTTCAACCTTCCGGCGGAGGAAGAGGTGTCCGAAGAGGACTGAATTCTTTCAAAAATCAAAGAAAATGAAAGAAAATCAAAGAAAATCGAAAAAAATTCAAAAAAGTTTGAAAAACCTCTTGACAAATCCGTTTTCTGTGCTATAATTGCAAAGGCTTAAGAAAATATGGATTTATGAAAGGACTATGCATATGTCTACTACGATGCTCAAAAAAGAGACCGTTGAGCGCAAGTGGTACGTAATCGACGCCGCAGGTAAGACCCTGGGTAAGGTTGCTGTCGCTGCTGCAACGATCCTGAACGGTAAGCACCGCCCCGAATACACTCCTCACGTGGATTGCGGCGAATGCGTGATCGTGATCAACGCCGGTAAGGTCGTTCTCACCGGTAAGAAGCTGGATCAGAAGATCCACTACCACCACACCGGTTATATCGGTGGCATGAAGGCTGTCAAGTATCGCACTCTGATGGCTACCAAGCCCGAAATGGCAGTTGAACTGGCTGTTAAGGGTATGCTTCCCAAGAACACCATCGGTGACAACAGCTTTGGCCGTCTGAAGGTCTATGCCGGCGCTGAACATCAGCAGGCTGCCCAGATGCCCATCCCTGTTGAACTCTAAGAAATAAGGAGGTAAATGAACATGACTTACACACCCGCAGTTCCTTATTTTTACGGCACCGGCAGAAGAAAGACTTCCGTAGCTCGCGTTCGCGTTATGGTTGGTACCGGTTCTATCACCGTTAACGGCAAGGCCGCAAAGGAATATTTCGGCCTTGACACTCTGATGCTCATCGTCAACCAGCCCTTCACCACCACCGGTACCGAAGGCAAGTTCGACGTGATCTGCACCGTTAAGGGCGGCGGCCTCTCCGGTCAGGCAGGCGCTGTTCGCCACGGTATCGCAAGAGCTCTTCTCCAGGCTGACGATGCTTATCGTCCCGTCCTCAAGAAGGCAGGCCTCTTGACCCGTGACCCTCGTATGAAGGAAAGAAAGAAGTACGGCTTGAAGGCTGCTCGTCGCGCTTCTCAGTTCTCCAAGAGATAAGCGGTTTTTATTGCAAAATTCAGCACTCACGTTTGTGGGTGCTGTTTTTTTGCAGAGGTTCAGGCGGAGCGTCTTACGCTCTTTCCTGGCTAAAGCCGCTCCCTACGAAAACGAAAAGAGCGCATTGGAAAAGCAAGCCGTATTTTTTCGCAACGAGAACGGAGGGGACTTTGGTTTGCGGGCGATTCATGAATCGCCCCTACGGGCACGACTCGGGGGAAGGCGAAGCTCCCTGCGGGAGATGCTCCATTCGGGAGCGGAAAGCGATTTTGATTCTTTTCACCCACGGCTTTGTCGAGGAGCAAAAGGTTCCCCTTTTTGTAGGGGCGATTCACGAATCGCCCGCACGGACACGCTTGAGAGAGGCGGGATGATTTGCAAAATTCCGCCATCCTATTTACTTTTGGTAAAAATTATGGTATAACACAACTAATCGATAAACTTGAATTTGACAGGGGGTTATTTCTATGAAATCTTTTGTTTGTAGTTTGTGTCATAATGGCATACTCGGAGGAGGTTTATACCTCGATAGTCAGTCGCTT
>JAFXBC010000045.1 GCA_017516825.1 Clostridia bacterium | reverse complement strand
TGCTCTGCTTACTTTAAGTTAAAAAGAAATCAACGAGTTCCATATATATCTTGTGATACATACGTGTACAATTCTTACTTTGTACTCAATTGTTGTTCAGTTTTCAATGTCCGTTCTCGCCATCCCCCTCTCGGGGACAGCCTGAATAGTTTACCACAAGTTTTTCTATTTGTCAAGTCTTTTTTCAAACTTTTTCAAATTTATTTTCTCTCGTGGTCTGCGCTTGGGTTTTCCCCCGGCGCGTGAGGTCTATTTTAGCACCGAAAAGCCATTTTGTCAAGCCCTATTTTTCAACACATTTCAACAATTTGAAAGTGCCGTTTTTGTGCAAATTGTATAGTGGCATTTTGCATTGTCTAAACTATTGCTGAAAGGAGTGTTTTCATTGACTGCCATTCTCGTTCGCACGGGGATCTCCTACCTATTATTGCTGTGTGTGGTTCGTCTGATGGGAAAACGGCAGATCGGGGAATTGCAGATGACGGAGTTCATTTCCGCCATGCTGTTGTCCCAGGCCGCCGTCTTCCCCATGACGGATCCGGACATCCCCCTTCTGTTCGGCATCATACCCCTGGTCTGCATCGGCTCTTTGGAGGTGATCCTGGCCATGCTCTGCGCCAAAAGTACCGCCTTCCGCCATTTTCTGGAAGGGAAGCCCATCACCCTGGTGGAAAACGGCGCTTACCTGGAGAGCAACCTGACCCGCACCCGTATCTCCAGAGAGGAAGTTCTTTCCCAGATCCGCAACAACGGCTACACGGGGCTGGAGGAGGTGGACAAGGTGATCCTTGAGCCTACGGGGAACATGAGCGTTCTTCCCGCCGATGGAACCGGCACCTCCGCCCGGACGGGAGGGACTCCTTGAAAAACGTGGTGGTGGCTATTCTGCTCCTGGCGTTGACGGTGGGTTTTACCTTGGGCAACGGCTTGTGGGCGGAATCCAGGCTCCGCGCTATTTTGGCGCTGGCGATGGAGGATCGGGCGGAGGAGGCCTTGCAGGAATTTCTGCAAGCAGAGCCCTTCCTGGCCCTCACCGTTCACGATGCCGCCTTGAAGAACGCGGAGATCGCCCTGCGGGAGATGCTGGTCTGGCAAGACTCCCACCCCGAGGAGTACGCCGCCGCCAAGAAACGGTTCACCACCTACATCGAGGAGATCCGTTCCAAAGAAAAATTTACGTTTTCCAACCTGTTTTGATTGACTTTCCGGCTGTTCGGGTATATAATATATTTGAAACGACAAACAAAGCGGTTTTTCGGAAGATCCTGCGTGGTTTCGACGTCCTGCCGCCCCGTTTCGTCGTGAAATATCATTTCATTATATAGTATACGCACCGAAAGGGTTTTGTTCATGAAAAACAACGTGATCCTGGCACCCTCTTTGCTGGCTGCTGATTTCTCCAAGGTGGGAGAACAGCTTGCCCAGATCAAGGAAGGCGGCGCAGAGTATATCCATCTGGACGTGATGGACGGGCTGTTCGTGCCCAACATTTCCTTCGGCACTCCCGTCATCAAGTCCCTGCGAAAATGCACCGATCTGTTTTTCGACGTGCATTTGATGATCGACCGTCCCGAGCGGTACATTTCCGACTACGTGGGAGCGGGGGCACAGCTCATCACCTTCCACTACGAGGCCACGGAAGATCCCCGCGCCGTGCTGGAGCAGATCAGCAGTGCCGGGGTGAAGGCGGCCGTCTCCGTAAAGCCCGGAACCCCCGTGGAGGTTTTGAAGGATCTCCTTCCCCTGTGCGACATGGTTCTGGTCATGACGGTGGAGCCCGGCTTCGGCGGGCAGAAGTTCATGGCGGACATGCTTCCCAAGGTAGAATGGCTGGTTCGGGAAAGAGAAGCCGGGGGCCTTGATTTTGATATCCAGGTGGACGGCGGCGTGGGCAAGGGCAACGCCGCAGATTGCGTCCGCGCCGGGGCGAACGTCCTGGTGGCCGGCAGCAGCGTCATGGGTCAGCCCGATCTGAAGCTGGCGGCAGAGGAAGTGCTTGCCTGCGGAAAGGCCGCGTTGGTGTAACATGGCGAAGAAGAAAAAGAAGAAGCAGGCCTCCCCATACCTGGTCATTGCCGTGATCCTTTGTACGGCGGCGTTGGGGTTGGCGGTGGCCATCGCCCTGCTGGCTATGGCAGAGACTGCCGTGCCCCCTGTGGCGGAAAGCTCCTCCCAGGCGGTCACCGAGGAAAGTGACTTCCCTTCGGAGGACTCCCGAGAAGAAAGCACCCCCGGAGCAGACTCCCGGGAGGAAACCAACGGCTCGGACATCCAGGTCTCCTTCCCCGAGGAAGAAAGCTCGGAGGAGCCTCGTCCCGAGCCACAGCCGGGGCTGGGCGGCGAGATCCCCCAGTTCGGCTCTACCAGAGACTACGAATATGAAGTGGGCCTCCGCTATTCCGTGGATCTGACCCCATACGAGCAGTATATCGACCCGGAAGATGCCTCGGAGTACCTTCTGTTGGTCAGCCCCGCTGCTCCTCTGGGCAGGGATTACGAGCCGTCGGATCTGATCTATATCGTGGACATGCGGGCAGGAAGACCTGACTATTATTCCTATTTGAGAAAATACGCAGAGAAAGCCCTGGAGGCCTTTCTGGACGAGGCCGCTATGTACGGCCACGGAGACATCAAGGTATCCAACGGCTACCGCTCCTACGCCGTGCAATCCACCCTGTTCAACAACTACCTGGCAGAGGAACGGGCAAGGCACCCCGATTGGACAGAGGAGCAGATCTACAACCTGGTAGCCACCTACTCCAATCCCCCCGGCACCAGCGAGCATCAGAGCGGGCTGTGCGTGGATATGCACAACCAGATCGATACCAACAGCACCTTTGACGGCACCCCCGCCGCCATCTGGCTGGAGGAAAATTGCTACCGCTTCGGCTTCGTTCTCCGCTATCCCCCGGACAAGCAGACCGTGACGGGGATCAAGTACGAATCCTGGCACTTCCGCTACGTGGGCAGAACCGCCGCCACGGAAATGCACGAATTGGATATGTGCTTGGAGGAATATCTGGAATACAAGGGATTGAACAACTGAAAAAAAGAGACCGTGAAGGTCTCTTTTTGTTATGCCTATCCTCTTTGCTTGACGATGAGCTTGGCATCCTTGGAAAGCCGCTCCACGGACTTGCCCTTGATCCTGCCCAAAGTCACTCTGCCGCTTCCCTGCAGGTTGATCTCCGCGTTTTCCACGGTGAGGAGGTCTGCCGCCAGGTCACCGCTTCCATGGACGTTTATCTTCAGATTGTCCACCTGTCCGCCGCTGCAGCAAACGTCTCCGCTGCCGGATATGGAGATGTTCACATCGCCGTACAACCGCATGGGAGAAACGTCTCCGCTTCCTGCGATGCGTACGTCCAGATTGCGGGTGTCCGTGCAGGCAACGTTTCCGCAACCGCTGATACGGACGGAAAGGGATTCTCTTGCATCCATCATGGCCACGTCACCGCTGCCGGAGATACCGATCTCACAGGTCTCGACGTCGGCAATATTGATGGTTCCCGCCCCGCTGATGGCCAGCACCGCGTGTTGGAAGGAAATGGGCGCTTTGATCTGCCCGCAACCGCTGATGCGGAAGGTGCCCTTTTCCCCTTTTCGGAAGGGGCATTTCACCAGGATCTTACTGCCATCCTCTCCCCCGCCGTTGTTATTGGAGGGAGATTTTGCCTCCAGGATCAGCTCACCGTCCCGCTCCGTCACGGAAAGGCGGCTCAGGAAACGCTTGCTTCCCTCCGCCTCCACCACGGTCTCCTCGCCCTCCCAATACACCGCCTCCATATCGCAGGCGGCGGAATTGATAAAGCTCAGAGAGTGTACCCCCGCAAAGGACTTGGTCAGGGTATCCCGCTCCCAACCTTCCTCCACGAACTCCGAGACCAGGTAGCCGATCTCCAGAATACGCACCTCCCCGGGCCCCATGTTGACCACGCATTGCGCCTTCAGGTCGGCGGTACTGCCGTCGGAGAAGGTAACTTGGGCTTCATCCTTGGATTCCACGGACTTGTTGGAATACACCGCCACCTTGCCGTCGGTGGTGACAAAAGCCAGCCCTTGATACTCCATGGGAAGCTGTGCTTTTTTCATGGGCTTGTTTTCCCCGAAAAGCTCGTCCACGGAGATCTGAAGCGCAGTGGCGATGCGGGGGATCAAGGTCACGTCGGGGAGACCCACCCCGTTTTCCCATTTGGAGATGGCCTGGGGCGTGATCTGCAACAGACTTGCCAGCCCCTCCTGGGTCAACCCTTTTTCTTTGCGCTTGGCGGCAATGATCCTGCCGATATTTTCTGCTTGATATCCGCTCATGTTTAAGTTCCTTTCTGTTGTTTGGAAACTTACGGCCGTTATCGTTCCTGATGATGCTATTATATCACAGCTGTTTTTGTTTTGCAATAACCGCTTGGTTGGTGTTTTGGCAGGGTCGATCCTGCTTTTTGCCAAAAAGCGGGAACTCGGGCGGGGCTCTTTGCAACTTTCCGTTGTGCAACGGGGCGTTGTGTCACCACGGGAACGGGTTTTGCATACTCTACCTTTGAAGGAAGGGAGAAACCTTCCTAACCGCGTAAGAAAGGAAAGGGTTCTTTATGGCATGCTTTGATTCCTTGTTCGGCGGCAACAACTGCTGCTGGATCATCAGTCTGAGCGCAATCGTGATCCTGTGCTGCTGCGGCTGAGAATTACAAAAAAACGGTACGAAGCGCCTGCTATTTTAGCGGGCGCACCGTTTTATTGGGCAAAAAATGGGCATACTAACCGTGAAACCTTCTCAAAAAAGGAGTCTGCCCATGAAACAAAAGCTACGGTTCCTGTTCATCCCCACCGCCGTGATGTCCGTCACGTTGGGTTTCTACCGCCTGGCGGCGTGGCTGTTCTTCTGAAAGGAAGAACGGCTTTTTCATTTTCCTCTTGCTTTTTTGTCATCTATCCTTTATAATAAGGAAGAAAAGAGAAAAGCGAGAGGTACGCCCCCATGAAAGAACACATCTATACCATTGAGATCAACGAGGCCTTTGACAAAAAGAACGGCACCTGCCCCTTCTGCATGATCTTTGCCAAGCTGGAGGACACGGAGCTGGATCTGATCCTGGGGGCTTCCATGATGGAGCCGGAGATTCGCCAGATCACCAACAAGAAGGGCTTCTGCGGCCGCCATTACCAGAAGATGTTCCCCCGCAAAAACCGTCTCGGCATGGCTCTCACCCTGGAAAGCCATCTGGACGAATTAAAGAAGGACATCAAGCCCGGGGGATTTCTGGCAAAGGATCCCGCTGACAAGAGCTTGAAGCGGGTGGAGGAGCTGGAGCAGACCTGCTACGTTTGCGACCGTATCGAAGAAAAGTTCCGCCGCGTGATGGTGAACACCGCCGATCTCCACGAGGAGACCTCGGAGTTCCGCAGAAAGTTCAACGAGCAGACCATGTTCTGCCTGCCCCACTATAAGATGCTGTTGCGTACGGGGATCAAGTGCCTGGACAAGAAGGCCTATTCCGCCCTGGCAGAGGACGCGGTGAAGATCGAAAACGCTTATTTGGAGAAGCTGAAGGACGACGTCTCCTGGTTCTGCAAGAAGTTTGATTACAACTACGAAAACGAGCCCTGGTACGATTCCAAGGACGCCGTGGAGCGGGCCATCCGCTTCCTCTCCGGGAACGTGGAATTGAAGTAAACACTCCCCCAAGCGGTGCCTGCAGGCGCCGCTTTTTCGTGGGGTAGGGCACTTTGACATCGGCGGCCCGAGGGGATGAACGGTGTATCGGAACCTCATCCACCACTACGAGAAAAATCCGATTCAACAGACGACAGTGTTTCCGTCTCGTTGTGGTCCCCCGAAAGTAATCGACCGAAGGGAGATTTCTTTTCCCCAACAAGGGGAAGGCCAGCACACCTGCGGTGTGCGTGCAAAGGCTTTCAACCGTACGTATCCGTTACAGTTCCAAAAACGAATTGTCGTTTTTGACGTCGGCGAAACGATACCACGCATAAACCGAAGGCTGGACGCCAACTTGGCCTCGCACCGCGGTTCCAAAAACAGCTTTAGCTGTTTTTGATGTCGGCATAGTAAAACTACGCTTAAACCAAAAGCATTGTGCCGACTTGGTCACGCTCTGAGCAACCCAGCCCGTTGGGCTGGCTCGCGCGGGTCGTAGCTGCTTTGGCTACTT
>JAFXBC010000044.1 GCA_017516825.1 Clostridia bacterium | reverse complement strand
TGGGACCGCCGATAACGAAGCGTCCCGTGGGGTTGACGTAGATCTTGGTGTTCTCGTCCACCAAGTCCGCAGGCAGGGTGGGGGTGATGACCTCGCGGATGATGTCCCCGCGGATCTGCTCCAGCGTTACGTCTGCGCTGTGCTGGCTGGAGACCACGATGGCATCCAGACGTACGGGCTTGCCGTCCTCGTATTCCACGGTGACCTGGGTCTTACCGTCTGCACGGAGGTAGGGCAGAATGCTCTGCTTCCGAACGGCGGTCAGACGGCGTGCCAGCTGCTGTGCCAGAGAAATGGGCAGGGGCATCAGCTCGGGGGTGTCGTTGCAGGCGTAGCCGAACACCATACCCTGGTCGCCGGCACCGATGTCAAAGCGATCGCCGCCCTCCTCCTTGGCCTCCAGAGAACGGTCAACGCCCATGGCGATATCGGGGGACTGACGGTGAAGGGAAACGATCACGCCGCAGGTATCGCAGTCAAAGCCCTTATCGCTGTGATCGTAGCCGATCTCGCGGACGGTCTCTCTTGCGATCTCCTGCGCGTCGAACTTGGCGTTGGTGGTGATCTCCCCCATCACCAGGATCAAGCCGGTGGTGGTAGCCGTCTCGCAGGCAACGCGAGCGGTGGGATCCTGGGCAAGAATGGCGTCCAGAACGCTGTCGGAAATGCGGTCGCAAATTTTATCGGGATGGCCTTCCGTTACGGATTCACTGGTAAAAAACTGTCTCATAAAACAACTCTCTCTTTCCCGGGATCAAACAAAAGATCCCGCTTCTCAGAACTTCCTCCAAGAGCGGGGTCACCCACAAAAAACTTCTCATCTTTCGATCTAATATCGCTGAATTGACACCTTGCCGTGCGGTAGGTTGTCGGGCTTCAAAGGGCAGGTCCCTCCACCACTCTTGATAAGACTATTTACTTTTCGACCTATTCTAACATGAAAGTGTTTCTTTGTCAATAGTCAATAGTGAAAAAAATCTCCTTCGCCATTCCGTCGAACTTCATACATCCTCCAAATGCTTTACCCGCATTTTTCCAAAACCTCTTGCAGGATCCTACCGAATGTGCTATAATACCCCAAGAATCCCAAACGTAAAAGAGTGATACCATGAAGTATAAAAAGCTGAAAAACCAACTTCTCAATTTCATCGTCCCCGCCTTCGTCTTCGGGGGCCTTTCCGGCGTGCTCACCGCCGTCACGGTGCTTGCCTACAAGCTGTGCGCCCATTTCGTCATCTCTCTGTCCGAGGAGGGGTACGGCTATCTTTCCTCACATCCGTACCTGGTTCCCGTGGTGCTGGCAGTCATGCTGGGCATTTCCTTTTTCTTTTCCTACGTCTATAAGAAGATTCCCAACCTGCGGGGCGGCGGCATCCCCACCTCCATCGGTATCCTGCGGGGGATCCTGTCCTTCGGCTGGCTGAAGAACCTTCTGGGGATCTTCTTCCTGTCCCTCACCACCTTCTTGACGGGCGTTCCCCTGGGCAACGAGGGCCCTGCGGTGCAGATGGGTACTGCTGTGGGCAGAGGCACGGTGTTCTCCTTTGCCAAAAAGCACCGCGCCTGGGACAGATATTCCATGACGGGCGGTGCCTGTGCAGGCTTTGCCACCGCAACCGGCGCGCCCATTTCCGGCATTCTGTTTGCTATTGAGGAAGCCCACCAGCGAATCTCTCCCATGATCGTCATCGTTTCCGCCGCCTCCGTTATGTTTGCAAGGCTTACCACGGAGCTTCTCGCACCTCTGCTTGGTCTGGGGATCAATCTGTTCCCGGAGTTTGACCTCCCCGTCCTGGGAGCAAAGGAGATCTGGATCCCCGCACTGGTTGGCGTTGTCGTGGGTCTCTTTGCCGTTCTGTTTTTGAAATACTACCGCATCGTCTCCGCCTTCTTTACGGTAACGTTGCGGAAGCTTCCCCACGGATGGAAGATCTTCTTCGTATTTGCCGCCACGTTGGCCTTGGGGCTTTGTTCTTTCTCCTTTGTTTCCACAGGCCACGAGCTGATCCTGGAGCTTCTGGAGGGCAAAGTGGCTCTGGGGATGCTGTTTCTCCTGCTTCTCGTCCGCTCCACCCTCACTCTGTCTGCCAACGCCAACGGCATTACCGGCGGCCTGTTCATCCCTATTATGGCGCTGGGAGTTCTGGTATCCTCCATCCTTGCCAAGGGTCTGGTTCCCGCGGTGGGGGAGGAGCAGTACGCTATGATCCTGGTGCTGGGTATCACCGCCTGCATCTCCGGTATGATGAAAACGCCTCTCACGGCCATCCTGTTTGCCGTGGAAGCCTTGGGGTGCTCCGGGAACCTTCTCCCTGTGGTGGTGGCCGCTTCTCTTGCCTTCGTGATTCCCGAGCTGTTCGGGGCAGACTCCATCAACGACGTGGTGCTGGAGCGCCGCGCCGAGGAATATAGCGAGAAGACCGTCCCCAAGGTGATCGATACCTTCGTCACCGTCCAAGAGAACGCCTTTGCCGTGGGCAAGCAGATCCGCGATATCTTCTGGCCCGCTAACCTGTTCGTTCTCTCCCTGAAGCACGACGAAAAACGCCGCGCCGAGGTGGATGAGCACGGCGGCAAGGAGATCCGCGAGGGGGATATCCTCCACGTCCGCTACTCCACAAGCGACGAGAAGAAGACCAAGGCGGAGCTGATCGCCATCGTAGGTGTTCAGGAGTATCGGGAAAAGGAAACGGATGAGATTTAACAATTCCCATCTTGACGAAGAATGAAACTTGTGGTATAATAGAATTGTCAGCACACACCGTGCCAAAAAAATGCTCTACGAAGGGAAAACGGTTATGAAACAAAACATCGTCCTCGCCAGCGACAGCACCACCGACCTGAATGCCCAGCTGATCGCCCGTTATGACCTGCAGATCCTTCCTTTGACTGTCGCGCTGGGAGGGAAGTCCTACGCCGACGGCACGGAGATAGATCCCGATACCATCTACCGCCACTACGAGCAGACCGAGGAGCTTCCCAAGACCGCCGCACCCAATATGGCGGATTTCTACAGCTTCTTCGAAAAGCATACCGCCGACGGCAGTGCCGTCATCTTCTTCACCATCAGCGCGGAGATGTCCTCCACCTACAACAATGCCCGCCTGGCGGCACAATCCTTCGAGAACGTCTACGTGGTGGATACCCGTAACCTCTCCACGGGAGGGGGCCTTCTGGTGGTCACCGCAGGGGAGATGATCAAGGCAGGGAAGTCCGCTGCCGAGATCGCGGAATATTGCAAAGCCTTGACCCCCAAGGTCAGCGCTTCCTTTATCGTGGACGATCTGGAGTTCCTGTACAAAGGGGGCAGATGCTCCGCCGTGGCGGCCATCGGTGCCAATCTTTTACAGCTCAAGCCCTGTATCACCGTTCATGAGGGGAAGATGGGCGTGGGTAAGAAATACCGCGGAAAATTTGCTGCCGTATTGCTCAAATACATCGAGGATCAGCTTGGCGACGCCTCCGCCGTGGAGCTTGACCATATCTTCATCACCCACGCGGGGTGTGACGAAGCCATCTACCGTGCCTGTGCGGAAAAGGTGAAGTCCATCGCCCCCGATGCCAACGTCCATATCACCCGTGCGGGATGCACCATTTCCTCCCATTGCGGCAGAAATACCTTAGGCGTCCTGTTCATCCGTAAATAAGTTTTTTTGAGGAAGCTTCCCTTCTCCGGAGGCTTCTTTTTTGCCGTTTCTTGAATACTTGTCATGAAAATGTAAAAAATGCTCAAAACCACTTGCAATTTCCATTTCGGTTTGGTATAATCAGCGCAGACGAAGACATCAAATCTTTTTTTCATGGAGGCTATGAAACCTATGAAACGCATCTTTTCTCTCCTCGTTGCCGTGCTGATGGTAGCAGGTATGCTGGTGCTGGTTCCTTCCGCTGAGGGCGATGAGCTCCCCGCGAACGCAACCGTGCTGGACTATGCAGGCTATATTCACGACAGCTACTTCGTGATCCTTGCCGGCGATAACATGACCGTTGATGAGCTCACCGCTCTGGGTCATGGCGAGGCTAAGGATATGAACTATTTCGCAGTTGCCGTTGTGGACGGCTTTGACCGTATCGTTGAGATCAACATGACCCTGGGCAGACCCGACGGTATCAAGTCCGATATGGTTTGCCCCGAATACGGCTACATCATCGGTCTGAACGGTGCCAAGGCAGGCTACGACATCCTGGCATCCGCCAAGGTTGGCGATGAGATCGAGCTGTTCAACGTGGATCTGGACGCTATCCGCGGCGCAGAAGGCCACGTAAAGCTGGAGAACGCAGGCTTTGTGATCCACAGCAAGTCCGATTCCAACGTTTGGCTGAATATGCCCATTACCGAGGAAAACGGCGTTGCCATCGACGAGGGCGACGTGGACGGTCAGCTCTACGTTTACCCCGCAGGTGAGGAGGACCGCGTTCTGGAATCCTCCGAGGGTAACCTCCGCTATTCCTACATCGTGGTTTGCGACAAGGACGGCAAGCCTCTGGAAGCAGGTAACAACCTGATCTTCGCTTCCGTAGACGACTCTGCTCAGAACGAGATCACCATCCCCGCAGGCGGCTTCGCCTTCACCTTCTACTACAATACCTCCAACACCGGCAACCAGGAGCTGTTCGACGTTTACGAGGATCTGACCAGCATGGCTCCCATCTTCAACCAGACCATTCCCGTAACCAACGAAGTCTACACCTTCGCGTATGCAGACGGTTGGCTGGAGATCTACAAGGCAGAAGAGGAAGCTCCCGAGTCCTCTGAGGAGGAGTCCTCCGAAGAACCTGCAGAGTCCTCCGAGGAAGAGGAATCCTCCGAAGAGCCCGCAGAGTCCTCCGAGGAACAGCAGACCTCCGCTCCCGCTCCTTCTACCTCTGCTCCCCAGACCTCTGCTCCCGCTCCCGCTGAAGACGGTGCTCCCATCGGCATCATCGTAGGCGTGGCGCTTGGCGTTGTCGTTATTGCAGTGATCGTTGTGGTCATCATCCGTAAGAGAAAGTAATCTTTAGCGACTCTTAACCGCATAATCTGCCGCACCCCTGAATTATCAACAAATTCGGGGGTGCTTTTCTGTGTTTTTTCTACAAAAAACCGATTGACAAACGGATGCAAAAAGACTATACTGCCATTGAAAATGCAAAGCGATAAGGATGCTTTGCATTTTACTTTTGTTTGCTGGAGGCATACTATGCAGATCCTGCTTTGTCTTTCCATAGCCTTGTTTGCGGGGCTGATGCTGTCCCGTCTTGCCAAGCTGGTCCATTTGCCCGCCGTTACCGCTTATCTGGTTGCCGGCATCCTCATCGGGCCTTATCTTTTGGGGGCCTTTGGCGTAGAAGGCTTGGGCTTTGTGAGCATGGAGGATATCGAGACCTATTCTCTCATCCCCGATGTGGCCCTGGGCTTTATCGCATTCTCCATCGGTAACGAATTCCGTCTGTCTCAATTGAAGCAGATCGGTAAAAAGGCCACCATCATCGGTATCTGGCAGGCCGTATTCGCCACCATCCTGGTGGATGCCGCCCTCATCGGCTTGCATTTCCTCATTCCCGATCTGTTGCCCCTGCCCGCCGCCATCATCCTCGGTGCCGTGGCTTCCGCAACCGCTCCCGCCGCAACTCTGATGGTCGTTCGTCAGTATAAGGCCAAAGGCTCCGTTACCGACGTCTTGCTTCCCGTGGTCGCTCTGGATGACGCCGTGGGTCTGGTATTGTTCGCCTGCTCCTTCGGTGTTGCAAAGGCGTTGATCAGCGGCAGCGTGGATCTTCTCTCCGTGGTGGTAGAGCCTCTGCTGGAAGTGATCCTTTCCCTTGGCCTGGGCTTTGTGATGGGTATGGTATTTACCTTCTTCGAGCGGTTCTTTCATTCCCGCTCCAAGCGTCTCGCCATGTCTGTCACTTTTGTCCTTCTCACTGTTGCCTTGTCTATGCTGGAGTTTGAGATCGGCGGTGTTCACGTTGCCTTCTCCTCTCTGCTGGTATGCATGATGCTGGGTACCGTGTTCTGCAACTTCTGCGATTTCTCCGAGGAGCTGATGGACCGTCTGGACAGATGGACGGCCCCCCTCTTTATCCTGTTCTTCGTCATTAGCGGCGCAGAGCTGGAGCTTTCCGTGTTCACCGATTGGCTGGTGGTCCTCATCGGCGTGGTCTATATCGCTTCCCGCTGTCTGGGTAAGTACTTCGGCGCCCGCATGAGCTCCGCCTGGACCAAGTGCGATCCCAACATCATCAAGTACCTGGGTATCACCCTGTTCCCTCAGGCAGGCGTTGCCTTGGGTATGGCCATGAAGGCGGAGACCTTGGGAGCTCCCGGTATGATCGTTGCCAACATCACTCTATTCTCCGTTTTGATCTACGAGCTGGTAGGCCCCTTCCTCACTAAGATTTCTCTGCTGAAGGCAGGGGAGATCAAGCCTGAGGAGAAGGTCAGCGCCCGCGGCAAGATCGCCAAAGAGCATCACGGTTAAGGAGCTTAAGGGGGCGCCGCCCCCTCCCCCCCGCCAAAGGAACTCCGTCCCTTTGGGATCCCGTAATCTTAAGAACCTTTCTTTTTCCGAAAAGAAAGGTTCTTTTGTATATAAATCTCCCTTCGCAACAGATCATTGCTTGCATTTTGCCGCTATTTGTGCTATTCTGTAACCGAAAAAAGAAAGGATGTGATCTTTTTATGGTGGGCAAAAACATCAAAGCCTTCCGCGAACAAAAGAACCTTACCCAGGAACAGCTTGCCGAGCAACTGAACGTCACCCGCCAGGCCGTTTCAAGCTGGGAAAACGAAAAGACCCAACCGGACGTGGAGACCCTTCACAAGATCGCCTGCGCCCTGGAATGCTCCGTGGAGGAACTGATCTACGGCGAGCGCCGTAAATTCACAATCGTGAACAATATAAACAAAAAGACCGTCACCGAGGGGCTTTCCTTCGGCTCTGCCTTGGCCATCGTCATCTCCTACGTGGAATGGAAATCCATCGGCTGGGCCATCCTTCACGGCCTGTTCGGCTGGGTTTACGTGATCTATTATGTCATCCGCTACCTTCTGTAACCTTTTCAGATCTCCCTCTTGACATCATTTCCCCAAAGTGGTAAACTACCCTTGCGAAAAACAAAGGAGGGCTTTTATGACCTACGAAGAACGCAAAGCGCAAGTCCGCTCCTACCTGGGAAAGGCTGTCCGGGTGGAGATCGACCGTCCCATCGGTTATATCCACCACAAGGAAAAATACGACCTTCATTATCCCATCAATTACGGCTATATTCCCGGCGTCTTAGGCGGCGACGGGGAAGAGCTGGACGTGTACGTCCTGGGCATCGACACCCCCGTAAAAGAATGCACCGTTATGGTCATCGGTATCGCCCACCGTGAAAACGACGTGGAGGACAAGCTCATCGCCGCACCGGAGGGAATGTCTTACAACGAAAAACAGATGGCCGACGCCATCCGTTTTCAAGAACAGTATTACAAAACCACCGTGGAGGGGCTCTAAAGGATCGACCCGATCCATTCCCAAAGATAGACCGCCAGGGTAGCCCCCACCGCAACCGTCAGGAGTCCCTTCTTGCAAAGCGCAAGGACTAACGCGACTCCCAACCCCGCCGCGGCGGAAAACACGCTGTCCGTGGCGTAAAACACCGCAGGAACCGTCATGGCGCCCAACACGGCGTAGGGTACGTAAAAGAGGAAGGAACGAATAAAACCATTCTCCACCTTCTTTTTCACCAAAACCAAGGGGAGCATACGGATCAGGTAAGTCACCCCCGCCATCACCGCCAGGTACAGAAAGAAGTTTTCCGTCATACGTCGCCCTCCTGTTCCAAGGGTGCAAGATATGCCAGCAAGGCGCTTGCCGCCACGGCACAGAGGATCATGGCGAACCCGGAGGACACCCGGCTCAGCAGAGGCAGATAACGGAAGGCGCAGGAAAGCACCACCGCCAGGAGGACGCACCACGTCGTTGCCCGCCGCTCTCTCATGGCAGGGATCACGATGGCCACGAACATCCCGTAAATGGTGATCCCCAAAGCCGAATTCAGGCTCGCAGGGAGGATATCTCCTGCCAGGGCGCCGGCAAGAGTTCCCAACGACCACCCCAGATAGGGGTAGACTCCCAATCCGTAAAGATAGCTTTTCGTCAAGGGCTCCGTACGGGAGCTTGCCACGGCAAATACCTCGTCGGTGTTGAAGAACGCCACCGCCAACCGATGGGGAAGATCAACGCTTTCGTGAAGCTTTTGGGACAGGGAAACCGACATCAAGGAATATCGGAGATTGATCACAAGCTGGGTAACGGCAAGCTCTGCAGGACTGCCTCCCGCGGCAATGATGGGCACACCCGCCAATTGCCCCGCAGAGGTGAGGTTGGTCATGGAGATCAAAAGGGTCTCCCAAATGCTCAACCCTTGCCCCAGCGAAAAGATCCCGAAGGCGAAGGATACGGAAAGATAGCCCAGCCCGATGGGCAAGCCGTGGCGAAGCCCAATGAGGAATCTGTTTTTCAAACCGCCGTCACCTTCTCTCGCAGAGTTTTCTGCATTCTATCACAAATTCCTCGCGATTGCAAGATAAATCCCCCAAAAAAGAAAGGAAACCGCTATGTACGTCCAAAAACAATGGCAGGCCGAAGGCCACCATCCCTTTTACTACGTTGAATACCTTCCAGGGGATTACGATCCCGAGGAAAAATACCCCCTGGTGTTCTTCCTCCACGGGGCAGGGGAGCGTGTGCAGGATCCCCATCAGGCCATGCTCCACGGCTACATGAAGTACGTCCGCGAGGAAGGGAAGGAATATCCCTTTATCTTCATCGCACCTCAGTGCATCGGGAACGCCTACTGGGGCTCTTACACCGAATCCTTGTCCGCCTTCCTGGATTACATTCTGGAGACCTACCCCGTAGACCGCACCCGGGTGTACCTCACAGGCCTTTCCATGGGCGGAACGGGGACCTGGATGTTTGCCATGGCCCGCCCGGGCACCTTTGCCGCGCTGATGCCCGTCTGCGGAAGCGGCATCTACTGGAACGTGGGAAATCTGCTGAATACTCCCATCTACATGGTTCACGGAGATTGCGATACCTGCGTTCCTATCTCCAACAGCGTAGAGATGCTCACCTCCATCAACAGCCGCGGGGGCAACGCCAAGCTGAAGATCTGCTACGGCGTGGGACACGACGCCTGGAACTACGCCTATACCGACGACGATCTGCTTTCGTGGATGCTGTCCCAGCACCTTTGAGAGAACACAAAAAAGCCTTTTGCACCGGGTGCAAAAGGCTTTTTGCTATTGTAAGATCAATATTCGTAGCCGTAATCGTAATCCGGAACAGCCTCGCCCAAAAGACCGCCCAGTCCGCTCGTAAAGTAATCCTTCAGAGTCTCGATGATCTCATCCAGAGTTTCCTCGTCGGCCTTGAACAGATCCTGGAATTCGGGGAAGTCGGGCATATCGAATTCGGTGTGGAAAGCAAAGCTTGCGTCCATGGTCACCGTTTCCGTCCAGCCGTCGGTGGTCAGGCTCAGCTCGTCGATGGTGAAGCTGCAGCCGCCCTTCTCCTCTGTGTAATCGCCTTCTGCGAAGATAGCGAATACGGGAGCGTCGGAGGATGCGCCGTCATCGTAGCCGTAGTAGTCGTCGTAACCCATGGAGGCGTTGTAAATTGCAAAGCTGAACTCGTACTTGTCGTCCTTGGTCTCGAACTCTGCATCCAACAGGGTTTCTTTTGCGGCCTCTACCGCGAAAGTCCAGCCCTCCTCGGTTTCCTTGTACTCGGCGTTGAAAAGCTCTTGGCCTGCGAGCTTACCGTAAAGCTCCCAGCCCTCCTCGGTTTCCTTCAAAGCCATCTCGAACTTAGCGCCGGGCATGCTTGCGGTGAGGATGATATCGTTGCCGTCAAATTCGAGACCTGCCTTCACGCTCAAGTCGTCGGTGGAAACCTTCACCTCAACCGCCTTCAGATCGTGGGCGATGGGGGAAGCGGTAACGGTAAGGGTGATCTTGAAGTCCAGGCTCTTAACGGCGTCGATCATTTCCTTGGAGCCGTCCTTCAGGTCATCCATGATGTCGTCCCAGCTTTCGATCCAGGTCTCGCCGGTGGAAAGTGCCATGATATCAACGGGGATATGCTCGTTCAGGAAGGCAACCAGCTCCTCGTCCTTGCAAAGCTGATCCACGAAATCCTTCAACAGCTTTGCGGCGGCCTTTTCGTCCAGAACCAGGGAGACTACCTTGTTGCCGTCCTCGGATTCGGAATCTTCTTCACCGTACTCCCACATCAGATCCAGGAACAGATCGCCGTATTCGGTGAGATAGCCGTCCAACTCCTCCCGGGCTTCCTCGGTAAGAAGCTTTTCGTAAGCATCCAGGAACTCCTCGAACATCTCCAAAGTCTCCTCGTTCAGAGGCAAAGCGTACTTACTGCCGCTGTCAGGGTAGAACACGGAGCCGCGGAAGGTCTCCTTCAGGTTTTCGAACACGAAGCCGTAGGCACCGTTTTCGTTTTCAAACACGGTGGTGAGAGGATCCACCAGGTTGTGTACGTTAAACTTAATACCCATGAGATCCACCAGAGTGGAGGTCTGCTCGCCATTGGCGTAGATCTCGGTCTTGATGGGATCGGTCAAAGCAGGGGTGCCGGTGGGGGTGTAGATCTGCTGAACATCCATCAAAAGGTAGAATTCCTGGAACGAGTCAAACATGGAGCCCAGGATCTCGTTTTCGGCAAAAGCGTCGTCCAGACCGCCCAAAGCGGCCTTAGCGGTGGTTTTGGGGTTGGTAACGATGATCAGCGCGATGATCAGCACGATGAGTACTGCGGCACCTGCGATCACTGCGGGGAGAGCCCACTTGGGCAGAGGCTTTCTTTCCTTCTTGGGCTGGGGTGCGGGAATTTCTTCAGCGGGGGCTGCAGTTTCCTGGGGAGCCTCCTCTGCGGGTGCAGGCTGCTCCTGCACGTCCATCTTTTCGCCACAGGCGGGGCAGAACTTGGCATCGTCTTCTAAAAGACTTCCGCATTTGGGACAGAACATACTCTTGTCTCCTCCTTTTTGTTTTCAATACAATTCATTATGATCGTAACGGTGATGGCAACGGCCAGCAAAACGCCGCCGATAACAACACCGATCAATCCGGTGGTAAAAGCGGAATCCCGGATGACGCCCAGAACAGACCCTGCAAGCTCAGACAGATCGAAATGTCTGACAACGGCAGATACGTCCACCATCCTCAAGCACATAAACGTTCCGCCGATCAAAAGATAGGGAATGCCCATGAAATAACAGGGCCTCCAGGGATTTCGCAACAGCAGGTACAGCAATCCGTAGATCGCCGCCAAAAGGAACAGGTGGATCATGATGAACACGCCGTTCCCGAAAAGAGTTCTCAAAACGTTCAGCAGGGAAGTGGCACCTCCCAGCATCTCCTTGGTCTCCTCCACCGCCTTGATCACCTGGGAGGCTTCTCCCTTGACCTTCTCGCGGCTACCGTCCAGAATGGTGGTGACCACTTCAAGATTACTGCTTCCCTTGGGAGGCGGCTCAAAGCCCATCTCCAACGCCAGGGTATCCGCGGCGTTCTGCAGATCCTCGTCAGTGCATTCCAATTCCGTCATGGCCTTTTCCAAGGCGGCGGCAAAGGTGTCCTTTTGCTCCGGGTTTTCCAAAGCGGCAAGCACCGCATCCACGGGATCTCCGCTTTCCTCGCCGATCACCCGGTCAAACCAATCGGAGCCCAACTGGCCCACCGCCTCTGCGATCTCCTCGTCCTTCATGACCTCCGCCACCTGCTCTCCCACCAGGGTATCCGCAGGGGCAATGGCCACCACCGTTTCCGCAACCTGGTGGCGGAAGGCGTCGTCGTCCAGCATGGCGGCCACGCTGGATTTCAACTGATCCTTGCCCAAAAGCCCAAAGGAGCATTTTGCGGCAAAGAGAAGCAGGACCGCGCAGAACAGAAGAAAGGCGACTACGGAAGCAAAGACCACGCCGATCACAGGGCTTTTTCTGCGTATCGCCCCCGGCTTTCTAATCTGATCTTCCATGATGATGTCACTCGTGTTTACAAATCGTTTTCTGTTTTTTTACAGTATACAACCAAAACAGCACTTTGTCAAGTTTTTTTCACGCTCTCAAAGGCTTCTTCGTGAGTTTTGAACAATCGGTAATAGGCCTGTACGGCAGGAAGCTCCGTCCACTTCGCCGCGGACGCGGGAACGCTGTCCAGATCGTAGATCCTCGCCCCCTTCAGGGAAAGCAGGAAGGGGGAGTGGGTGGAGATCACGAACTGACATCCGTAAAACCTGGCGGAATCCTGCAAAAAGGAAGCCAGCTCTCGTTGCAGCTCCGCAGAAAGGCTGTTTTCCGGCTCGTCCAGGAGGTACAGAGCGTTTTCCCCGATCCGCTGGGTAAAGTAGCTCATAGCGCTTTCCCCGTTGGATTGGGTGGTCAAGGCCTTGGGCAGGCGTTTCGCTGTGTAAGCATTCTTGGTCATTCCCCGGGCCTCGTTGTGCCGCTTCAATTCCTCGTAATCCTCCAAGGAGCCCAGAGTAAACCCGTCCTTTCTGCTGACCCTGTATTCGTCAAACAGCTCCTCACGACGGCGGTCGATCCCTTGGTTCATGGCACGGACGTTCAAAAGGAAATCAAATACGTCGTCGCTGGTGACGATGGCGCTTTCCTTGGGGATCCGTCTCTGCCCCGGGGACAGGGTGTAATCACAGAAACCAAGATACTCCTCAAAATACGGCGTGTGGTTGGCAGGGGAATCGTGGTCGATCCCCAGCTTTTCCGCCATCACGTTCAAAAGAGTGGATTTCCCCGACCCGTTCCCGCCGTATAAAATGGTGATAGGCTCAAACACCAGCTTGGTCAATCTTTTTGGCGGGAAGACCTTAAAGGGATAGAGATCCTTCGGATAACAGGACATCAAGGATTTGTATGCATCCCGCCCGCAGGATATGATATACCCCGTCTCCGTTTTTTCGTCGGGGAGAGTAAAGCTCTCAAGATACATGATCTGACTCCTTTTGAATGGAAAAAGCGAACGGAAATCCCTCCGTCCGCTTCCCGATTCCTTGTTTATTTTGCCAAATCGCAGATCATGGCAACCGTCTGCTCCTGGCCGATGGTGGCGCTGTTCAGCATTACGTCGTAATTCCGTCTTGCGCCCCAGATGCTGTCGGTGAATTCCTCGTAATGACGTGCGCGGCGCTTGTCGGACTGCGCCAGAAGCTTTTCCGCCTTGCCGGGATCCTCACCGTATTCCTTCACGATGCGCTCCAATCTGGCCTTTCTGTCGGCGTAAATGAATACCTTCAGCACGTCGTCTCTGTCTCGCAGAATGTAGTCCGCACAACGCCCTACGATAACGCAGGGAGACTGGGAAAACTCCAAAATCGCCTCTCTCTGCGCCAGGAAGACCTGGGTGTTCAGATCCAGCGGAACCCCTGCGGAATTCACGTAGCCGTAGCTGGTTCCGATGGCGAGATCGTATAAAAAGGAGCGGGTAACGACCTGGTCGTTTTCTTCGATGGCTTCCACGGCAAGCCCGGATTGCTTTGCCGCCTTGTCAACAAGCTCACGGTCGTAGTAGGGGATTCCCAACTTTTCCGCAACCAGCTTCCCGATGGTTCTGCCTCCGCTGCCGTATTCCCGTCCGATGGTGATAACTTTCATATAAAACCGTTCCTTTCTTCGTTTCTATTGTTATTTTACTATAAAATCTGCTGTTTGTCAATGAAAAATCGCCAATCTCTTATAAAAAAACTGCACGAATGTCAAAAAGAAAGCCGCCTGTTTGGATAGGTTGCACAAACAGACGGCTGAATTTTATGCGTAGACCAACCACGCCGCGCCGAAAGCGAGACATAGCTGTAAAACAAGGCCTCCCACAGCGGAAAACCAAAAGACGGCGTGGGCTGTCTTATGGCGGAATACGCACATCCCCAGAAACCCTCCCGGGGCGCCCAACAGCCAGATCAGCAGATGGAGCGTCCGCTCACGGATCCGCCGCTTTCCCTTGCAGGCCAGAAGCTTATCCAGCCCGAAGGCCAGAAAACAGATCCCGCTGAAGAACCCTTCTGCCAGCAAAAACAGGGTAAAAAGCTTTTCCATATCAGCGTAAGAAGCCGCCCACGATCTGCTCCTCCGCCTCCTTCTCCGTAAGTCCCAGGGTCATCAGCTTGATCAGCTGTTCCCCGGCGATCTTACCGATGGCGGCCTCGTGGATCAGGCTTGCCTCCACGTGGTTGGCGTTGATCTTGGGTACGGCGCTGACGGAGGCGTCGTCCATGATGATGGCGTCGCACTCGGTGTGACCGTTGCACTTCTCGTTGCCGTTGATACAGGACAGGAACAACTGATGGGATTCATCCTTTGCCACGGAACGGGAGATCACGTGGCAGCCGCTGTCTTTACCGTTAAGATCCACGGTGAAATCCGTGGTGGCGCTCTGCTTGCCGTGGGTCATGATGTTCTCGCGGATCACCAAAGTAGCCCCCTCTGCCAGGGTGGCCTTGGTGGTACGGAAGGTGGAATCCACGCCCTTGATCTGAGCGCTTTCCATCTCCATGTAGCTGTCCTCCTCCATCTCGATAACGGTGGTGGGGTTCAAAATCTTTTCCCCCGTGCCCTCGCCCTCGCCGTAGTGCTTTTCCACGTACTTCAGCTTGGCGCCCTTGGCAAGATGGAAGGAATGGATACCGTCATGCTCGGATTTCAGCCCTCCCGCATTGTGGATACCGCAACCTGCCACGATCAGCACGTCAGCATCCTCCCCAATGAAGAAGTCGTTGTATACCAGCTCGTCCAGACCCGTCTCGGTCAACAGAACGGGAATGTCCACCCGTTCGTTTTTCGTGCCGGGCTTGATGATGATATCGATGCCGGGCTTGTCCGTCTTGGTAACGATGTCGATGTTGGCGGTGGTGTGTCTCCCCGCCAGTCCGCCATTGGAGCGGATATTATACGCACCCTCCGGAATGTCTTCCAGATCGGTGATACTCTTCAGCAAATTTTTCTGAATGGCGTCCAGTGCCATAAAACAACCTCCTTTTCCCTTATAAAGACTTGGTCAATGCAGAGCAGGTCTTGGCGGTGAGCAACGCGGGCAGGATCTCCTTTGCCGTGCCGTCCTTGCTGATCTTACCGTCGGCAATGACGATGATACGGTCGGCGATGTTCAGGATCCTCTCCTGATGGGAGATGATGAGGATAGAACCGCCCATCTTTTGGTGCATCTTCTCAAATACGGAGATCAGATTGTTAAAGCTCCAAAGGTCGATCCCCGCCTCGGGCTCGTCAAACAGAGAAAGCTTTGTGCCTCTTGCCATGACCATGGCGATCTCGATACGTTTTAATTCACCGCCGGAAAGGCTGGCGTTGATCTCGCGGTTGATATATTCCCGTGCGCAAAGCCCTACCTCGGAAAGATAAGAGCAAGCCTCCGCCGCGGAAAGCTTCTTCCCGGAGGCCATGGAGATGAGGTCGTGGACCGTCAAGCCCTTGAACCGCACGGGCTGCTGGAATGCAAAGCTGATCCCCATCCTGGCACGGTCGGTGATGGAGCGGTTGGTGATGTCCTCGCCGTCTAAGAAGATCTGTCCCTCGGTGGGAAGGTAGATCCCCGCGATCAGCTTGGCAAGGGTGGATTTACCGCCGCCGTTGGGGCCGGTAAAGGCGACAAACCGTTCGTCGATCTGTAAATTTACGTGACTGATGATCTCCTTGACGCCGGTTTCGTCCTCGGCGTGGTAGGAAACGTCTCTCAATTCAAGCATCATATGTGTAAAAACCTTTCTGTATATCCGTAGGAAAGAGATCTCTCCTCCCTGACACGTTCATTATACCCGCGATAAAACACCGTGGCTGTGACCTTGTCACAAAGAAGCACGGGATTCCAGCATGGGAACGCATTCCCCGCCTGCCACGATGTAATGCTCCAACAGCAGGATCCCTTCCCGCAGCAGCTCCTCACGCATTTTACGGGTGGCAACCACGTCCGCGCCGGAGGGGACTGCCCGTCCGTTGGGATGGTTGTGGGCCATGATCAAGGCGGAAGCTCCCGCCTTCTTGGCGGTTTCCACCACGGCGCGCATAGTAAGCTGAACGGCGTTATCCTCACTGCTCATGGCCGTCTGCCTGCAAAGCAGACTACCGTCGCTGTCCAGATAGAACAGCAAAGCCCGCTCCTTGGTGTATCCCGCAAACTGACCGGGGAGATAGGCGCGGACGAACTCCTCATCACGGAAGTCAAAATCCCGCATCCTCCGCACGGCGCGCTCCGTAAGACAGCGGATCACCGCAAACAGCGCCTCCGTACTGCCGTTTAAGCTGGCAAAGCCTCGCAGCTCCTCGGGAGACGCCGCCAGAACGCCGTCCAGAGAACCGAAGGCTTCCATCAATTTTTCCGCCAAAGGACGAGTATCCACTCTGGGAATGGAGAAGAATAACATCAATTCCAGAAATTCCGTTTCCGTCAAAGCCTGCTCGCCGCCTGTGCGGAACTTTTCCCGCAACCGCTCGCGGTGCCCCGCATGGGGATATTCCTTTCCCATCTGCATACCCTCCTTTTTGGAAATTACGTTCATAACAGAATATCATATCTTTCCCCAAAAGTCAATCTTTTGGCATAAAAAAAGAGCACTTAAGAACCTTTCTTGGGAAAAGAAAGGTTCTTAAGAAACTCCAAAGAAGCTTGATTGCCGAAAACTGCCGTTTTTGCAAAAAATGTTTTTATACCGTAAGATCGATCTCCGCTACCACCTCGTAGCTTTCCAGATCAATGGCGATCAACCCCATGGTGGAGGTCACGTAGCAGTACTTCCCGGCGTAAAGGCCGCGGACGTCATTTCCCAAAAGCTCGTAGTGTCCCAGCAAAACGAATTCCTTTGCCTCACGATCGTAGGTGTAAAGCTGATAGCCGTCCAAGGGAATGCCGATGAGTCCCTGTTCCTCACTGATCATCAGCTTTTTGTGGTCGTAGAGGATCCCCCAGTCGTCACTGACCTTCAAGCTGGTGATCTCCGTTACGGCTTCGGGATCCGAGGCGTCAAACATAGAAAGCTTTTGCCCCGTCAGACTGCCGTTCTCGGTTCCCTCTACACCGAACCCCAAAAGCAATCCTTCGCCGTACTCGTACAGGTAAGAGGAGAATCCCGTTACCTTCAGTTCCGAGAGGATCTTGGGCTCCGAAGGATCGGAAAGATCAATGGCAAACAGGGGATCGATCTGCTGGAAGGTCACCAGATAGCAAAGATCTCCCGAGAACCTTACGGAATAGATCCGTTCCTCGGGCTGAATTTTCTCCAGAGCGCCCCGGATCTGCAGATCCTCGTCCAGAACGTACACGCAGTTGAATTGACCGGAGAAATGTTCTTCGTGGATCCAGATACTCCGGCTCACGGAGGTAGCCAACCGCAAGCACCCGTCCTGCTCGTCTGCGGCGAATTGGTTCAAAAGCGTTCCCTTCACTTGGCAAGATCCCGTGAGGGCGGTGTCTTCTCCCGCCATTGCGAAGCGGAATACCTTGGTCTTGGTTCCGTCGGCATGGGCAAAGAGGTAAAGATTCTCCGTGGATGCGTAAAGGGTGTAGCTACTGCCGAGAATCGCTCTTGCGGAAAGGATCTCCTTGCCCTTCAGATCGATGGCGGAGACCACGGAGAACCACAGCCCCACACGTCCCATGGGGATATCCCGGGTGAGGTAGATCTCCTCCGGCTTCAAGGCGCGCTCTGTCGCACCCTTGCCAACCGTGGGAATATACGTTTCGGGAGGGATCTCCTCTCCTTCCTCCGGGACACCCACGTACCCGTTGTGATCTGTAACGATATAGAGGGTATCTCCCAGGATACGGCTGTCCTGATAATATCCGCTTTGAGTGAAGACCTCTGCGAGAACGGGAATGCCCGTAGCGGCGTCCAGGTCGTAGAGATACACCCGGGTATACGCCTTAAAACGGAGCCCGGGTACCTTGTAGCACCGGGTGATCACCGCAAGACGCCCTTCCAACAGGAACATCTCGCTCCCAAACCCGGCCTCCTCGGGGAGGGGTAGGTCGGATACAAGCTCCGAATCCTCTCCCGCCAGGCGGTAGGTATACAGCGTTTTGCCGTCGATACGCCACAAAAATTTTCCGTTCGTTTTTTGCCGATCCGATTCCTTGACCCCCTCCGTTTGGGAATGGGTCTCGTAATAATCCTTGGGGTCGGAGGCAGAATAATCAAACGAAGGGGAAGACGAAACGCCGCCCATGATCGTAGTGTCTCCGTACGTGTCGCCGTCCCCTTCTCCGGCTATTCCGCCTCCTCCGAGAATGGAGAGCCTGTCCTCCCTTTGTGCGTACCAGGTATCGTAGATCTCATCGTAGGAGCTGCCCACCGGCAGGAGGGAAGCACCCGTCTCCGTCAGGACCCAGACGGCACAGCTTGCCACCAAAACCAGCAGGCAGGCCGCCACGGGGAGTAGCTTTGCCGCTCTGCTTCTGCGGGGACGTGCCGCAGAGCCGAGCAGTTTCTTTTTCGTATCTGCGGGCGCATGAATACGCCCCATAGCTTTTTGATATCTTTCCATCATTTCCGTTTCTCCTTTCATGGTTCCAAAAGCTCCTTCAGGCATTGCCGCCCGCGGAACAGAAGGGATTTCACGGCGGATTCACTCTTCCCCATGGCGGAAGAGATCTCCTTCACCGTCATCTGCTCAAAATAATGCAGATGGATGGCGGTACGCATGGCAAGGGGCAGGGAAGCCACCGCGTTCAGAACCGCGCTTCCGTCCTCTTCCTCCGGGAGTTCCCCCAAAACGGCCTCGTCAAAAGGCAACGTCCGTCTGTTCCACGCCGAGGAAAGGAAGCTGTTTGCACGGTTCACCGTTACGCGGATCAGCCAGGCCTTTTCATGCTCGGAGCTCTCGAACACGGGATGGGCCTTCAGATACCGCAGGAAGACCTCCTGCATGATATCCTCCGCATCGTGGGGGCTCTTGGTGCGGATCAACGCAAGACGGTAGATCATGTCCGCGTATTCCTCCACCAAGCGCTCTGCTTCGTAACGATTGTTTGCTTGCATGCGTAAATGCCACCTCCTTCTACCAATAATACCTTTGAGAGAGGGCTTTGGTTGCAAAGGAAAACGAAAAAAATTATCGGTAAGGATCCTTATTCTTTCTGACGATCTTCAGAAACGCCACCATCACCACCAGCACCGCCACGAAGGAGCCCACCATCAACAAGGACCAAAGCATGGGATCCACGGGCTGATCCGCAGGGGAGAGGGAGACCTCCTCCGATACGGAAAGGAATTTATAAAGAAATGCCATTTTCAAACACCTCACGTTCCGTTAAAATAGAAAAGCCGCCCCCGCCTCCCCGCAAAGGGAAACGGGGACGGTCTTGTCCTCAAAGCAAGGGGAAGCTTACAGGAGAGAAACTACCTGCTCGCCCTTTTCAAGATGCTCGAAGAGCATTTCCATGTTCATCAGCATTCTGGGGTAATGGAAGGGACCCTTCCACATGGAACCCTTCTGGGTGTGGGAAACGGTGCCGTCCTTGTGGAGGTAGCCGTACCACTCGCCGCATTCCTTGTCCGCAAAGTGACCGAAGGAGTAAGCGTGTACCTTCTCGAACAGATCCCAGTACTTCTTCTCCCCGGTGATGCTGTAAGCCAGCAGAGCGCCGATGAGGGCTTCGTCGTGTACCCACCACAGCTTCATGTCGTGCTCAAGCTGTTCCGGAGGTCTGCCGTTCACGTCGGTGAAGTAGATGTATCCGCCGTATTCCTTGTCCCAGCCCCAATCGGAAGCGGTCTCAAAGATCTTCAGAGCGGTCTTCAGCAGATTCTCGTCCTTGGTGTGGAGGTACTGGTTCATCAGGAACCAGCTATTCTCCATGGAGTGACCGGGGTTGATGCATCTGCCGGCGGGAGTGTCGATGAACTCGCCGTTGGGACCTGTGGTCTCCAGAACGCAACCCAACTCGGGCTTCCAGTGGATGTTGATGATGCGGTCAGCCATCTCGTTGGCAATGGCGGTGTAGTAATCAGCCTTTTCGGGATCGCATCTCCGCAGCAGCTGAGCGGAGGATACCAAAACCATGGGAACGGCTACCGCAACCTCCTGTCTGGTCTCCGCATAGCTCTTGGGGGTGATCTTAAAGGGATCGGAAGCGGGATCGCGGAACATACGAAGCATGTTCTCAAAGCAATCCTCTGCCTTCTTGATGTAGGTCTTGTCACCGGTCATCAGGCCGTATTCAGCCATGGAAAGCACGTAGAAGCTCTCGGTGAACATATAACGTCTCTTGCGGAGAGGGCTGCCGTCCCGCGCCAGGGTGAAATACATTCTGCCGTCTGCATCGGCGATATGCTTCTCAATGAAATCAACGCCAAGCTGTGCGGCGTCTACCCATTCCTGCTTCTTGCCGTAGCGGTTGCACAGGGTAGAGAAGGTCCACAGACATCTGCCCTGGAACCAGCCGGACTTGTCCATGCTGTACTGCTTGCCTTCGCGGTCAATGCAGGTGATGTATCCGCCGTACTCCTTGTCCAGCAGATCGCTCTGCATCCAGAAGGGGATGCAATCGTCCAACAGCTGATGGCGGTAGAAATTCTTGTACGAGGTAAAAAGCTCCTTGTTCATAAAAAGATACTCCATCCTTCACAGTTTGTTTTTTTCTTTTCTCTATTGTACTTCTTTTTTAGCGGATTGTCAATCAAAATCGCATAAAAAAATTGACAAATGCAAAAGGAAGTGATATAATACATGGAAGAATGGCTGTATAGGGCCTTTTTGGTGTTGCAATTTTTTTGGAGGAATGCTCATGAGCTCTGCTTGGAAAAGACATTTTGGGAAGCGGATCCTTTCGTCGGTGCTTTTGGTACTGTTGGTCTTCTCCCTGTCAGGCTGTAACTTTTCCCTGGAATCCGCGCTGGAGGAGCTGAAGGCCTACGTCAACGGTACGGAGATCTCCCAGCCTCCCGCAGACTTCGTGGCCTCCAAAGAGAACAAGGAGTTCGCCTACGACGTCTACAAAGACCGGGTGGTCATTACGGCGTACCTGGGCGAGGACGTGGACGTTACCATCCCCGCCATCATCGACCGCCTGCCCGTATATGCCATCGCAGGCCTTGCCTTTTACGAAAGCGTTCCCGTGGAGTCCGTGGTGGTCTCCGAGGGGATCCGCGTTCTGGAGGAGAACGCCTTCTACTATTGCACCGCCTTGAAGTCCGTCACCCTGCCCGATAGTCTGGAATCCATCGGGGACAAGGCCTTCTCCTGGTGCAGTGCGCTGGAGACCGTCACCCTTCCCGAGGGCATCACCACCATCCCCGCCTATTGCTTCAACCAATGCACCTCCCTCACCAAGGTCAGATACACCTCCGATCTTGCGGCTGTGGGAGCCCGGGCCTTCTCCGGGTGCGAAAGCCTGGAGCTGCTGTATTTTGGGGACTCCATGGTCTCCATCGGCGATTACGCCTTCCGCGGCTGTACCAAGCTCGCCACCCTGCGCCTGGGGAGCGACTGCGTCTTTTCCGAGAACGCCATGACCGATCACCCTACGATCCTCACCGTCTTCACCGTGCTTGATTCTCCCTGCTGGGCGGCTTGCCACGAGCTGGGGATCATGCTGATGCACGACGACGGCACCATCGTCATGCCGGAGGAGGATCCCGAGGAGGGATCCGGCCAGATCATCGGCGGCGTTTTTGAGGATGAATCTACCGAAGAAGAAACATAACGAAAGATAAATGAGGACAAAACATGAAACCCCTTTCTTTGAACGTATTGCGTAAGAAATACCTGGAGTTCTTTGAGAGCAAGGGCCATCTGAAGATGGATTCCTTCCCTCTGGTACCCCAGGACGATAACTCCCTGCTGTTGATCAACGCAGGTATGGCGCCCCTGAAGAAGTACTTCACCGGGGAGAAGGTTCCGCCCCGCAAGCGTGTGACTACCTGCCAGAAGTGCGTCCGTACTCTGGACATCGACAACGTGGGCAAGACCGCCCGCCACGGCACCTTCTTCGAGATGCTGGGCAACTTCTCCTTCGGCGATTATTTTAAGCCCGAGGCAATTCCGTGGGCTTGGGAGTTCCTGACTCAGGTTCTGGAGATCCCCGCAGACCGCCTGTACCCCAGCGTGTACCTGGAGGACGACGAGGCCATCGAGGTTTGGGAAAAGGTTGGCGTCTCCCGCGACCGCATCACCCGCATGGGCAAGGAGGATAACTTCTGGGAGATCGGCTCCGGTCCCTGCGGCCCTTGCTCCGAGATCTATTTCGACCGCGGCGAGAAGTACGGCTGCGGCAAGCCCGATTGTAAGGTGGGCTGTGATTGCGACAGATTCCTTGAGATCTGGAACATCGTCTTCACCCAGTTTGACGGCGACGGCAACGGCAACTATACCCGCCTTGCCAACCCCAATATCGACACCGGTATGGGCCTGGAGCGTCTTGCCGTGGTCATGCAGGACGTGAACAACCTGTTCGAGGTCGACACCGTTCGTAACATCATGCTGAAGGCCTGTGAGATGGCAGGGGTGCAGTACGACGGCTCCGCCTCCGACAAGGACGTTTCTCTCCGTGTCATCACCGACCATATCCGTACCGCTACCTTCCTCATCAGCGACGGCGTTCTTCCCTCCAATGAGGGCAGAGGCTACATCCTCCGCCGCGTATTGCGCCGTGCCGCCCGCCATGGCAGATTGTTGGGCATTCAGGGGGCCTTCCTGTCCACCCTGTGCGACACCGTGATCCACGAAAGCGGCGAGGCATATCCCGAGCTGGTGACCCGTCAGGAATACATCCGCAAGATCATCCGTCTGGAGGAGGAGCGTTTCAGCCAGACCTTGGATGCAGGATTGGGTATTCTGGATAAGATGGTGAAGGAAGCCATCGCCGCAGGCAGAACCGCCCTCACCGGCGAGGAGATCTTCCGTCTCTACGATACCTTCGGCTTCCCCGTGGATCTCACCAAGGAGATCATTGCCGAAAAGGGACTCACCCTGGACGAAGAAGCCTTCCGCGCCCTCATGCAGGAGCAGAAGAAGCGTGCCCGTGAGGCCCGCGCCGCTTTGGGCGATATGAGCTGGGTGGACGATTCCGTGGGCGGCATCGACAAGACCCGCGCCACCGAGTTCGTAGGCTACGAAAACAATACTTACGACACCGAGATCATCACCATCGTCAGCGGCAACGAGCCCCTGTCCGTTCTGGCAGGTGGCAAGGCCGTGGTGGTGCTGGATAAAACTCCCTTCTACGCCGAGATGGGCGGCCAGGTGGCCGACACCGGCGTGATCCGCCAGGCAAACGGCATTTTCCGTGTTGACAACGTGAAGAAGACCGCCGAGGGCGTCTACCTCCACTTCGGTGAAATGGAATCCGGTGAGCTGTCCCTTGGCGCTTGTACCGCCGAGATCGACGGCGTTCGCCGTGAGGCCATCCGCAGAAACCACTCCTCCGTTCACCTGTTGCAGTCCGCCCTCCGCGAGGTTCTGGGCGTACACGTTCAGCAGGCAGGCTCCTATGTAGACGAGGGCAAGGCACGCTTTGACTTCTCTCATCCCACCGCTATGACCTCCCAAGAGATTTTGAAGGTGGAAAAGCTTGTCAACGACGCCATCCTGGCAGGCTACCCCGTAGTGACTAAGATCATGACTCCCGACGAAGCCAGAGCAGACGGTGCAATGGCTCTGTTCGGCGAGAAATACGGCGACGAGGTCCGCGTGGTCTCCATGGGGGATTTCTCCAAGGAGCTTTGCGGCGGTACCCACGCCAATAACACCGCCAAGATCGGTCTGTTCCGCATCCTGTCCGAGTCCTCCGTGGCCGCAGGTGTTCGCCGTATCGAGGCTTCCACCGGCTATAACTCTCTGGATCTGATGCACGAGGATCAGAAGCTGCTCTCTCAGGTGCAGTCTGCTGTGAAGGCAAACAGCGCAGAGGATATCCTCCACAAGATCGAGGCTCTGCAGACCGAGCTGAAGGCACAGAAGAAGGAGCTGGAGCGCATCGAGCGTGAACAGGTAGGCGGTAAGCTGGAATCCGCTTTGCATTCCGCAAAGACCGTGGGCACTGTCCGTCTGGTCACCGCTTCCTTTGAGAACGTTCCCATGGATGCTCTCCGTACCTCTCTGGACGGCCTGGTAGCCAAGGCTCCCGATGCCGTTTTCGTGCTGGCAACCGTCAAGGACGGCAAGGTACAGCTGGCGGCCTCCTGCGGTAAAGAGGCTCTCTCCGCAGGCGTCCATTGCGGCAATTTGCTGAAGAAGATCTCTCCCATCGTAGGCGGTGGCGGCGGCGGCCGTCCCGACAGCGCGACCTCCGGCGGCAAGAACCCCGAGGCACTGCCTCAGGCTTTGGCCGCGGCAGAGGAGACCATCGCTTCTATGCTGAAGTAATGTTTGGAGTATAAAATGGAAAACTGTCTGTTTTGTAAGATCATCGCAGGGGAGATCCCCTCTAAGAAGGTGTATGAGGATGAAAACGTCTACGCCTTCCACGATATCAACCCTAACGCACCCGTCCACGTGCTGGTGATCCCCAAGGTGCATATTGCCTCCATCCAGGAGGTCACCGAGGAGAACCTTTCCGCAGTATCCGCGGTTCTGAAGGTGATCCCTCAGATCGCAAAGGAATTGGGCCTTGCGGAAAACGGCTATCGCGTCATCACCAACTGCGGTGAGGATGGCGGCCAGTCCGTGAAGCACCTCCACTTCCACATCCTGGGCGGCAAGAAGTTGCCCGTCACCCTGGCGTAATCCTATATGCTGAAGAACCGCTTCCTCTCCGTTTTTGCGTTGGCGTTTGCGGCTGGCATTGCCACGCCCTTTCTCGCGGGAAACGGGTGGGAAGCGGTGATTTTTATCATCCTTCTCGTCCTCGCCTTGACCATCGGCGGGCTGTATACCGCCTGTTGCTTCAAGGCCAAGGAGCTGAAGAAATACCTGCTGTATCCTACCATTCTGGCGGCAGGCCTTGCCCTGGGGGCGGGCTGGCTGTGCCTGCGGGCCTTGCCCTACGAAAGCTACGCTTCCTACGTGGGGATGAAGGACACCGTGAAAGGCACCGTGACGGAAAACGGCTCTTATGCCGAAAGCAAGTATCTGGAGATCACGGTGGAAAGATCAAGGCGCTCCCTCCCTGCGGGCACCAAGATCCGATTGTACCTCCAAAAAGAGGACGTTATCATCATCGGGGACGAGGTAACGGCTACTTTGACCTACAGCAGCCTTTCCCGGAATTCGGAGCGTATGGCGTCCTGCAGGCTGGTGGCCAACGGCTACGTTTCCGACGTAAAGCCGGGAAGCGGCATGATCGCCTCCTTGCGCTTTGCCTTGGCGGAAAACTGCAAGGCTTTGTACGAACGGTACGGCGTCACCGGCGTCGCCCAGGCGTTGACCCTGCGGGAATGCTCCCTGTTAACGGGGGAGACCAATGATGCGTATCGCACTATGGGACTTTCCCACGTCCTTTCCATCAGTGGCTTGCATCTTTCCATTTTGGCCATGATGCGTCGAAAGCTTCTCTTCGCCCTTCGGGTGAGGAAGCAGGTGCGGGAATCTCTTGCTTTGGGGATGATCGTGCTGTACTGCTTCCTGACGGGCTTCTATCCTCCCGTCATTCGCTCCGCCGTGATGGTGGGCTCCGTGCTGTTGGGGGAGATCCTCCTGCGGGAAACGGACGGCATCACCCTTCTTTCCACTGCGTTGCTGTTCTTGCTGGCTGTGAATCCCTACGCTCTTTTATCCGTCAGCCTGCAATTGTCCTTCCTGTCCTGTCTCGGGATCATCCTTTTGGAGCCTCATGTCACGGAACTTCAGAAAAAGATCCGGGGCAACGGAAAGGGAAAAGCAAGCCTTCTCCGCCGTATCGCGGCACCTGCCGCGGGCTCGTTTCTGATCTCCTGCTCCGCCGTGGTGTTCACATTCCCGGTGATCGCCTATACCTTCGGCAACCTATCCTGGTTGTCTCCCATTACCAATTTGATCTTCGTGCCGCTTTTTACACCCATTCTGACCCTGCTGTTGGTGTCCGTCTTGGTGTATTCCGCAGTCCCCTTCCTGGGAACCCTTTTTGCGTTCCTGCCGGGCACAGCTTTGCGGCTGATGGAGGATCTGTTCGGCTGGTTCCTGGAGCGAGAGATCGGCACCCTCTACGTGCCGGATGCCTGGGCATTGTTGCCCATTCTGCTTTCCTGCGCCGCCATCGGCTGTATGCTGTTGTTCCGCAGGAAGGGAGTGTTGCTGTTTACCTGCTTCTCCCTTTGCGGCGTTCTGTCCCTTTCCGCCTTTGCTTTGGCGGAAGCGCTCTTGCCTCCCGATGAATACGTCTTTCTGTCGGGGGAGGATGCTTGTCTTTACGTTGCAAGGGATGGGGAAGGGATCTTCCTGGATCTCGGTGGCGAAACCGAGCTCCCCCTCCCGGAGGGCTATGCCGTCGAGGCGTATGTGGTCACCCGGGGAGACGAAAACGCTATGCTCCGCCTGGCCAACGCCCTCAGAGAGCATCCCATCACCAAGATATACTTACCGCTTTCCGATCACATGGGAGGGGAGGACGACCTGACCGTCTTTCTGACCCTGCTGGAGGGCTTCCCCTGCGAGGTAAGTTTCTATCACGAAGTCTGCGAAAGCACCCTTTTAGAATACAACCGCAATTCCGGTACCGCCGTCACCCCCTACGGTCTTTCCGTGCTTACGGGGAACGGCTGTGACCTCACGTCCCCCATGGTCTGGGTGGTATCTCCCACAGCTTTTGGGTTGGATCAATTGGCGGCAGACCATCTCTATCTGCCTGTGGAAACGGATCTTACGGAGGATCTGTCTTCCGCACAGCTTCATTTCTATCATTCCGTCATCATCTACGAAAACGGGGAGGTGTACGTCCCGTGAGCTTTTACGGCAACAAAAAGCCGTCCTCCATGGAGGAACTGAAAAAACGCGTCAAAGAGAATAAGCTAAGCGGCGTCTACCTGTTCTGGGGCGCGGAGGAATACACCAAGGATTTCTACGCCGACAAGCTCCGCAAGCTTGCCCAGGCCTCTCCCGTGCCGGAGTTTAACTACGAGATCTTCGACGCCGAGACCCGCTCGGTGGGGGATTTCGAGGAGGCAACCTTCGCCCTGCCCTATCTGTGGGAAAACCGCGTCATCGAGATCCGTAATCTCAAACCCAAAAAGATATATGCGGCAGAAGCGGAGGAATACGCCCGCATCTTCGAGACCCTTCCCGATTATCTCACGGTGCTGATCCTCCTTCGTGCAGGGGATTATAACGGCTCCAAGGCCGGCTCCGATGCGCCCAAGGAGGAAAAAAACGAGGAAGATAAGCCTGAGGAAAAGAAAAACGGCTTCAAGACCTTCCTTGCCGCCGTGGAGGCAAACGGACTTTCCGTGGAGTTTGAGCCCGAGAAGGGGGAAAAGCTCTGCAATTGGATCGCCCGCCACTTCGCCTCCCGAGGTGTGAAGACCGCTCCCGGCGTGCCTGCTTTTATGGCCTCCTATTGCGGAACGGATATGTATACCCTCCAGGGTGAGATCCAAAAGCTTTGCGATGCCTGCGGCGGCAAAGCCGTCACCGAGCAGGACGTGCGAACTTATTGCTCCGCCAACGAAAACCACGTTTTCTTCGACGTGGCAAACTGTATGGTCAGAGGAGATCTTCCCGGCGCCAGACGGATCCTGGCAGGGTTGAAAATGACCCCCGAGGCCGTTCCCATGGCCATGGGCTTTCTGGCCTCCAATTATCGGCTGATGCTGTTGGTCAAGGCCGGGATGGACATGGGGAAATCCGTGGCCCAGATCGCCGCAGATCACAAGATCACCACATGGAAGGTGAGCAAGGCCGCCTCCTCTCTGGGTTATACCGATTACGCCGCCTTGCAGTACGCCATTACCGAGATCGCCGAGGCGGATGCAAAAATGAAGACCCGCCGAGGCAATACCGCCGCGGCGTTGGAAACCCTGGTATACAGGATCTGTATGTATGGCAAATAAAATGCGATTGATCTGCCCTCTTGTGGTAGAGGGTAAATACGATAAGATCCGCCTTTCCAATCTGGTGGAGACTCCCATCCTGGTGCTGGGCGGCTTTTCCGTGTTCAACGACAAGGAAAAGAAAGCCCTTTTGCAGCGGATCTGTAAGGAAAAAGGGCTGATCTTCCTCACCGACAGCGACAAGGCAGGGAATTTCATCCGCTCCAAGCTGAAGGGTATCTTCAACCAGGGGAAGGTCTACCAGGTGTATGCCCCCTGTGTCCAAGGGAAGGAAAAGCGGAAGAACGCTCCCTCGGCGGAAGGCCTCTTAGGCGTGGAGGGCTTGGAGTGCGAGCTGTTGCGCCCTCTTCTTGCTCCTTATGAGGAGACCGCGAATGCCCCCGTCTCTGCGGGGATCACCCCGGGAGAATGGTATACCCACGGCTTTTCCGGTGGGGAAGGGGCAAAAGAGAAGCGGAAAGCCCTTGCCAAGGCCTTGAACCTCCCCGAGACGTTGACCTCCACCGCGCTTTTGGAGGCAGTAAACCTGCTTTGTGATCGGGAAACCTATGAGAAAGTGAGAGAAACGGTATGAAAAAGGTGTGTATCTGTACCCTCGGGTGCCGTGTCAACCAATACGAATCCGTTTCCATCGGGGAAGCGTTGCAGAAGAAAGGCTTCCTCGTTACCAAGGATGAGGAAGGATGCGATTATTACCTTCTGAACACCTGCTCCGTCACGGGGGAAAGCCAGCGTCAAAGCCGCCAGCTTGCCCGCCGTTTTGCCTCCCGCGGGAAGGTTGCCGTCATCGGATGCGCCTCTCAGAACCAAAAGGAGGACTTCTTGTCCATCCCCGGTGTCTTTTACGTGGGTGGATGTGCAAATAAGCTTGCGGTGGCGGATGCCATCGCAGAGGACAGGGGAGGGGAGCTGGTCACCTCCATGGAAAAGCTTCCCTACGAGCCCATGTCCGTCAGCGGTACCTGCGAATTGTTCTCCACCTGCCGCGCATACCTGAAGATCCAGGACGGATGCAGCGGAAAATGTACCTATTGTATCATCCCCACCCTCCGTGGGAAGACCCGCTCCAGAAACGGGGAGGAAATCTTCGAGGAGGCTACCCGCCTGGTAAAGGCGGGGTATCGTGAGATCGTTCTCACGGGCATCGAGACCTCCGCCTATAACAAGCTTCCCTTGTGGGATCTCATCTCCCGTTTGGGAGACTTGGAGCCTCTCGGCCTTGCCAGAGTCCGCTTGGGCTCTCTGTCCATCGGCAGTCTGACCCCCGCGTTTTTTGAAGCGATGAAAAATACCCCCAACTTCATGCCTCACCTGCATCTGTCGATCCAATCCGGCTCCACCGAGATCCTGCGGCTGATGAAGCGGCCCTACACCGCGGAATCCGCCATGGAAAGGATCTTATCCTTGAAGGAGGCCCTGCCTCACGTTCAGCTCAGCGGGGATTTTATCACAGGCTTCCCCCGGGAAACGGAAGAAGACTACCTGGCAACGGAACGATTCGTGCAGGAAAGCGGTATGATGCACGTCCACGCCTTCCCCTATTCCGAGCGTGCAGGCACCCCCGCCGCCGAGATGGAAGGCTCCGTCCCCAAGGAGATCCGCAAAGCCAGATGCGCACGGTTGAACGCCGTCTCCGCTTTGCAAAAAAAGCAGATCATGGATACCTTCACGGGAAAGATAGTGAAGGTCTTGACGGAAAAGATCAAAAACGGTGTCGCCATTGGCCACACCGAGGAATTTATGGAATGTACCTTCCCCGCGGAAAGCACCGCTGTGGGAAGGGTTACGGAAGTCGCCGTTTCCGGGAACGAAAACGGGCGGCTTATGGGAAATGAAAGGAAATGAAAACATGAGCGAAATGATCGACGAAATGGTTCCCGAAACCACCATGACCCCCGAGGAGGCATACCTGCGGGAGGCTTTCGGCCCCGAAGGCTGGGGTACCAAGCTGTTGACCCCCATCACCAAGGTGTCCTTCTACTCCGAACGAGTGGCCAACGCCTTCAAGACCTTTGAGGAAAATATATCTCTCGGTGAGCGGTTCACTCTGACCGAGCTTCTCTCCACCCCCGAGGTGTTGCATAACCGTATGGAGGTGGTAGCCAAGGAAGGCTTTGCCGTATACCTGCTGAACGAGCACGTCCCGGATCTCCATCTCATGGCCTCCTTACTGCGGAACTCCGTGGTGGGGCTGAGCGGTCTGCTGTACGCCACCCACGGCGTGGAGCTGTCCCTCCCCGTGGGCACTTCCATAGAAAAGCTTTGCCAAAGCCGTTTCCTGCTCCTCCGTGAGCGGGATGGCGACCGCTTCTGTGCCTCCGACCTGGTGAAGATGACGCGGGTGGGTACCCTCCTGCCCGACCGTCTCCGCGTGGTGCAGGGGAGCAGAGTGCTGGCAGATTTCTCCCTGGCAGAGCTGTTGCCCTCCACCCCCGTGGAGCTGACTCTGGATCTGGATTGCGAGGAGACCTTCAAGGATATCTTTAACGGCGCGATCAGTTATAGCTGTTGCTGTATGGGAAAGGGTGAATATTATGTAAACCTCCCCGCCGACCTGCCTATGGAAAAATTCACCGCAGGCTGTCTGGGTATGTTCTCCGCTATGATGCGCTTCCGCTTCGCCATGCCTCCCATGCACTACGCCAAAGGGAAGTTCGGCATGGTAGTCCCCCGTCCCACCGTATTGAGCGGCGACGGTATCTTTGCCTTCCGTCCCAAGTGCGGCCCCGACGGCCTGCCCCACCCTGCAGAGCTGGTGAAGCTGGTGAAGTTCCTGGCCGAAGGTATCAAGAGCGGGAAAATCAAAAGCGTCCTTCCTTTGAAGAAGAACGCTCGTGCTATGATGGATCGTTTGGGGGATGGGGAAGTGACCTACGTCTCCGAAAGAGAGTTCCCCACGGAGGGCTTCTCCGTGCTGGCCATTCTGCCTGCAGGCAGTTCTGTTCCTGCCACCAAGCTGGGTGAATTTCAATACAGATGATCTAAGATCTCGCCGATGTTGTTCAAGATCACGTCGGGTGCGTTTTCCTCGTTTACGTCCTCCATGGAGGATTCTCCGGTGAGCACCAGAACGGAAAGCAATCCGTTGTTCTTACCCAGGGCAATGTCGGTGTAAAGACGGTCTCCCACGATGGCCGTCCGATGGGGCGGCACGTTGTAGGTACGCTCCAGCATCAAGGCCGTTTCCTTTTCGGGCTTGCCGAAGTACTTGGGGGTCACCCCGGTGCAAGCGGTGAGCAAGGCACAGATAGCACCGCTGTCGGGCAACACCGCGTTCCCCTCCATGGGGCAGACGAAATCGGGATGGGTGGAATAGAAGGTGGCGCCGCCGCGGATCAGATTGCAAGCGATATCCAGCTTCTCGTAGACCAGAGTGGTATCAAAGGAAGCCACCACGATGGAAGCGGTCTCCGCCGTCTTGCGGTCTTTCCCGTTGGTGAGGTTGATTCCCTCTGCTTGGAACATTTCCTCCAGGGCGGGGGTACCCACCAGATATACCGGCTCTCCGGGATGGTTCAGCTTCAAATAGGCCGCCGTCACGTCGCCGGAGGAGAGGATGTCCTCTCTTACCGCCTCAAAGCCCATGCGGTTCAACCGCTCCACGTAGATCTGGGGATTGCGGGAAGCGTTATTGGTGAAGAAGATCACCCGTTTCCCCGCTTCTCTCGCTTCCTTCACGAAGCGCAACGCTTCGGGGAACACCTGCTCACCCAAATAAATGGTGCCGTCCATATCCAGCACAAATAAGTCGATATCCTTCAAACGGTTGGTTTTATTTTCCATATCAAATCGCACCTTCCTTTCAAACAGGCTGATTATATCATAAAATAAACGGGATTGCAAGATGCAGAGTTCATTTTGCGGTCTTCCTCGGGAGGCTTTTATGTCAAAAAGAAACCCTCGCAAAGTCAAACTTGAACGTGTGCACAGAGACCGTATGCGTCCTCTGCGGGTCGTCGAGTATCTGGATCACAGCGCCGTATTCGAAAAAAGCCCCGTAGAGATCAAGGAAGGCTACATCATCTCCGACAGAGATACCGGTGAGATCTTCCTCACGTTGAATTTTCGTTCCGTGTCCGAAAAGACCATCACCGCTTTGGACGTTCGCATCATCCTCTACAAGGAGCGTATCATCCTCCCGGATGCCAAGATCGATTTCCGTTATAGCTGGGAGGAGGCCACCCTGGGGGAGCGAGAGCTGAACGGCATCCCCAGAAGGCCCAGAGAATGCAAAAAGGATAAGACCATCGTCCTGGGCGAGGAGTTCGGCGAGGGTATCTTCATCCCCCTGCCGGAAAACTATTTCAAAAAGATGCAGATCGAGCTGGTCTCCGTCACCTATTTCGACGGAAGCAAGGAAGAACTGAACCTGATCGCAGGTAGCAGAGCCGTGCGTTTCATCGAGTTGGACGGCGACCTGCGGGATGCATACCGTTCCGTGAACATCTTCTGGGAAGCAGAAAAAGCCCATCCCATTCGCGTCCTGCCCCAGGCGGGAGACAGCGTTTGGCTGTGTTGCTGCGGCAGAAAAAATCCCTCCTCCACCACCCTTTGCGATACCTGCGGCCGAGACAAGGATTGGCAGTTTGAAAACCTTTCCGTGGAACGGCTGGAAGCTACACTCGCCAAGGAAAACGAGGGAAGACGGATCCTCAACGACACCTCTGCCTATAAGCAGAACAAGTACATGGAAACAAAGGAAGAGCAAGAGCGGAAGGTGGAGCTGTGTAACCGGGCCCTGGAACGCTTGGCGGTGATGGAAAAGCAAAGAGAACGCCGCCAGGTTATGCTACTGCCCAAGATCCTGCTTTGGGTAGGCGTCTTCGCGTTGATCTACTTCCTGTGTGAGTTGTTCTTAAGCTTCTTGCAGAATTACGGCTACTTGAACCAGGAAGCCGCTGTGATGTTTGGTTTGATAAGGTAAATCATGAGAGAGGGACTTTTTGGAAAAAGTCCCTCTCTCATACTCTCACCCCAAAAACTTTTATGCCAAAACCCATGTACATGGGTTTTGGAAAGGCAGGTTTCTTTGGGGATTTTAAGGACCTTTCTTTCGAAAAAGAAAGGTCCTTAAACGTACTATTCTCTTAACCGTTCAGCTTAGCCTTCATCTCTACGGTGAAAGCGCCGATCTTCTCTGCAACCAACGCCTCGTTCTCGCCCTTGGCAAGGATGTAGACCTTGATCTTAGGCTCGGTACCGGAGGGGCGCACGATCACCGCGTCGCCGCTTTCCAGCTCGTAATACAGCACGTCGGAGGAGGGGAGACCCGTCTCCGTCACGTTGCCGTCGACGTGGTAAACCTTGCCGTCCTTATAATCTCTTACGCGAACCACCTTCAACCCGCCGATGACCCGGGGAGCATTTGCACGCATAGCCGCCATCTGCTCCTTCATCATGCCCATGGGATCAAGCCCGGTGATGGCCAAATTGATCACGGATTCTCTGTAACAGCCGTAGGTAGCGTAGATCTCATCCAACGCCTCTGCCACGGTCTTGCCTGCGGCGGCGTGATAGCAAGCCATCTCCGCGATGAGCATGGCGGCGGCAATAGCGTCCTTGTCTCTGGCGTAGCCGTCGGACAGATAGCCCTGGCTTTCCTCGTAACCAAAAATGAAGGTATGCTCTCCGCTGGCCTTCCATTGCTTGATCTTCTCGCCGATGTACTTGAAGCCCGTCAGCACGCTGACGTGATCCACGCCGTGAGCGTCACAAATGGCGTCAAACAGGTTGGAGGACACGATGGACTTGATGGCACAGCCGTTTTCGGGCAGAATGCCCTTCTCTTTTCTTACCTTAATAATATAGTCGATGAGCAACGCACCGATCTGGTTGCCGTTGAGAGCGAAGAACTCGCCGTCCTTCCCGCGCAAAGCCAAGCCTACGCGGTCTGCATCAGGGTCACTTGCGATGATCATGTTGCAGTTAAGCCCCTGCTGTTTGATCTTTTCAGCCGCCAGGGCGAAGCACTCTTTGTTCTCCGGGTTGGGAGACGCCACGGTGGGGAAGTCACCGTTGGGCTCTGCCTGCTCCTCTACCACCTGCAGGTTGGTGATCCCGCAACGTCTCAAACATTCGGGGATCAGCTTGTAGCCGGTGCCGTGCAAGGGGGTGTAGAACATATTCAGCCCGTTGCCGTATTTTGCGGTGAGATCGGGCGCCAAAGCACAGTTCAATACCGCGGAAAGGAAGGCCTCGTCTGCCTCCTTGCCGATGATGGTGACGATCCCGTCGGCAACCGCCTTGTCAAGATCGGCAAGCTCTACGGAGAAAATATCCGTCGCCGCGGCGGCCTTGGAGACTACCTCTGCGTGTTCGGGAGGGAGCTGTGCGCCATCTTCCCAGTAAACCTTATAGCCGTTGTATTCCTTGGGGTTGTGGGAAGCGGTGACGTTGATACCGGCGATACAGCCGTAATGGAGAATGGCAAAGGAAAGCTCCGGGGTGGGACGAATGCCGTCAAACAGATAGACCTTGATGCCGCAGGCGGCAAGCACTCTTGCGGCGGTGTGGGCAAACAATTCAGATCTGTTGCGACTGTCGTAGCTGATGGCAACGCCGCGGTCTTTACCGCCGGCCTCCAACACCAGATCAGCCAGACCCTTGGTGGTCTGGGCCACGGTATAAACGTTCATACGGGAGATGCCGAGATCCATAGTACTGCGTAAGCCTGCGGTACCGAATGCCATGGGGATGGCAAACCGTGCCAGGATGGCGTTTTCATCCCCGCGAATAGCCTCCAAGGCGGCCTTGTCTTCTCCCTCAACGTGGGAAAGCCAGTTTTCGTATTCCTTCAGTGCTGTTTCGTAAGCCGTGCTCATACGTAAACTCCTTTAACGTTTTTATTGATTTGCCAGAGCGTTTTTCAATGCTTTTGCCAACTGATCGGGGCAGGAGGTGTTCTTGAAGCCGCACTTGGTGCCCTCCAGACGGGCGATCAGATCCTCAGCCTTCATGCCTTCGCAAAGCTGGGAGATCCCCTTCAGATTGCCGTTACAGCCGCCGACGTAGGTAACCCCCGTAACGACGTGATTTTCATCCATGTCAAAGCGAATGGAGCGGGAACAGGTCCCATTGCAGGTATGGGTGAATTCCATGGTGTTTTCCTTCCTTATAATATATAAGATCTGGGTGCATTGTTTTGCATCCTTTTCATACCTCCATTATACCAGAAAAATACGGAATGTAAAGGCTTTTTTTAAAGAAAAATTTCTCGGATTTTGTTCACAAATTGTTTACAATTTCGAGAGGCAAAATCTTACACTTTTTTGAAAAAAATACTTGACTTTTCTTCTTTCCTGTGCTAAAATCTACTTCGCTTGGTGTGCGATGAAGCAGTAGATTGCCATGCAAAAGCGTGGGTAACTTCTGTGGAGTATGTCCGGAAATCGGGCGCAGAGGAAGGCATTTTTTTAGGGAAGGGCATGAAACGCCCGGAACGGTGTCCCTCCTACTGCCACTAAAACTAACAAAAATTTTTTAGGAGGCTAAACCATGGCAAAAGAAAGAATCCGTATCAGACTCAAGTCCTACGATCACACTTTAATCGATCAGGCAGCAGAAAAGATCGTTGAGACCGCGAAGCGCAACGGCGCATCCGTCTCCGGTCCCATTCCGCTCCCTACCGACAGAGAGATCATCACCATCCTGCGTGCAGTTCACAAGTACAAGGATAGCCGTGAGCAGTTCGAGTATCGTACTCACAAGAGACTGATCGACATCATTAAGCCCTCTAAGGCTTGCGTAGACGCAATGATGAACATCGATCTTCCCGCCGGCGTTGATTTCAGCGTCGAACTCTAAGTTTCGTAAACAAAACAAGGTCACGTTGGATCGAAAGGTTCAACCAATAACCAAGGAGGAATATTTATAATGAAAAAAGGCATCATTGGCAGAAAGCTGGGTATGACTCAGATCTTCGATGAGAAGGGCAAGGTTATTCCCGTTACTGTCATCAACGCAGGTCCCTGCACCGTTATTCAGAAGAAGACGGTGGAAAAGGACGGTTACTCTGCAGTTCAGCTCGGTTACTCCGATCTCCCCGAACGCAAGGCAACCAAACCCGTCAAGGGTCACTTCGAAGCCCACAAGGTTTCCTTTAAGAAGTACCTCAAGGAGTTCCGTCTGGACGACGCGGCTTCCATGAACGAGGGCGACATCGTGACTGCCGATACCTTCGCAGAAGGCGAAAAGGTCGACATCACCGGTATCACCAAGGGTCATGGTTACAGCGGCGTTATCAAGAGATGGAACGCACACCGTCTGAGAATGACTCACGGTACCGGCCCCGTACATCGTCAGGTTGGTTCCATGGGTGCAAACAGCGATCCTTCCCGTGTGTTCAAGAATAAGCACATGGCAGGTCAGTACGGTCACGAACAGGTTACTATGCTCAATCTGGAGATCGTTAAGATCGACGCCGACAACAATCTGATTGCTGTCAAGGGCGCCGTTCCCGGTCCCAAGGGCGGCATCGTTTATGTTCGCAACGCTGTGAAGTAAGCGAAAGGAGGAAATGAACAATGCCTACTCTTAACGTGGTAAATATGGAAGGCAAGGCGGTTGGTACCATCGAGCTTTCCGAGAAGATTTTTGCAGCGGAAATGAATGAAGCTGCAGTTCACGCTGTTGTAAGAGCTTACCTGCTCAACCAGCGTCAGGGCACCCAGTCCGCACTCACCAGAGCGGAAGTTTCCGGTGGCGGCAGAAAGCCCTGGAAGCAGAAGGGTACCGGTCATGCAAGACAGGGTTCCACCAGAGCTCCCCAGTGGACTCACGGCGGTATCGTCTTTGCTCCGAAGCCCCGTTCCTATCGCGTCAGCATCAACAAGAAGGTGAAGAAGCTCGCAATGTTCTCCGCTTTGTCTGCAAAGGTAGCTGAAGGTGAACTGATTGTCGTTGACAATATCGCATCTGCAGATTACAAGACCAAGCCCATGGTGCAGTTCCTCTCCGCAATCGGCGCAACCGGCAAGACTCTGGTTGTTCTGCCCGAAGCTGACAAGAAGGTCGTCAAGTCTATGGCTAACATCCCGGGCGTGGCTACCACTCCCGTGAACGCAATCAACGTCTACAACATCCTCAAGTATGGCAAGCTTGTCATGGCTAAGGATGCGGTGGCTAAGATCGAGGAGGTTTACGCAGAATGAAAACCGCATACGATGTAATCCAGAAGCCGGTCATCACCGAGGCAGCGATTGCCAACATCCAGCAGAAGAAGTACACCTTCCGCGTTGCTAACGATGCAAACAAGATCGAGATCAAGAACGCAGTGGAAGAGATCTTCGGTGTGGAAGTTGAAAAGGTGACCACCATCACCATGAAGAGAAAGCCCCGCAGAATGGGCTACCACTACGGTTATACCGCGCAGTGGAAGAAAGCGATCGTGAAGCTGACTGCAGATTCCAAGACGATCGAGTTCTTCGACAGCTTGATGTAAGAAAGGAGTAACGGAAATGGCAGTAAAGACTTATAGCCCTACTACTCCGTCACTCAGACACATGGCCACTCCCTCCTTTGTGGAGCTGACCAAGAGTAAGCCTGAGAAAAGCCTGCTTGTTACTCTGAAGCACAAGGCAGGCCGTAACAACACCGGTAAGATCACCGTTCGTCATCACGGCGGCGGCAACAAGACCAAGTACAGAATCATCGATTTTAAGGGCGCGTTCAACGCTAACGGTAACACCGTTACCGCTATCGAGTACGACCCCAACCGTACCGCTTATATCGCACTTCTCCAGGATGAAGCAGGGAAGAAGAGCTACGTTCTTGCAACCGACGGTATCAAGGTTGGCGACGTCCTCTTCGCAGGCGAAAATGCCGACATTAAGCCCGGCAACGTGCTGCCCATCGGCAATATCCCCGTAGGTACCCTGATCAACTCCATCGAGCTCTACCCCGGCAGAGGCGCTCAGCTGGTTCGTTCCGCAGGTGCCGCAGCTCAGCTGATGGCAAAAGAGAACGGCATGGCTCAGATCCGTCTCCCCTCCGGCGAGGTTCGTCTGGTCCGTCTGGATTGCAAGGCAACCATCGGCACCATCGGCAACCTGGAGCACGAGAACATCAAGATCGGTAAAGCCGGTAAGAAGCGTCACATGGGTATCAGACCTACCGTCAGAGGTTCCGTAATGAACCCCTGCGACCACCCCCACGGTGGTGGTGAGGGCCGCGCTCCCATCGGCCGTCCCGGTCCTGTAACTCCTTGGGGCAAGCCTGCTCTGGGTTATAAGACCAGAAACAAGAAGGCGCGCACCAACAAGTTCATCGTCAAGAGACGTAACGACAAATAAAGGAGGATATGAACAATGAGCAGAAGCGTAAAAAAAGGCCCTTTCGTTGAGGCCAAACTGTATAAGCGCATTTGTGAAATGAATGATAAGGGCGAAAAGAGAGTCCTGAAGACCTGGTCTCGCGCCTCTACCATCTTCCCGGATTTCGTCGGTCACACCATTGCCGTTTACGACGGCAGAAAGCACGTCCCGGTATACGTAGTTGAGGACATGGTAGGTCACAAGCTGGGTGAGTTCGCTCCCACCAGAACCTATAAGGGCCACGCCGGTTCCAAGACTTCCAACAACGGTAAATAAGCGCGGGCTGAAAGGAGAATAAACGATGGAAAACAAAGTTTCTAAAGCTTATCTTAAGCAGCTTCGCGTATCTCCCCGTAAGGTTGGGATCGTGTTGGATGAGATCAGAGGCAAGGATGCCGCTGTTGCAATGGCGATTCTGAAGAACACCAACAAGCTGGTGGCTACCGATATCGCAAAGCTGTTGAAATCCGCTATGGCAAATGCCGAGCATAACTTCGGTATGGATGTTGAGAAGCTCTACGTTGCTGAGTGCTACGTAACTCCCGGCATTCTCAAGAACATGAAGAGAGTTCAGCCTCGCGCGCAGGGCAGAGCCTTCCGCATCATCAAGCGTACCTCTCATGTGAACCTCACGCTGAAAGAAAGAGACTAAGGAGGAGGACTGAAAATGGGACAGAAAGTTAATCCCCACGGACTTCGTGTGGGCGTCATCAAAAATTGGGACTCCCGTTGGTATGTAAAGGAACAGGATTTCGGCGATACCCTGGTTTCCGACTATCAGCTCAGAAAGTTCCTCAAGCAGAGACTTGCTCAGGCTGGCGTTCCCAAGATCGAGATCGAACGCGACAACAGCCGTATCAAAGTGATCATCCACTGTGCTAAGCCCGGTATCATCATCGGTAAGGGCGGCGCAGAGATCGAAAAGCTCAAGGGCGTTATCACCAAATTCCTGAACACTCCCGCAAACGTTACCGTGGATGTGAAGGTCGTTGAGGTAAAGAGCCCCGACTTGAACGCAACCCTGGTTGCCGAGAACATTGCAGCTCAGCTGGAGAAGAGAATCTCCTTCCGCCGTGCAATGAAACAGGCAATCGGCAGAACCATGAAGCTTGGTGCTAAGGGTATCAAGATCTCCTGCGGCGGCCGTCTGGGCGGCGCGGAAATCGCGAGAACCGAACACTATCACGAAGGTACCATCCCGCTGCAGACCCTCCGTGCAGATATCGACTACGGCTTCGCTGAAGCTAACACCACCTACGGTAAGATCGGTATCAAGGTTTGGATCTACAAGGGCGAGGTCCTCTCCGAAGTGAAGCGCACCGCTGTTCGCGAAGGAGGTAGACGCTAATGTTAATGCCTAAGAGAGTTAAATACAGACGTGTCCACAGAGGCAGACTGACCGGTAAGGCCTACAGAGGCAACAAGATCACCAACGGTCAGTACGGCTTGGTTGCTACCGAGCCCGCTTGGATCACCAGCAACCAGATCGAGGCAGCCCGTATTGCTATGACCCGTTATATCAAGCGTGGCGGTAAGGTTTGGATCAAGATCTTCCCGGATAAGCCCATCACCGAGAAGCCTGCAGAAACCCGAATGGGTTCCGGTAAGGGTTCTCCCGAATACTGGGTAGCAGTTGTAAAGCCGGGCAGAGTTATGTTCGAGATGGAAGGCATCGACGAAGCTGTTGCTCGCGAAGCAATGCGTCTCGCTTCCCACAAGCTTCCGATCAAATGCAAGTTTGCAACGAAAGCTGACCTTGAAAATCAGGAGGCATAAAGATGGATATCAGAGAAATCAAAGAGTTGTCCGCTTCCGAACTGGAAAAGGCCATCAAGGAGCAGAAGGAAGCGCTCTTCAATCTTCGCTTCCAGCATTCTATCAACCAGCTCGAAAATCCGATGAAGATCGTTGAGACCAAGAAGACGATCGCACGGATGCTGACTGTTCTCCGCGAGAAGCAGCTCGCAGAGAATGCGTAAGGGAAAGGAGTAGAACATGGAAGCAAGATCTATGAGAAAGACCAGAGTCGGTATCGTAGCAAGCGACAAGATGGACAAGACCATCGTCGTTGCCGTACGCGACAATGTGAAGCACCCCCTTTATAAGAAGATTATCAAGAGAACCGTCCGTTTCAAGGCTCATGACGAGAACAACGAAGCAAAAGTTGGCGATATCGTTATGATCATGGAAACCAGACCTCTCTCCAAGGACAAGAACTGGCGTCTCGTCAAGATCGTCGAGAAGGCTAAGTAAGCAGGAGGTACAGAATGTTACAGCAGCAATCTATGATGAAAGTTGCCGACAACACCGGAGCTAAAGAGCTTATGTGCATCCGCGTACTTGGCGGTACCGGCAGACGTTATGCAGGTGTAGGCGATGTTGTTGTTTGCGCAGTTAAGAAAGCAGCACCCGGCGGTGTTGTGAAGAAGGGTGACGTTGTTCGCGCCGTTGTGGTAAGAACCGTACAGCCCGTTAGAAGAGCTGATGGCTCCTACGTTCGTTTCGATGAGAACGCAGCAGTCATCATCAAGGAAGACAAGAACCCCCGCGGTACCCGTATCTTTGGGCCCATTGCAAGAGAGCTTCGTGATCACGACTACATGAAGATCCTCTCCCTGGCACCCGAAGTTGTTTGATGGGAGGATGTACAATGAGTAAGATGCACGTTAAGACCGGCGATACCGTTATCGTGATCTCCGGCGAATATGCAAACGGTAAAGAGCCCGCAATCGGCAAAGTGATCGGCGTTTCCCCCAAGGAAGGCAAGGTCATGGTTGAGGGTGTTCAGATCGTATCTAAGCACGTCAAGCCCAGAAGACAGGGTGAGGCAGGCGGTATCATCAAGACCGAAGGCGCCATCTATGCCAGCAAGGTGCAGCTCTACTGCCCCAACTGCAAGGCAGGCAGACGCTCCAAGGTTCAGATCACCGAAGACGGCCGTAAGATCAGAGTTTGCGCAGGCAAAAAAGGCTGCGGCAAAGAAATTTGATGAAGGAGGGTATTTACAATGTCTAGACTGAAAGAATATTACAATAGCGACGTTGCACCTGCCCTCATGGCAAAGTTCAACTACACCAGCCCCATGCAGATCCCGAGACTGAACAAGGTCGTGATCAACGTTGGTGCCGGCGAAGCTAAAGAGAACCCCAAGGTGATCGACGCTATCATCGCAGACCTGACCGCCATCACCGGTCAGAAGGCAGTTCCCACCACCGCAAAGAAGTCTGTCTCTAACTTCAAGATCAGAGCAGGCCAGAAGATCGGCGTTAAGGTTACCCTGCGCGCTGAGAACATGTGGGAATTCGTAGACAAGTTCTTCAACCTCGCGCTGCCCCGTGTACGTGACTTCAAGGGTATCAACCCCAACGCGTTCGACGGCAGAGGCAATTACAGCGTAGGCTTGAAGGAACAGCTGATCTTCCCCGAGATCGAGTACGACAAGGTGGATAAGGTCAGAGGTATGGATATCGTGTTCGTAACGACCGCACAGACCGACGAGGAAGCAAAAGAGCTTCTGACTCTCCTGGGCGCTCCGTTCGCAAAACAGTAAGGAGGAAAACAAGATGGCAAAGAAAGCAATGATTCTCAAGCAGCAGAAGGCCCCCAAGTTTTCCACCCGTGCGTACACCAGATGTAAGATCTGCGGCAGACCGCACGCGTATATGAGAAAATACGGCATTTGCCGTATCTGCTTCCGTGAATTGGCTTACAAGGGCCAGATTCCCGGCGTGAAAAAAGCCAGCTGGTAATCGTAAGGAGGATTGAACTATGCAGATGACAGACGTTGTAGCAGACCTGCTCACCAGAATCCGCAATGCAAACGATGCAAAGCACGAGACTGTTGAAGTACCTGCTTCCAATATGAAGAAAGCCATCGTTCAGATTCTTCTCGACGAAGGCTACATCAAAGATTACAAAGTAACCGACGACGGCAAGCAGGGCATCATCACCATTACCCTGAAGTACGGCGAAGGTAAGCAGAAGATCATCCAGGGCATTAAGCGTGTCTCTAAGCCCGGATTGAGGATTTATGCGGCAAGTCAGGACATTCCGAAGGTCAGAAACGGCCTCGGCATCGCGATTGTTTCCACCTCCCGTGGTATCATGACCGACAAGGCAGCCCGCAAAGAGAACGTGGGCGGTGAAGTGCTCGCCTTCGTTTGGTAAGGAGGATTTGAAACATGTCCAGAATTGGTAGAAAGCCGATTGCGCTCCCTGCCGGTGTGACCGTTACTGTCAGCGACAGCAACCTGGTTACCGTTAAGGGTCCCAAAGGCGAACTTTCCGAGCAGATCTCTCCCATCATCAACGTAAACGTTGAGGGTGCGGAAATTCTTGTCACTCGTCCCAACGACGAGAAAGAGGCAAGATCCCTCCACGGTCTTTCCAGAACCCTGATCGCCAACATGATCGTTGGTGTTACCGAGGGCTACGTTAAGAACCTGGAGATCATCGGTGTTGGTTACCGTGCAGAAATGAAGGGCAAGGACCTTCTCCTGCACTTGGGCTACTCCCATGATATTCTCATGACCGCTCCCCAGGGCATCACCTTTGAGATCCCCGGCGACAGCGGCGGCTTGAAGATCAAGGTAAGCGGCTCCAATAAGCAGCAGGTCGGTCAGATCGCAGCAGTTATCCGCGGCAAGCGTCCTCCCGAACCCTACCATGGTAAGGGTATCCGCTATGCCGGCGAATACGTGAGAAGCAAGTCCGGTAAGGCCGGCAAATAACGGGAAGGAGAGGAAAGAAACATGATTACTCGTGCTGATAGCAATGCAAAGAGACTCCATAGACATAAGAGAGTCAGAGCGAAGATTTTCGGAACTCCCGCAAGACCCCGTTTCTGCGTTTATCGTTCCAACGATAACATCTACGTTCAGATCATCGACGACACCGTAGGCAATACCCTCGTAGCAGCTTCCTCCACCGAAAAGGAATTCGGCGCAGAAGGCGGCAACATCGAGGCTGCAAAAAAGGTTGGCGAACTGGCTGCAAAGAGAGCCCTTGAGAAGAACATCACCGAAGTGGTGTTCGACCGCGGCGGTAATCTCTATCACGGCCGTGTGAAGGCTCTCGCTGAGGCTGCTCGCGAAGCCGGCCTGAAGTTCTAAGGAGGGTATTATGAAAAAAGATTATTCCAATGTAGAATTCAAGGAAAACCTTGTTGATACCAAGAGCGTTTCCAAAACCGTAAAGGGCGGTCGTATCCGTCGCTTCTCCGCTCTGGTCGTTGTCGGCAACGGCGAAGGCCTGGTGGGTTACGGCATCGGTAAGGCAGCCGAGGTTCCGGATGCCATCCGTAAGGCAATCGAAGCAGCTAAGAAGAACGTCATCGAGGTTCCCCTGGTTGGTACTACCATCCCCCACGAGATCATCGGTGAATACGGCGCAGGCAAGGTTCTGCTGAAGCCCGCTGCACCCGGTACCGGTATCATCGCCGGTGGCAAGGTCCGTGCCGTTCTTGAAATGGCAGGCATCCGCGATATCCGCGGTAAGTCTCTCCGCTCCAACAACCCTGCGAACGTTGTGAAAGCAACCTTCGAGGCTCTGAAGGAACTTCGTACCGTTGAAGAAGTTGCCGCTATGCGTGGCATCGACGTCAACAACGTCCGCTAAGGAGGTCAGACATGAAAGTTAAAATTACTCTGGCCAAGAGCCTGATCGGTCGTAAAAAGAACCAGATCCTCACCGCTGCATCCCTCGGTCTGAACAAGATCGGCGATTACAAGATCGTTGAAAAGGATGCAAGCATTGAGGGCAAGATCAACGTTATCTGCCACCTCGTTAAAGTCGAAGATGCAGAATAACGGATCGACAGATTAGAAGAAGGAGGATATTGTTATGAAGCTTCATGAGCTTTCTCCGGCTGTCGGTTCCACCAAAGCACCCTACAGAAAAGGTAGAGGTGCAGGTAGTGGTAACGGCAAGACCGCAGGTAAGGGTCACAAGGGCCAGAACGCTCGTTCCGGCGGCGGTGTTAGACCCGGTTTCGAGGGCGGTCAGTTGCCCCTTTACAGAAAACTTCCCAAGAGAGGTTTCAAAAACCACTTTGCAACTCAGTATGCCATCATCAATCTGTCCGCTCTGGACGCATTTGAGAACGGCGCGGTGATCGATCTGGACACCCTCGTTGCAAATGGCATCATTAAGAACACGTTCGACGGACTGAAGGTCCTGGGCGACGGCGAAGTAACCAAGGCATTTACCGTAAAAGCAACCAAGTTTTCCGCATCCGCTAAAGAAAAGATCGAAGCCGCAGGCGGAAAGACTGAGGTGGTATAATGTTTAAGGTATTCGGTAATGCATGGAAGGTGCCGGAGCTGCGTAAGAGAATGCTCTTCACGCTGATGGTCATCGTGATTTACCGACTCGGCGCCAACGTGATGGTTCCCTTCATCAACAGCAACGCAGTGCAGGCAATGTTCAACTCCGAGGCTGTTAAGGGCTCCCTGTTCGGCTACTTCAGCATGCTGGCCGGCGACGCTTTCTCCAATGCAACTCTGTTTGCACTGGGCGTCAGCCCCTACATCACTGCATCCATCGTGATCCAGCTGCTGACCATCGCTATCCCCGCACTGGAAAGAATCGCTAAGAGCGGTCCCGAGGGTCAGGCGAGAATCTCTCGCTACACCCGTTACGTAACCATCGTTCTCGCAGTGGTAACCTCCTACGGTTACTACGCAACCCTGAAGAGCCAGGGCATGATCGAGAACAAGGGCCTCTTCGCAGCATTGGTCATCATCGCGTGCCATACTGCAGGTGCCTGCTTGGTTATGTGGCTTGGCGAACGCATCGACGAGAAGGGTATCGGCAACGGTATCTCCCTGATCCTCTTTGCAAACATCGTCTCCACCGGTCCCACCCTTGCAGCAAACATGCTGGCTCTTCTGACCGGCAGCTTCTCTCTGGCAAACGTGCTGGGCGTTCTGGCTGCAATCGTAATGATGCTGGTCATCATTACCCTGGTCGTGTTCTTCTCCAACTCCGAGCGCCGTCTGCCTGTCCAGTATGCTAAGAGACAGGTTGGACGTAAGATGTACGGCGGTGCAAACACCCACCTTCCCATCAAGATCATGATGGGCGGCGTTATGCCTGTCATCTTCGCATCTGCGATCGTTTCTCTGCCCTCCACCCTGGCTTTGATCATCGGTGGCGGCTTCGAGGAATGGGTACGTAACTGGTTCTCTTCCGGTAGCGTTATCTACGTTCTGGTCATGTTCGTTCTGATCATCGCATTTGCATACTTCTATATCGCAATTTCGTTCAATACCGTTGAGGTTGCCAACAACCTGAAGAACAACGGCGGTACCATCCTGGGTTACAGACCCGGTCAGCCTACCGCACAGTATATCCAGAAGGTTGTCAACCGCGTTACCCTCATCGGCGCTCTGTTCCTCTCCTTCATGTCGATCTTCCCGATCCTCATGAGCTGGACCAACAACGCAGCGCTGTCCATGCTGGTATACGGCGGTACTTCGGTCATCATCGCAGTGGATGTTGCATTGCAGACCACCAGAGAAATCGAAAGCGAGACGACCATGCGTCACTACAAGGGCTTCCTTGAGTGATCTGTTTCGGGAGAATTGAGAAATGAACCTGATATTGTTTGGCCCTCCCGGTGCGGGTAAAGGCACCCAGGGCGAAATTATCTGCGAGGCGCTCAAGATCCCTACCATTTCGACAGGTGCCATGATCCGTGCCGCCATCAAAGACGGCACGGAGCTTGGCAAGCAAGCATCCGAACTCATTAAGTCCGGAGCGTTGGTTCCCGACGAAGTGGTGGTAGGCATCGTAAAAGAACGCTTGGCACAATCGGACTGCGCGAATGGCTTCATCCTGGACGGCTTCCCCCGTACCATTCCCCAAGCAGATGCCCTCGACCAGCTCGGCGTGAAGATCGACTGCGTACTCTCTCTTGAGGTTGCAGACGATACCATCGTAGAGCGTATGAGCGGCAGACGCTCCTGCCCCGGTTGCGGTGCTACTTACCACGTTAAGTACAATCCCTCAGCCGACGGCAAGACCTGTGATTCCTGCGGCACTGAGCTTACCCTCCGTGCTGACGATAAGCCGGAAACGGTTTTGAACAGACTCAGGGTCTATCACACGGAAACGGAACCGTTGAAGGACTATTACGCAAAGAAGAATCTTCTGAAAACCGTTGTCGGCCAGGAAAGCGTGGAAGATACCACCGCACTGGTGAAGAAAGCGCTCGGCATATGATCATCCTGAAGTCGGCTGAAGAACTTCGTTTGATGAGAGATGCGGGACGCATCGCGGCAACCGCCCGTGCCATCGGTGGGGAACATTGTAAGGAAGGCGTCACAACGGCGCAGATCGATGCAGTGATCCGCAAAACCATCACGTCTATGGGCGCGAAACCGTCTTTCTTGAACCTCTACGGCTTTCCCGCTTCCGCTTGTATCAGCGTCAACGAGGAAGTGATCCACGGGATCCCCTCCAATCGGGTGCTGAAGAACGGCGATATCGTCAAGATCGACGTAGGCGCCCTCTATAAGGGCTATCACGGCGATTGTGCCGCAACCTTTGCGGTAGGCGAGATCAGCGAAGAAGCAAGGAAGCTGATCGAGGTCACCCGACAAAGCTTTTTCAAAGGGCTTCAAGCTGCAGAGGGCGAGGGTGCCCGTCTCGGAGATATCGGGAACGCCATCCAAACCTATGTAGAATCCTTTGGTTACTCCGTGGTCCGCGACTACGTCGGTCACGGCATCGGAAAGAAAGTACACGAGGACCCGGAAGTCCCCAACTACGGCAGAGCGGGCAGAGGGATCAGATTGTGCAGCGGCATGACATTGGCCGTGGAGCCTATGATCAATGCCGGCGTCCACTCGGTACACACCTTGTCCAACGAATGGACGGTGGTTACCGACGACGGCAAGCTGTCTTCCCACTTTGAAAACACCTTCGCTCTGACAGATAACGGCGCGGTCATCCTGACCGATCCCTCATAAATATGAAGGGCTTGGAAAGATGTCTTGCCGTATCTCTTGCCGGAAAGGACGCAGGCACCATCTGCCTGATCCTGCGGGAGGAAGAGGAGTACCTCTTCATTGCCGACGGCAGGGGAAGAAGGGTAGAAACCCCAAAGAAGAAAAACCGTAAGCATGTAAGATTGATCACCGGCGAGCAGGGAGAACCCATACGGTTTTCCGAAACAACCCTGACCAACCGCTTCTTGCGGATCTGGCTGCGGGAAAACGCCGGTCGCGTACAGGTATGAAGGAGGAGTTGTTCTGGCTAAGGACAATGTGATTGAATGTGAAGGTGTCGTGGTTGAGGTCCTGCCCAACACGGTATTCCGCGTAAAGCTGACCAACGGTCACATCATCACCGCTCACATTTCAGGAAAAATGCGCATGAATTATATCCGAATCCTTCCCGGCGACAAAGTCACCGTAGAGGTTTCGGTATATGACCTGACACAGGGCAGAATCACTTTCAGAGCAAAGTGATCTGCAACCACAATGAATGGAGGTATCATCATGAAAGTAAAACCTTCCGTAAAGAAAATCTGCGAGAAGTGCAAGATTATCAAGAGAAAAGGCAAGATCATGGTAATCTGCGAAAACCCCAAGCATAAACAGAAACAAGGCTAAGGAGAGAGGTGTAACAATGGCACGTATTTCAGGCGTTGACATTCCTAACGCAAAGCGTGTTGAGATCGGTCTGTGCTATATCTACGGTATTGGCAGAAGCCGTTCCAACGAAATCTTGAAAGCGACCGGCATCAACCCCGACACTCGCGTTAAGGACCTGACTGAGGCAGATATTGCCAAGCTTCGTGACTGCATCGAAAACAACTACGTTGTTGAAGGCGATCTGAGAAGAGAAGTAGGTCTGAACATCAAGAGAATGGTGGAAATTGATTGCTACCGCGGCCAGAGACACAGAAAAGGTCTCCCCGTAAGAGGTCAGCGTACCAAGACCAACGCAAGAACCAGAAAAGGTCCCGTCAAGACCATCGCGAACAAGAAAAAGTAAGAGGGAGGTAAAGACGGAAATGGCAAAGACTACTAAGAAGACTGCACTCAAGAAGCGTCGCGAAAAGAAGAATATCGAGCGCGGTGCTGCACATATCCAGTCCAGCTTTAACAACACCATCGTAACCATCACCGATACCCAGGGCAACGCAATTTCTTGGGCATCCGCAGGTGAATTGGGTTACAGAGGTTCCAGAAAGTCTACTCCTTTCGCAGCTCAGATGGCAGCAGAAGCAGCCGCAAAGACTGCAATTGAACAGGGTCTGAAGACTGTTGAAGTATTCGTAAAGGGCCCCGGTCAGGGTAGAGAATCCGCAATCCGTGCACTGCAGGTTGCAGGTTTGGAAATCACTATGATTAAAGACGTAACGCCGATCCCTCACAACGGTTGCAGACCGCCCAAGAGAAGACGCGTTTAATCGAGAATTTGGAGGCAAACACATGGCAAGATATACAGGACCCTCTTGCAGACTGTGCCGCAGAGAAGGCACCAAGCTTTACCTGAAGGGCGACAAGTGTGCAAGTGATAAGTGCCCCTTTTCCCGCAGAGGCAGCGTTCCCGGTCAGCATGGCGCAAACGTGTCCAGAAGAAGACCCAAGGAATATACCCTGCAGCTCCGCGAAAAGCAGAAGGCAAAGAGATACTACGGTATTCTGGAGAAGCAATTTAAGAACTACTTCGAGAAGGCAGACAGACAGCCCGGCCAGACCGGTGAAAACCTGCTGACCATGATCGAACGTCGTTTCGACAACGTAGTTTACCGTATGGGTATGGCGTCCAGCCGTAAAGAGGCTCGCCAGCTCGTACTGCACGGCCACTTCACCGTAAACGGTAAGAAGGTCACAATTCCTTCCTGCTTGCTCAAGAAGGGCGACGTGATCGCTCTGAAGGACAAGAAGTCTAACAAGGAATCCGAGAAGATTAAAGTGCTTATCGAGAATATCAACAGCAGACCCGTTCCCGCATGGCTGACCGTTGATGCGGAAAATGTTACTGCAACGATCAACAATCTTCCTACCAGAGCCGACATCGACTTCCCGTTCGAAGAGCATCTGATCGTCGAGTTGTACTCGAAGTAATCGTCTCTGCTACAGAGCCGACCATTGAAATAGGAGGTTATTATAATGATCGAAATCGAAAGACCGAACATTGTTACCGCCGAGCTCAGCGAAGACGGAAAACACGGTGTTTTTGTCATTGAACCCCTTGAGAGAGGCTACGGCATTACGCTTGGCAACTCCTTGCGCAGAGTGCTCTTGAGCTCCCTGCCCGGCGTTGCAGTATCTAATATCAAAATTGACGGTGTTCTTCACGAAATCTCCACCGTACCCGGTGTGAAGGAAGATGTTCCTGAGATCGTGATCAATGTCAAGGGTATTGTTGCGAAGTTGCATTGCAACGAGCCGAAAACCGTTATGATCGATGTTCGCGGCGGCGAAGTTACCGCCGGCGATATTCAGACGGATTCCGATATCGAGATCCTGAACCCCACCCACCATATTGCAACGGTAGAACCCGGTTCTCCCTTCTTTATGCAGCTCACTTTCGAGCATGGCAGGGGCTACGTATCTTCCGATAAGAACAAAGCCGCAGCGGAATCCTCCGTTATCGGCGTGATCTATACGGATTCCATCTATACGCCTGTTTATACCGCTAATTATACCGTTTCCAACACCCGTGTTGGTAACATTACTGACTACGATCGTCTTGAGCTGGATGTGACCACCAACGGTACCATCAATGCAAAAGAAGCCGTTTCTCTGGCTGCAAAGATCCTCAACGAGCACCTGAATCTGTTCGTAGAGCTCTCTGTGGAAGCGAAGAACGCTGAGATCCTGGTCGAGCGCGAGGAAGCAAAGAAGGGCAAGGTTCTTGAGATGACCATCGAAGAGCTGGATCTGTCCGTCAGAAGCTTCAACTGCTTGAAGCGTGCAGGTATCGACAACGTAGAAGATCTGATCAGCAAGACCGAGGAAGAGATGATCAAGGTTCGTAACCTTGGTAAGAAGTCCCTCGAGGAGGTCATTCTGAAGTTGCAGTCTCTCGGACTTGCATTCAGAAAGCCCGAAGACTAACATTTTGTAAGAAGGAGGCACAGAGAAATGCCCGGTAACAGAAAATTAGGCAGAAGTACTTCCCAGAGAATGGCCATGCTGAAAGGTATGGTAACCTTCCTCCTGGAGAAGGGCAGAATCGAAACTACGGTCACCCGTGCTAAAGAAGTAAGCGCTCTGACCGACAAGATGATTACGCTGGGTAAGGCTAACACCCTTGCTTCTAAGCGTCAGGCACTTTCTTTCCTGAAGAAAGAAGCTGTTGTTTACAAACTCTTCACCCTGATCGCTCCCAACTACGAGGAACGTAACGGTGGTTATACCAGAGTTCTGAAGATCGGTCCCAGACGTGGTGACGGCGCTGAAATGGCCATCATCGAGCTGGTGGACGCAGAGGCAATCTACGCTCCCAAGACCGAGACCAAGAAAGAGAAGAAGTCCAAGAAGGAAGAGGCTGCTGAATAAGCCATCCTTGATCATAGGATTTCAGGCGGTTGCGAAAACGACCGCCTTCTTTTTTTTGCCCTTGCAAAATGACGTACCCTATGATATACTATACGAAAAGCGCGAGGAAAGGAGATGCCCATGGAGCGTTGGATGTACCTGCCGGAAAACGTGACTGCAGACCGTTTGAATGCCTTTGTATTGCATTTGCGGGAAGAGGGTATCTCACCCTTGTCACTGCGGGAGCTTCTTCGCTCAAAGGACGAGAAGGCCTGCGGCATCCTTTTGAAGGACGTTTCGGAGAAAGAGCTGCCCGGGATCCTTGCCGTTGCAACTGCTCAAAGCATCCCTATCTCTCTGGCCTGCGGCAATCGGTACAGCCCGGAGACCTTGCACACCCTTTCCCGCGTTCCGGAGATCACTCTGCTTTCGGAAGTAAGCTATCTTCTTTCTGCGGCAAGGGTAGGGGAAGTCGTGAAGGCCCAGGCGGTCTATCTGGATCTGCCCTGGACGAAAGAGCTTCAGGCCCTTCTCCGCACCTGTCATACCAGAGTGCTGGTTACCAAGGATACCACCCTTCGGCCTGCCATCACTTCCAGCGGTATCTACTGCCTTGGGGCGATACGGACAGGGGAGACACTGCAAAATGCTTCCTCCGCAGAGATCACCTTGGAGAAGCATCCCTTGTTTACTTCCTACCCTCTGGCCCCTCGCCTGGCGCTGTTGCGGTCAAACGAGGAGCTGCTAAGCTGTACCTATACCCGTTCTTACCATTCTCCCTCGGATGATTACCGTATCAGTGCACATATTCCCTTCGTCACGGAAGCGGAAAGAGAATTACCGCCTGACCCGGAAACTGCATTTCGGAAGGCTTTGGAGCAGAACTACGGCATTTTGTTGCATCAAAACAACAAAGAAACGTTCTTCCTCTACGGGATCCAAGGGGATACCGATTGCTTCTCTGCCTTTGATTCCCATTGGAACCCCGTTCTGATCAACCGTTTTTCCACCGAGATCTTTCGAAAAACCCGCTCCGTCACCCTGTTACGCTATACTCCCGGGAAGACCGAACCCGACGGAGAAATCTTCTCCCTTGCACTGAAAGAGGAGGAAGCGCCCGCAGGGGAGTGCTTCTCCGGACGAACCGCTGCAGTACGCTACCTCAACGCCTTTTCCGCGGAGGAATCTCCAAGAGATCCCCTGTCCCTGCAGGTCTTCCTGGAGGAGCGTCTGCTGATCGGAGAAGCCCTGCAATGGTTTGCATCCAAGGAATCTTTGTACGTGGACCATCTGGAGCATCATCTTTCCCAATTGGAGATCTGTGTGCCCTCCATTCTTGAAGCCCTGCGAAAAGGCGCTTGTGAGATCACACCCTCCCGCCGTCTGCAATGGGGCGATTCTCTCCACCATCTGTTCGCCTCAGAGGAGATCTGCCTCCGCCAATGCATAGAGGAGCGACAGCGAATGGCCACCTACCGTCTTTGGGCGGCAGAGTTTCGAAAAAAGTCATAAATAACAGAAAAAATGTTCTTGCATTCCATAGGATCCTGTGGTATACTATCACGTATGTAGAGTATTTTATTGCTACTCTAGGGGGAAATGTCTATATGTTTCGTAAACTCATCAGCATCGCTTTGCTGCTTGGGGTCATTGCTTCTGCATTGGCTTCCTGCGGTATTACCTTTGAAGACCCGTTAACACCAACGGAGGAAAGCTCTGTTCCTTCCGAGGTGGTGCTTCCCACCGTGACGGTGAACCGGGTACAGACCTATACGGAGGTATCTGCGGAAACCTCTCTGCTTCCCGACACCTCCGAAGGGGAGATTCCCGAGGAACCGGAGATTATCCGCATTCCCATCCGTTCCATTACCCAGACTCAGGAAAACGTCCTGGACCTGTACGGGGAGATCGATATGAACGATCCCGAGGTAGCAGGTGCGGTGGCGCAGATCCAAGAGCTTTTGTCCGGCTACGATAAGCCCATCAGCTTCTGCGCCTATTCTCTGGACGGCACCCGTGCCATCGCCTACAACTGCCAGGAGAAGTATTTCTCCGCCTGTACCATCAAGGCAGGCTATATGCTGTATTGCTGTCTCGCCATCGAACAGGGCATCGTCTCTGCGGACGATATCATGATCTACGAGAAGAAGTATGAGCATGGCGGCTCCGGCCTTATCAAAAACGCGGAGTACGGCACGCCCTACACCATCAAGGAGCTGATCCGTCTCAGCCTGCGTTACAGCGATAACATCGCCTATAAAATGCTGGTGCATTACTTCGGCAAGGACGGCTACAACGAAATGATGAAGAAGCTGGGTGTCAGCGGATTGCGTCTCAGCTCCTCCACCTCCATCTCCTCCGTCTGGAACTACAACACCACCTCCAGAGATCTTTGCGTGATCTGGCGTGAATTGTACTTCTATTTCCAAACCAATACCGAGATGGCAAAGCTTTTCAAGACCGCCACCACCAACACGCCCTATAACTACGCCACCAAGCTGATCGACGAGAAGTATTCTCACAAATCCGGGGATAAGTTCAAGCCCAATCCCGTTTATAACGACGCCGCCATCGTCTGGAAGGATATGCCCTACGTGGTCTCCGTCCTCAACGGCTCCGAAGGGGAAGATCCGGACGAATACGTGGTGGGCAACATCGTCAAGCTGATCAACGATCATATTATGAAATAAAGAGGAAAACAAACATGGCACTTTTGAAAACGGTTACCAAGGATTCTTTGACCTTCCATATTTTTGATACCAGAGCCGAGGGCGGCGCGTTGGCCGCAAGAGACGGGGCGGACGTGATCCGCAACCTGCTTTTGGTGCAGGAGAAGGTGAACATCATCTTCGCCGCGGCACCCTCCCAGAACGATACCCTGTCCGCCTTGCTGGCAGAGGAGGGGATCGATTGGACCCGTGTCCGTGCCTTCCACATGGACGAGTACGTGGGCTTCGGTAAAGAATGTCCCCAAAGCTTCGGTACTTATCTTTACGACCACGTTTTCGGCAAGCTTCCCTTCGGCGAGGTGCACTATATCAACGGTGCCGCCGAGGATCCCGAGGCCGAGTGTCTCCGCTATTCCGAACTGCTTACCAAGTATCCCACGGATATCGTCTTCCTGGGCATCGGCGAGAACGCTCATATCGCCTTTAACGACCCCTGGATCGCAGACTTCAACGATCCCAAGCTGGTGAAGCTGGTTCCTCTGGACGAGGTCTGCCGTAACCAGCAGGTCCACGATGGATGCTTCCCCACCCTTGACGACGTTCCTACCCACGCCTTTTCTTTGACTGTACCCGCTCTGGTGAAGGCAAAGCATATGTTCTGCACCGTTCCCTGCGCCACCAAGGCGGAGGCCGTCTATCTTACCGCTACTGCACCCATCAACGAGGAGGTTCCCGCCACCGCAATGCGGAACCATCCCCACGCCGTGATGTATTGCGATAAGGAAAGCGGCGCAAAGCTTCTGTAAAAACAAAGCATTGCTTCTGAAATAAATTTCTTTGGAGATCTTAAGAACCTTTCTTTTTCAAAGAAAGGTTCTTAAACTTATCACTTATGGAGTTTCTCGTTGACCAAAAGCACGACGGCGTCCTTCTTCGTTCCTATCTGAAAGGAACCTGCGGCGTGCCCTCCCGTCTGCTGACACAATTGAAAAAGCGTCCCGAAGGGATCACCGTCAACGGAAAACATGTCACGGTGCGTTATATCCTACGCGCCGGCGACCTTCTGCGGGTTGACGTTGACGACTCCGTTCCCCAGGAGGCTTTTCCGCCGGTGGAGCTGCCCTTTACCATTCTCTACGAGGACGACGACCTGCTCATCGTGGATAAACCGCCTAATATGCCCACCCATCCCTCCGCAGGGCATAACGGCGATACTCTGGCCAACGGTCTGACCTGGCTGTTCGAACAGCGGGGCGAACCCTTCGTCTTTCGCCCGGTAAGCCGCTTGGATCGAAATACCAGCGGGATCATCACCCTTGCCAAGAACCAATACGCCGCGGGAATCCTCTGCAAGGCCATGAAAGCCCACCAGATCAAAAAAACCTACCTGGCCGTCACGGAGGGCTTCCCTCCAAAGGAATCCGATACGGTGTCAACAGGGACCCGACGGCAGAAGGAGTTCTTCGTCTTACGGGAGGTTTGCCACGTGGACGACGAAGGTGCCGCACTTACGGTGACCGCATATAATGTGCGAAAGCGTTATGCCAACCACGCCCTTGTGGAGCTTCACCCCCTTACGGGACGTACTCACCAAATACGCGTTCACCTTGCTTATTTGGGTTGTCCCATCGTGGGAGATGACCTGTATGGCAGGGAAAGCGAGTTGATCTCCCGCCACGCCCTCCACGCCACAAGGGTGGAGCTGAACCATCCCTCCACCGGTGAAGCTATGGTCTTCGAGTCCCCCATGCCGGAGGATCTGCAAAGATTGTGTGATCTTTTGTGACAAATTTGCAACTCTTCGGGCGTACTTCTTGACAACTGTCGAAACTTGTGATAAATTGTAATTGGAAGAATGAGAGGGGAGGTAACCGTATGAAGCTGTGGAATCGTGAGCGTATCAAGGGAATCGTCAGGCGCGTTCTTGAGTTTTTTCTGAACCCGCGCTTGCTTTTGTGCTTCGGCCTCGCCTGGTTTATCACCAACGGCTGGTCATACGTGTTCGCCGCCGTGGGCTCCGCATTGAACATCACCTGGATGTATGTGATCGGTTTTTCCTGGATGACCTTCCTCTGGTTCCCCTTTACTCCGGAAAAGATCGTCACCCTGTTCATCACCCTCTTCCTCCTGCGCCGCCTGTTCCCGGGCGACCAGAAGACCCTGGGCGTGATCCTCCGTGAGCAAGCCGTCTTGAAGGCAAGCATGGCCAGGGCAAAGCAAAACCGCCGCCGGAAGAAAGTCGCAAAATGGTTGGTGAAGGAGCTTCCCAAACGGAGAGCCGCCAAAAGATCATAAAAAAATATGCGTATCGGAAAATCGCTCCGATACGCATTTTTCGTTATGTCAGATCACTTTACCAGCTGGATCACCAACAGCGCGATGACGCAAGCCAGCATATACACGCCCATGACCAACTGAGCTTTCCCCGAGGGCTTGGGAATGCGGACGCGCAGAATATACCCCAATCCCACCACCAGGAACGCAATGCGGAACAGCAACGCCAGATGGCCTGCAAGCATATGTACGATCACCAGCAAGGGGAGGATCATGGCAGAGAAGGGGATGGGCACACCGGTGAAATGGTTCATCTTCAGATCGGCACTGTCAACCGCCGCCTCGGTGTTGAAATTGGCAAGTCTGGTAGCCCCGCAAACGCCGAACAGTAGGTACAGAATGATATCGATCACCCCGTTGTATCCCATCAGATAAGCGATCATACAGGGCACCACCCCAAAGCTTACCATGTCGCAAAGGCTGTCAAGCTGTACGCCGTAGAAACGGGAGCGCTTGGTAGCGGAAGGATTTGCACGTGCAATACGGCCGTCTGTGGCGTCGCAAAGCGCTGCAAGGGAAAGACAAAGCATGGAAAGGAAGAAATTGCCGCTTGCCGCCACGAAGCAAGCCAGAACGGCGCAAACCAACCCCGTCAGGGTGACGAAGTTTGCCAGATTATAATATCCGATTACAAATTTGTTTTTCATAGGTAGGTAACCCCTTTTCTATTTGAATGAATGAAGGTCCTTCATCTCGCGGAACAGCTTGCAATAGCTTTCGTGTCTCTCGCGGGAAATACGACCCATTTCGACTTCTTCCAGGATCCGACAGCCTTCCTCGCAGGTATGTCCGCAACGGGTGTAGCGGCAAGACCCCAGGAAGGGCTCCATTTCAGGGAATAGCAGGGGAAGCTCCTCCCGCTCCAATCGGCAGCACATTTCCGTGTCCAACATGGTAAAGCCCGGGGAATCGGCAATGTACGTGTCCTCTCCTACCCGGTAAAGGGTGGTGGCACGGGTGGTATTCTTTCCTCGCTGGATCTTTTCCGAAAGCTCTCCCACCTCCGCTTGGAGTTCGGGGAACAATCGGTTTAGCAGCGTTGATTTTCCAACGCCGGAGGCACCGCAGAACACTGAGATCTTACCCTTCAGATGTTCGTAAAGCGCTTCACTGCCCACCGCACCCTTTTCCGCCAGGAAAAAGACAGGGTAGGGGGCACCGTGGAAGTGAGCGGCGATCTCTTCCGCGCCGCCCAGCTCCGATTTGGTAATGGCAATGGCCACGGGGATCTTGGATTTCTCCGCGATCACCGTCAGCTTATCCAATGTGTAGGGTGCAGGCTTGGGGGAGGTGGCGGCAATCACCAACACCAAAAGTCCGATGTTGGCAATGGGAGGCCGCACCAGGCTGTTGATCCGAGGATCCACTTCGCGAATAAAGCCGGTTTCGTCTCCGTTGTCCTCCGCCGTCACGCGGTCGCCCGCCATCAGCTTCAGCCCGTTTTTTCTGATCTTCGTGGCACCACGGCAAAGTAAGATCCCGCTTTCCGTTTCTACACGGTAAAGACCGTTCTTACCGCCCAGCACCAACCCGTGTTCAAAAAGCTTCATAGTTCAGGCACACCAGCTGTAATGCACCCTCGGTGGGAATCTCCCCGCCCATGGGAATGCTTTGGAAGACCACAAGGGTGTTCTCATCGATCCGTGTGCTGGGATAAGCCCCGCAGGACTCCAGCCGCACCAGCAGATCCATCAGATCCCTGAAGCCTACGATCACGTCCTCGTCCACCACACCCTCGTAGATCACGTAGGTGTAGGGAATACCGGCGGAGTCCAGATATGCCATGGTATCTACCAAGGATTCCAGGTAGAAGTTGGGCATCCCCTGGAGCTTAGTGTTCACCGTCAGGGTGACCTCCGTATCTCTGCCGGAAACCTTATCCTTGGTGATGGATTGAGCGATCACCGTGTTGTCACCGTCAGGGGTGGGGGATTCTACGATCTTCACTTTGTAAAGGGCGTATTCGCAAAGCTTCTTGGCGTAATCCGCATCCAGGCCCAGGCAATTCGGCATAGGTGCCGTATTTCTGGAATCCTCTCGGGTACAGACGTAAAGAATAATGGTATCGCCGGGGTTGTAGGGCTCCCCGGGTGCGGGATAGGAGCGGGTGATCTGGTTGTCAAACAACACGTTGTACTTAGGATCCGTCTCCTCGGCAAATTCAATGGAGGAACCGTCGATTCCGTACTGATTGGTCAGCCGTACCTTGGCATCCGCCCGCAGGAACCCGATGACGTCGGGCATGGTCTTGGTGGTCTGGATGCGGTTGACCACGATGGAGGTGAAGTAGAACACCGGCTTTCCGTCGGTATTCTCCGCCTTCTTGGTGGTGTTGCTGGCAGGCTCCGTGGAAATGATCTCCCCGTTGGCAAAGCCCGGGTTGAAGGAATAGCTGACGGCACCGGGTGCGATCTCAAAGGTGGCTCCGTAGGAGCCGTTCTGCAAGCGGGAGATCAGCTCGCTGTCGTATTCCTTGCCGATCAGGTTGGGGAACACCGCCGTCACCGTGTTATCCTCTGCAAAGAACAGAGACTTCACGAAGGTCACGCCCAGGAAAATGGCAAGTATCAAAGCTACCAGCAGGAAGGGGAAGAAGATCCCCGCGATGATGGGGAAGACGGTGACGCTGTGGGTGCGTCTTTTCTTTTTCCGCTTCTTTTTCTTCTTTTTCTCCTTCAGCTTGGCCTTTTGTTGTTTCTTCTCTTCCTCCAAAAGCTTTTTCTTTTGCTCCAGCTCCTTGTCGGAGGCGGTCACCTTATCCAGGGAATGGATCATTTCGTCGTCCCCGTAGGGTTTGATCTCCGCGGTATCGATCATATCGATGGAGACCACGCTGGTGTCTCCGATGGCAGATCCGTTCTCCCCGGAAAGGGAGAAGATCACCTCGGGATTTCTCAGCACCCATTCAATGGCCTTGGACATGGAGTGTGCGGAACGGAAACGCCCTGCGGTATCCTTGGTCATGGCCTTCAAAATGATCTGGGAAACGCCTACGGGAATGGCAAGCACCAGATCTCTGGGGTTGGGCGGCTCGTCGTTCACCTGCATGGCGGCCACCGCCATAGGGCTGTCGGCCTTGAAGGGAAGAGTTCCCGTCACCGCCTCAAACAGCAGGATGCCCACGGAATACAGATCGGAATACGCTCCCGTTTCCTTGCCGCTGGCCTGCTCGGGAGAGATATAGTATACGGTTCCAACAGCCTTGTCTCCGGAAATGGAGGCGGAGGTGGGGATCTTGGCGATGCCGAAGTCCATCACCTTGATCTCGCCGTTTTTCTGCAAAATAATGTTCTGGGGCTTGATATCTCTGTGGATGACCCCCTTGCTGTGAGCGTGCTCCAAAGCCCGCAATACCTGCAGGATATAAATGCAGGCCTCGTTCCAGGGGAGAGCGCCCTTGTTGTCCAGATATTCCCGCAGGGTGATACCGTCAAGATACTCCATAACGATATACTTCATATCGGGATAGATAGCAACGTCGTAAATGTTCACGATGTTCTTGTGGGAGAGCATCGCCACCGCCTTGGATTCGTCGATAAAGCGGTTTTCGGCTTGCTCGTTGCCGTTGTATTCATCGTTGAGGATCTTAATGGCAACCACGCGGTTCATCACCAGGTCCTGGGCACGCAAAACGCAAGCCATGCCGCCGATTCCCACCAGCCCCAGGATCTTATAGCGTTTGTCCAGGATCTTGCCGATAAAATTGCTGTAATCGTTCATACGATCAAAAACCTTTCCGAGCTTCGGGAATAACGTTTTCTTCCCATTCGCTCCACGTCGTCAATCCGTCCCCAAAAGGACAGCGGTAATGTTGTCCGTTCCGCCGTAGAAATTGGCCCGTCGGATCATTTCTCCCAGCCGTGTCCGATACCCCGGAGCACGGCGCTTTCCGTTGTAGCTTCCGTCGGTGAGAGCAGAGAGCTCTTCTTCCGGAATCATATTGTAAAGCCCGTCGGAGCAAAGCAACAACCGATCAAAGGGAGGCACGGTATAAAGGTCACACTCCACCTCCTCGTTCACCCCCAAGGCCCGCAGAATGATGTTGCGGTTGGGGTGGGTGGCGGCCTCCTCCGGAGAGACCAGACCCTTATCCAATAAGTACTGTATAAAGGAATTATCCTTGGTGATCTGGGTCAGCACCCCGTCCTTTTGCAGGTACAGACGGCTGTCTCCCACGTTCACCGCAAAGCATCCGTGACTGCACAGGAGAACCGCCACCAGGGTAGTGCCCATGCCCTCCAGCTCGCTGTCCTCCGCCGCCTTACGGTAGACCTCGGTGTTGGCGTCGTTCACTGCCTGGGTCAACAGATCCTCCACCGCCTGGGCATCCCCCGGGGGATCCTTGGTAAACGCCTCCCGAATGGTGTTGCAGAAGCCCTTAACCGCCGTTTCGCTGGCAATATTTCCGCCTCTGGCACCGCCCATCCCGTCGCAGACCACGGCCAACAGGCAATCACCCTTGGTGAAGGTGGCAAAGCTGTCCTGATTGTTCTTCCGCTTTGCGCCGATATCCGTTTTTCCGTAGCATTTCATGGAGGCATCACTCCTTTCCCCAAAAGGGTAGCTTACAGGCCGTCTCTTTGTGCGCGGAGCTGTCCGCAGGAGGCGTCAATGTCTCCTCCCAGCTTTCTTCGCACCGTGGTACTGACCTTATATTTGTTTTCCGTAATATCCGTAAAGGCCGCAATGGCTTCCTTTTCGCTCTTTCTGAAATCCCGTTCCTTAATGGGATTGACGGGAATGAGATTCAGATGCGCCAATCGTCCCTTCAACAGCTTTCCCAAAAGATGGGCGTCCTCGGGGGTGTCGTTCACTCCCGCGATCAAGGCGTATTCGTAGGAGATCCGCCGTCCCGTGGCCTTGGTATATCGGTCACAGGCCGCCATCAGCTCGGATACGCTGTACTTCCTTGCGATGGGCATGATCTCCTTCCGCTTTTCGTCGGTGGCGGCGTGGAGGGAGACCGAAAGGGTGATCTGGAGATTCTCATTTGCCAGATCGTCCATACGATCCACCAAGCCGCAGGTGGAGAGGGAGATATGCCGCATCCCGATGTTCAACCCCTTTTCCAGGTTCACCAGATGCAGGAATTTCAATACGTTATCATAGTTATCCAAAGGCTCTCCCATGCCCATCAGAACCACGTTGGAGACGGCCTCCCCCGTTTCTCGCTGGGCGCAAAGGATCTGCAAAAGCATCTCGGAAGGGAGCAGGGAACGCTTCAGCCCCGCCTTGGTGGAGGCACAGAAGGCACACCCCATGCGACATCCCACCTGAGTGGAGATACATAGAGTATTGCCGTGCTTATACCGCATAAATACGCTTTCCACCGCTTCGCCGTCCTGCAAGCCGAACAAAAACTTCACCGTTCCGTCCAGCTTGGAGACCAGCATCCGCTCGGTGGTCATCCCGCGGATCTCCGCCACCTCCTCAAGCTTTGCGATCAAGCTCTTGGGCAGGTTGGTGATCAGTGAGAATTCCGTCGCCCCGTGGTAAAGCCCTTCAAAGATCTGCTTTCCGCGGAACTTCTTTTCTCCTATTTCCAATGCAAAGGCCTCCAGCTCCCGGGGGAGCAGGGAAAGCACGTCAATTTTCGCCATTTTTCTTCATCAACCTTGCGGCGTAAAAGCCTTCTCTGCCGTCTCCCACAGGAAGCCAGGTATGTTCCTCTTGGAGAACGAACCCTTCCGTATGGGCCAGGAAGTCCTTTACAACCTCTTCGTTTTCAAGCTTATTCAAGGTGCAGGTGGAATACACCAGACACCCGCCGTCCTTCACGTAGGTGGAGGCGGCCCTTAGGATCTCTCTCTGGGTGGTGTAAAGCCCTGCAAATTCAGCGGGATCCTTGTATCGGATCTCCGGCTTTGCGCCCACGACTCCGAGACCGGAGCAGGGAACGTCGCAGATCACACGGTCGGCCCGTCCCGCAAGGGAAGGATCTGCCTTCCTGCCGTCGTGCTGTTTGGTCTCGATGATGGTGATCCCCAGCGTCTTGGCGCTTTTTTGGATCAAGGGAAGCTTATTCCCGTGGAGATCCATGGAAAGCACCTTTCCGCAGTTTTCCATGGCAATGGCCGCTCCCAGGGATTTTCCTCCCGGGCAGGCGCATACGTCCACCACGAAGTGGTTGGGACGGGGATCCAGCATCTTCACCGCCATCTGGGAGCCGTACCCCTGTACGAAGTACTCCCCCTCGGGGATCTGCTTCACCGCCTCCGCTTGGTTTTCCCACAGGGTCACCATGGTACCCTCTGCGGCGGCGTTATATCGCGCAGCCACCTCACCGGCGCTCACCTTCAAGGTGTTCACCCGCAAGGCAAGGGGCTGCTTTTGGCAAAAGCCTTTCAAAATATTTTCCCATTCATGGGGATATTGCTCTTTCAGCAGGGAAGTCACCCCGTCGCCGAAGGAATAGCGGATCTCCGGGGGGGCATCATCCAGGGAAGCAACGGCGGCATCCCTTTCTCTGCACAGAGAGCGAAGCACCGCGTTGGCAAATCCCGCCCGTTTTTCTCCGCAGAACCTCTTGGCAAGCTTCACCGTCTCGTTGCAGGCGGCACTCTCCGGCACGCGGTCCATATAAAACAATTGGTAAACACCCAAACGCAACAGCGTCAGCAGGTCCCCCTCGGGAAGCTTCTTGGCGTACAGGCAGATAAGATGATCAAGCGCCCGTCGGGTCTCCAAAACGCCCATCACCAAAGCCGTGGCAAATCCGTTGTCCACAGGGGAAAGCTCCCGTAGCTTTGCGGTGGCAAGGTTGGAAAAAGCACCATCCTTTTCCACCCGCTTCAAGGCCTCAAACGCCGCTGTTCTCGCCACGTCAGCCATTGAAACGGAACCCTTCCTTCTTCTGCAGACCGTTCAAAAAGCTGGAAGCATCCATCCGCTTCTTCCCCTCGGGCTGTAAAGCGGTGATGATCACACTGCCTTCCTTGCAGGCCACCTCGATACCGTCCTTCCCGGCGGAAAGCACCTCCCCGGGAATTCCTTTTCCCGTACCGATACGGGATTCGTGAAGCTTCACCCTCTTGCCCTCCAAGGTACAGTAAGCGGAAGGCACGGGGGCAAGCCCGCGGATCCGGTTGTGGGTCTGCTCTGCCGTCTCCTCAAAGGAAACGTACAGATCCTCTCCCGTGATCTTTTCGGCGTAGCAGGTGCCACCCGCTTGCTTGATTCTGGGAACGGAGCCGCTTTTTGCCAATTCTAAATATTCCATCAACGCTTCCGCACCCAATTTTGCCATCTCGTCGTGGTATTCACCCGCCGTCATTGTGTGGGGGATGGGAAGCTCCTTCTGCAGGATGATATCTCCGGTATCAATGCCCTCATCCATGTACATCATGGTCACGCCCCCCACCGTATCGCCGTTCATCACAGCGCGCTGGATAGGAGCCGCCCCCCGCCATGCGGGAAGCAGGGAAGCGTGGATACAAATGCATCCCAAAGGGGGCAGATCCAGAATATTCTTCGGCAGGATCTTGCCGTAGGCCGCCACGATAAACACGTCCGCGTCCACTTCCCGAAGCATCGCTTCCGCCTCGGGGGTACGCATGGAATTGGGGGTCTCCACCCGCAATCCCGCGGACAAAGCGTAGGCCTTCACCTCGGAAGGGGTCATCACGTATTTTCTGCCCTTGGGCTTATCCGGCTGGGTAATGACCAAAGGCACCTCGTACCCCGCCTGCACCAAAGCCTCCAAAGCGGTCTTGGCAAATTCGGGGGTACCCATAAAAACGATCTTCACGCAGTTTACTCCTCGTCCTCTTCCATTTCCTCGGGGGTGAGCATCCGCTGGGCCTTGTCGATGTACAGAACACCGTCCAGATGGTCGATCTCATGGCAGAAGGCTCTTGCCAACAGACCCTCTCCGCGGATCATAAAGGGCTCACCGTTGCGATCCGTGGCCTTCACAGTCACCACGTTGGGGCGGGTAACGATGCCCACCTCGTCGGGAACGGAAAGACAGCCTTCCTCTCCCGTCTGTTCTCCTTCGGTAGCCACGATCTCGGGGTTGATCAGCTCAATAAGCCCCTCCCCGATATCGATGACCACGATCCGCCGCAGGATCCCCACCTGGGGTGCGGCAAGTCCCACACCGTTGGCGGCCTGCATGGTCTCGTACATATCGTCCAGCAGGGTCAGGGTCCTGGGGGTGATCTTATCTACCGGACGGCACTTCTTGCGAAGCACCTCGTCCTCCAAAGTCACGATATTCAAAATAGCCATGGCTTTCGTCTTCCTTCCTTAAATCACGGTGGGGTTGGCGTCCGCATCCAGACGGACGTTTTTGGGGCATTTCGCCAGCCCCGCCTCGTATACCTCTCCGAAGAACCTCCGCGTAGCGGCGTTATCGGAGTATTTCACGATCATTTTCTGGCGGTATCTTCCGCCGATCTTATAGATCCCGCCGGGATGAGGCCCGAACTTCTGGATCTTCAAATGGGGATGCTTGCTTTCCCGGATCTGCTCAAACAGGGTATCAAACCCCTTGGCAAAGGCGGCACATTCTTTCTCCGTAGGTGCGGAAAACCCGAACACCATCACAGAACAGAAGGGTGGGAAGGCCACCGACCGCCGCAACGCGATCTCGGAGCTGTAAAAGGCCTCGTAGTCCTGCTCTGCCGCCAGATTCAGGATCTCGTTGTCGGGATTGTAGGTCTGAAGCACAGCAAGACCGTTCTCCCCGCTTCTCCCCGCGCGTCCCACCAGCTGGGTCACCAGAGAGAAGGTCCTCTCTCCCGCACGGAAATCGTTCTGATACAAAGAGCTGTCCACGGAGATCACACCCACAAGCTCCACGGCAGGGAAGTCAAACCCCTTGGAGACCATCTGCGTCCCGAAAAGCACGTCTGCCTCCCGATTCCCAAAGGATTCCAGGATCTTCTCGTAGGAAAGCTTTTCCGTGGTGGTATCCGCATCCATGCGGATGGTACGCAGGGCAGGGAAGCGGGCCGTCAGCTCATCCTGGAGCTTCTGGGTTCCAAACCCGAAGTGGTTGATGTGCTTACTGCCGCATTCGTCGCATACGGTAGGCACCTTACAAATATATCCGCAGTAATGGCAGGCCAGCCAGCCGTCGCCCATTCTGTCCCCGTCGTACTTGTGATAGGTCAAGGACACCGAGCAATGGGGGCAGGCGTATACCTTCCCGCAGGAATGGCAGGAGGTATGGGAATGATACCCTCTGCGGTTCACAAACAAAATAGATTGCTTCTCTCTGCCGTAGGCGCGGAGCATCTCCGCCTCCAGACGGCTTCCGATCAGCTTTTCCGGGAACACCTTGCCGTCGTTGCGAAGATCCTCGATCAGCACCTTGGGCAATTTGGCGTTGCCGTATCGCTTGGTCAGCTTGATCAGGGTGTACACCCCGGTCATGGCCTTGTAAAAGCTTTCCACAGAAGGGGTTGCGGAGGCCAACAGCAACAGCCCCTTGTTCTTCGCACAGCGAAACCGTGCGATGTCTCTTGCGTGGTATTTGGGGGAAAGCTCGCTTTTATACGTACCTTCCTGCTCCTCGTCGATGACGATGAGCCCCAGGTTTTCCAAAGGGGAGAACACTGCGCTTCTGGTACCCAGAACCACCTTGACCTTTCCCTCCCGCATGGCGCGGAAGGCGTCCAGCCGCTCACCCACGGAAAGCATGGAGTGGATCACAGTCAATTCCTTGCCGAAGACCCTGCGGTAATTGCCCATGGCCTGGGCCGTCAGCCCGATCTCGGGCAGGAGTACGATGGCCGTCTGTCCCTTGGAAAGAACGTGCTTCACCGCCTCAATGATCACCTTGGTCTTGCCGCTTCCCGTTACGCCGTAAAGCAAGGCCGCCTTGGCCTCCTCTGCATCGGAGAGGGCTTTCAGGGTATCCACCGCCGTTTGCTGTTCCTCGGATAGGGTGGTGATCACCTCTCCCGTTTGAACCTCGTCCCTGACGTGTTCTCCGCGATCAATACGGATCTCCTCGCGGCGGACGATCCCTTTTCTCACCAAAGCGGAAACAACGGAGGAGGAGATCCCTCCGATCTCGCTGACCTCCCGCATGGTAGCGCAGGGATAGTGGGTCAAAAGCTCCACCAGCACTTTTTGCTTTTCCGTCAGCCCGCTGTCGCTTTCCAGCAAAGCGAACACTTCCTCCGCCTCGCCGCAAAGCTTCAACACCGTCACGGTCTTCTCGTTCATCTGCTTGCGTACGCGGGTCTTCCGTTCCAGAAGCCCCAGCGTGCAAAGAGAATCCAGCATCTTTTCCGCCTCGTCCCCAAACTCCTCAAGAAGCTTGCGGCGGGTGATCTCCCGTTCTGTCCGTACCCTGCGGTACAGCAGAAAGGCCGCCTGATTCATTTCCTCGGGAGGCTCCTTCTCCGTGACGGTATAGAAGACCTCCGTGTCCAGGTTCACCCCCGGGGGAAGCATGGTGCGGAAGGCCTGGCCGAAGGAACAGTAAAACCGCTCCTTCATAAAACGGCAAAGCTCCGTGAATTCCTCGGGAATATCAAAAGGGTAGTCCAACACGGAAAGCACGGATTTCGTCTTTGCGTATCCGCTCTCCGAGGAAAAGTCCACCGCCACGGCGGAGACTTGCTTGTTGGAAACGCCGAAAGGAACTACCAACAGCGTGCCCTTCCGCACACGGTCGCGAAGCTCGGGGGGAAGGAAATAGCTGTATTCCCGATCAAGCCGATAGCCCGCGTCCAGAATGTGTACGGAAACGTACGCTTTTTCCATAAGCTTTAGTTGTCCTTTTCGTTGATGGTGTATTCGCCGCCGGCGATCTTCTGCAGAGCGATGGAAACGGGCTTGCGAACCTCGTAGGATGCAAAGGAATCCTTGATAGGACAATCGGAATCCTTGTGCTTTTCCGCAAACTCACGCTCCTCGATCATCTTGTCGGTAACGTGACGAGCGCACTTCGCGGAGGCGATCACCAAACGGTAGCGGTTGATCTCACCGCCGGTCAATTGCTGAATAGAAGGGTACAACATAACTTTTATCTGCCTTTCAATAATGTTCAAAAAATCATTCTGCCGACTGCTTTGTCAGCTTTTCTTCCAGAACGGAGGTCTCCTCCGCACAGCATATAATATGCTCGCTGTCGGTGATCAAAACCGACCTAGTCTTTTTTCCTCCGGAAACGTCGATCATTCTGCCTGCATTCTTGGCATCCTGTACCAACCGTCTTACCGGCAGGGAATCGGGGCTGACCAGAGCCACCAAACGGGAAGCGTTGATGTAATTGCCTCCGCCCAAGGGGATCAGTTCCAAGCCTTTTCCCTCCCTTATTCGATGTTCTGGATCTGCTCGCGGATCTTTTCCACCGCGCTCTTGGCCTCGATCACCAGCTTGGCAAAGGAGGTGTCGTTGGATTTGGATCCGATGGTATTGCACTCGCGGTTGATCTCCTGCACCAGGAAATCCAGTTTTCTGCCTACGGGTACGTCCTCCTCCAGCATACTGCGGAACTGCTTGAAGTGGCTGTCCAATCTGGCCAGCTCCTCGCTGATGTCCGCCTTATCCGCAAACACCGCGCATTCCGTCAGCAAACGGGATTCGTCTGCGGGAACGTTTCCCAGGATCTCACGGATACGGTTCTGCATCCTGGCATTGCTTTCCGCCACCACCTGGGGCGCACGGGTCACCAGCTCCTCACGGATGGCCTCCAGGGTGGTAAGATGGTTCAGCACGTCTGCCGCCATCTTCTGTCCCTCCGCTTTCCGCATTTCCATGAAGATCCCGAAGGCCTTTCTTGCCACGGGCTCCACGGCGGTCCAGACTTCATCCATATCCTCGTCTGCCTTCACCTGGGAGAAGATGTCCGGCTTGTTCGCCACCGTTTGCACGGTAACGTCCCCGCCCAGACCGTACTCCTGCTGGATCTTACGAAGCAGATGGATATAGCTTTCAAGATATTCCTTGTTCACGTTCAGCTGGGTCTTTTCGCCGTCCAGATTTTCCACGGTGAGGTAGATATCCACCTTCCCGCGGGAAATATAGGTGGAAGCCAGGGACTTCAGCTTTTCCTCAAGAGCGTTGTAAAGACGCCCCGTCTTAATGTTGGCATCGATGTAACGGCTGTTGACGGATTTGACCTCCACCAGGATGTCCCGTCCGTCCACCACCTCGCGGCATCTGCCGTAACCGGTCATGCTTTTTACCATGTTCAAACTCCAAATCTCTCAAATAATCTCAACGCTTTCGGATGCGGTTCTTGATCTTCACGATGTAAAACACCGCCAACCGCCCGATGGCGAAATCGTAAAGGATAAACGCCATGTTTCCCAAAAGGAACAGCGCCTTTCCCAAGGAGCCCCAATCGGAGCTTAAGCCCAACAGCCCTTCGGTGATCCACAGGATCAACGCCAGGAATACGTTGAACAGTACCAGCTTTGCCATGTACTGCAGTACCTTGGGGCGAAGCTTATCCAGATACACCTTCAAAACGGGGTAGTATCCGATAAAGGCCGCGAATACCACCGAGGCCGTTTTGGGAAACAACAGAACTGCCAACAGGGAAGAGGCCAGATAAACGGCAAAGGCCTTGCCCTTTCCCAGCTCAATGAGAGCTACCATCACCACCAAAGCGGCCATGGCCGCCGCGGAAAGATCCAACAACTCCACCAGAGATCCCAGAAACAGGATCACCACCGCAAGAGCGGTGAGCATCCCCGCCAAGGCGATCTCTTTGCTTTTTTTACCCATGTAAACGCCTTCTCTCTCGGGTTATCTGCAGCCGTTACACAGACAGTTGAGACACATCATGGCCTGGCAAAGGTCGCACACGTCGCAGGTCGCCTGCTGGGTGCCGTATCCGCCGTAAGGACTTTGTGCCGCCGTGCTGTTCATCCGTTGCTGGAAGGAGCGGTACTCGTTGTTGTAGGGATCCATTCTGCAGGCCATCTCGATCTCGGTTCTGGCATCCTGTACCCAACCGTTGCGGTAAAGGACCACACCCTTCAAGAAGTGCCATTCCGCCGTCCGATCCCCGACGGGGATACGGTTCAGCAGGATCTCCGCCTCGCCTGCTCTGCCTGCGTTGATCAGCTGGCGGGCACGGCCAAGCTCACCGGATCCCGCGTTTCCGCCGGAATAGGAGCTGCCTCCTCCGGAAGAGGAGCCGCCGCCGGAGCGAAGCTTCTGGATCTCGCTGTAAGCCTCGTTGATCTCCTTCATCTTGTCAGCCGCAAGGTTGGCAAGGGGGTTGTCTGCGTAATTGTCGGGGTGGTATTGCTTTACCAACGCCCGGTATGCTTTTTTGATCTCGTCGTCCGTCGCATTGGACGAAACGCCGAGTACCTTGTAGGGATCGGACATCTCGTTAGTTTCCTTTCGTGGTTCTGCTCTGTTTTTTCTCCTCCACCTGCTTCACAGCCTCACGGCCGCCCAGGTCGCAAATGTTGAACACGATGCGGTTCATCCCCGTAAGAACGGGACCGCAGGCCAACGCATAGGAGTGAGAAAAAACGTTCATGCTGTCGATCAGCGTTTGTCGGATCTCCGATGCGTGTTCCTCCACGCCCTTTGCAGATCCGTATTTCTGCAGGAAGGGATTGTAGTTCCCCGTCTCTGCGTCCTTTTCGTAGTCGTCGTAGGCGTCGATGAGGTAGATAAACCGCCCCACGTGGTAGCCGCATTGCTCTGCCACCGCCTTGTTGGTGCCCTCCAGCCCGAAAGCCGTCAGCTCCTTCATCAGCCTGCCGAAGCAATCCGCCGCGCGGTCGGGAGAATCACACCCTTCCGCCTCAAGGCGGTGAAGCTCCTCAATGGGAACGCGGATCATCTCCTCCATCTCGGGATACGCCTTGCATTTCTTCTTCATTCTGCCGAAGAAGGGGAGGAGCATCCTCTTGCCAAGGCGCCCAAACCCTTTCCCGTCCAGCACGTCGTCCTCCAGCTTGTAATAACTGAACAGACCGAAGGCGTTGGCCGTGTAGGAAAACACCTCGTCACAGCAAACGGTGGGCTTTTTCTTCATGCTGTAAGGGCAACGCTTCTTTTCCACCGTCACGGTCTCCTCCGTCAAGGAGAGCCGCAACACGGCGAGGAAGGTAAAGTCGTAATTAAGTAAAAACCGTGAAAAATGGGTGAGGTGCTTGCCGCTGTAACGGCACAGCCCGCAGTAGACGGCTCCGTAGAAATCCGCTTCCTTGACCAGTAGCTCACTCTTCACGGGTCTTATATAGCCGAACACCCGCATTCCTCCTATCATAATGTGTTATTATAGCACAAAAAAATCAAAAACGCAATATATAATGAAGAAAAAATACTTTCCCCTTTTTCTTTTTTCTGGATTTTTTTGAAAAAGTTTCGAAAAAAAGAAGTATTCTGCAAAGTTTTTGCGTATATCTGCGAAGGAAAAGGAATTTCAGTGCATTTTCGGAGGCAAAGTTAGAAAAGGGATCCTTTCTCTAACATCGCAACCGCCCGCCCCGGCGGGCTACGAAAGGAATGGTAATAAGCATGAAAGAAGTTACTCTTCTCCGCGAGGAGCAATTCCTCTGTGACAAAGCCTTTTTTTCCAAGAATACCGCGGGCAGGCTGTTCCCTGTGGATCCCTGTCCTGTCCGAACCGAATTCCAGAGAGACAGAGATCGTATCACCCATTGCAAGAGTTTCCGCCGTCTGATGCATAAGATGCAGGTGTTCCTTGCACCCGAGGGGGATCACTACCGTACCCGTCTCACCCACACCTTGGAGGTCACCCAGATCGCCCGTACCCTTGCCCGCGCCCTTTGCCTCAACGAGGATCTTGCGGAAGCGGGTGCCTTGGGCCACGACCTGGGCCATACCCCCTTCGGCCATTCCGGCGAGCGTGCTCTGGATGAGATCTGCGACGGCGGCTTCCGTCATTACGAGCAGAGTCTCCGCGTGGTGGACAAGCTGGAGAAGAACGGTGAAGGCCTGAATCTGACCCACGAGGTAAGAGATGCTATCGTGAACCATTCCGGCTCCGGTAAGCCCTCCACCTGCGAAGGCAAGCTCCTGCTGTACGCCGACCGCATTGCCTATATCAACCATGATATCGACGACGCCTGCCGTGCGGGGATCCTTACCAACGACGATATCCCTTCCTACATCAGCGATGTGTTGGGCAAGACCCACAGCGACCGTATCACCACTCTGGTGTCCGCCGTCATCGATCACGGCGTGGAAAACGGCATCGGCATGAGCGAGCCCTACGGCAGTCTGATGAACGACCTGCGCACCTTTATGTTCCAACGGGTGTATACCCACCCCATCGCCAAGAGCGAGGACGACAAGGTCATGCAGATGATCGCCTTTTTGTACACCCATTTCTGCCACAATCCCGACAGCATTCCCGGGGAATACCGCAAGTATATTGAGACCGACGGCGTCAGCCGCGTTGCGGCAGACTACATAGCGGGGATGACCGACCGCTTTGCCATCGGTTGTTTTGAGGAACTTTTCGTTCCCAGAGTATGGAGTTATAAGTAATGGCTTTTTCCAAACCCTTCCTTGAAGAAGTCAAAAGAAGAAATCGGATCACGGACGTGATCTCCCGGTTCGTGCCCTTGAAGCGGGCGGGCTCCAACATGGTTGGATGCTGTCCCTTTCACAGCGAGAAAACGCCCTCCTTTACCGTCTTTTCCGGTACGGAGAGCTACTATTGCTTCGGTTGCGGCGCGGGGGGAGACGTGATCACTTTCGTCATGCAATCCGAAGGGCTGGAGTACCGCGACGCGGTGGAGCAGCTTGCCAAAATGGCAGGCATTCCCATGGAGGAGGATCCATACGAGCGCAACGCTACCGGGGCTCCCGCGGTGAAGAAGGAACGCCTCTTTGCCCTGAACAAATCCGCCGCCAGATTCTTTTATACCAAGCTGCAATCTCCCGAGGGTGCCTACGCCAGGGAGTATCTGCAAAAACGCCGTTTCTCCGAATCCACCGTCCGCCGCTTCGGCATCGGCTTTGCCCCGGACAGATGGGATTCCCTGTATAACCACCTCCACGGAGAGGGATATACCGACGAGGAGATCACCGTGGCCTTTTTGGGGCGGAAGGGGAAGAACGGCAGGATGTACGACCTGTTCCGCAACCGATTGATGTTCCCCATCTTCGACCTCACCGGAGAGGTAGTCGCTTTCTCCGGCAGACGTCTCAACGAGGAGGAGGAACGGAAGTACGTCAACACCTCCGACACTCCCGTGTTCAAAAAAAGCCGTATCCTCTTCGGGCTGAACTTTGCCAAAAACGAAGCGGAAAACGGCCTCATTCTCTGCGAGGGTGCTCCCGATTGTATCGCCATGCACCAGGCAGGCTTCGGCAACGCCATTGCCACCCTGGGTACCGCTATAACGGGGGAACACGCCCGTATCCTGTCCCGCTTCACCAAGATGGTCTACCTGGCTTACGATATCGATAAGGCGGGGCGTAAGGCCACCATGCGTGGCATCGAGCTTTTGAACCAGGTGGGCGTGGATACCAAGATCATCCATCTGGGGGACGGAGATTCCAAGGACCCCGACGAGTTTATCAAGAACCATGGGGCGGACGCCTTCCGCGCCAAGCTTTCCGGCTCCCAGGGGCAGATCGATTACCGCATCGGGGAGATCCTATCTCGCTTCAACCTCGCCATACCCGACGAAAAGCTTCGGTGCAGTCACGAAATGGCGGAGTATATCGCCACCATCGGCAACCGCTTGGAGCGTGAGATCTACGCTTCCCGTGCCGCGGAACGGCTGGGGCTTTCCCCGGAATCCGTCCGTACGGAGGCGGAAAACAAGCGCCGCACCATGGAAAAGAGTGCGAAAAAGCAAGAAAACGCCAAGATCACTCAGAATACCACGGGCTACGGCGACAGGGTAAACACCGATAAGCTCCGCTTCTCCGCCGAGGCTCCCCATGAGGAAGCCGTCTTGGGCATCCTCCTGCTCCACCCGGAGCTGGGAAAGGAAGCCGGGATCCTGCCGGAGCCGGAGGACTTCGCCACCTCTTTTAACCGCAAGCTGTGGGAGCTGTTCCGCGAGGATCTGGCCGAGGGCATTGAGCCGGAGCTGAATGCGGACGGAACCCTGACCCCCGCTGAGGTGGGTGCCGCCGCAGGCTATCGCGCCGCCCGGGCCAAGCTGGGAGGAAACGATAGGGAGACCCTCCGTTCCCACGTGGAGATCTTAAAGGACCTGCGCTCCCGCAGGGACTACGACGGAAGAGTGAAGGAGGATCCTGCCGCTTTGCAGGAATACCTGTCCCTTCTGCGGAAACAAAATCAGAATAAAAATTCCCAATAAACAAGGAAAAGGATACATATGAGAGAAGACTTTTTTACCCCCGAACAGCTGGAAACAGCCAAAGAAAAAGGGATGCTGAAGCCCGCGGTGGTGCTGGTGGCGTTGGAGGATACCGACGTTTCCGTCTCCACCCTCATCGAGGTCTGCGATTTCCTGGATCACCAGGGCATCGAGATCACCAACAGCATGGCGGGCGGAGGCTTTGAACTGCAGGAAGACGAAATGTTTGACGACGACGTCATTGAGGAAAGCAGTGAAGACGTGGAAGCGTTGCTTTCCCAGGAGGGCGTGTCCATCGACGATCCCGTGCGTATGTACCTCAAGGAGATCGGTAAGGTACCCTTGCTTTCCGCCGAGGAGGAGCTGGGGCTTGCCGAGAAAATGGCTCAGGGCGACGTCAAGGCAAAACAGCAATTGGTGGAGGCCAACCTCCGTCTGGTGGTCAGTATCGCAAAACGTTATGTAAACCGCGGTATGTTCTTCCTGGATCTGATCCAGGAGGGTAACCTCGGTCTGATGAAGGCCGTGGAGAAGTTCGACTACGGCAAAGGCTATAAGTTCTCCACCTACGCGACCTGGTGGATCCGCCAGGCCATCACCCGTGCCATCGCAGACCAGGCAAGAACCATCCGTATCCCCGTGCACATGGTGGAGACCATCAACCGTGTGCTTCGTATCTCCCGCCAGCTCTTGCAGGAAAACGGCAGAGACGCCTCCGAGGAGGAGATCGCCGCAGAGCTGAATATGCCGGTGGAAAAGGTGCGTGAGATCCTGAAGATCGCCCAGGAGCCCGTTTCCCTGGAAATGCCCATCGGCGAGGAGGAGGACAGCCACCTTGGCGACTTCATTGCCGACGACAATACCATGGCTCCCGCAGAGGCAGCTTCCTATACCATGCTTCGCGAGCATCTGCTGGAGGTTCTCCATACGCTGACTCCCCGTGAGGAAAGCGTGCTGAAGCTCCGCTTCGGTCTGGAGGACGGCAGACCCCGCACTCTGGAGGAGGTGGGCAAGGTGTTCGACATCACCCGTGAGCGTATCCGTCAGATCGAGGCCAAGGCCCTGCGTAAGCTCCGCCACCCCAGCAGAAGCAAGAAACTGAAAGACTATCTGGAATAAACCTTACCCGAAAGGAATCAATACAGCAACATGAAAGAACAGCTTGAACAAATCAAGGGGTCTGCCCTGGCCGCCATCGCAGGCGCGGAGACGGAGCAGGCCCTGGAAGAAGTACGCGTCCGCTTCCTGGGCAAAAAGGGTGAGCTCACCGCCATTCTTCGTGGCATGGGTGCCGTTGCCCCCGAGGACCGTCCCAAGATCGGCGCTATGGTCAACACCATCCGTGCCGAGATCGAGGAAAGCCTTTCCGCCCGCTTTGGGGATCTGAAGGCACAGAGTATGGAGCGCAAGCTCCGCGAGGAGCGCATCGACGTTACCATGCCCGCTCCCGAAAAGAAGGTGGGCAAGCTCCACCCCATCACCCAGACCAGTAACCGCATGGTGGAGATCTTCACCGGTATGGGCTTCGAGATCGCGGAAGGCCCGGAGGTAGAGAGTACTTACTTCAATTTCGATGCCCTGAACGCCCCCGCAGACCATCCCTCCCGTGACGATACCGATACCTTCTATTTCTCCGAAAACGTATTGCTGCGTACCCAGACCTCTCCCGTGCAGATCCGTTCCATGGAAGGGAAGATCCCTCCCATCCGTATGATCTCTCCCGGCAGAGTGTACCGTAGCGACGTGGCAGACGCCACCCACTCTCCCATGTTCCACCAGTGCGAAGGCCTGGTCATCGACAAGGGCATCACCATGGGCGACCTGAAGGGCACCCTGGCCACTTTCGCCAAGGCCATGTTCGGTGAACGTACCCGCATCCGCTTCCGTCCCCACAATTTCCCCTTTACCGAGCCTTCCGCAGAGGTAGACGTTTCCTGCTTCGTTTGCGGCGGCAAGGGCTGCCGTCTGTGTAAGGGCGAGGGCTGGATCGAGATCCTGGGCGCAGGTATGGTACATCCCAACGTACTGCGCGCCGGCGGTATCGACCCCGACGTGTATTCCGGCTTCGCCTTCGGTATGGGCATCGAGCGTGTGGCAATGACCATGTTCGGCATCAACGACCTTCGTCTGATGTGTGAGAACGACGCTCGTTTCCTGGAACAGTTCTAAGGATCACGGAGGTAGAAAAACATGAAAGTTTCTTTGAATTGGCTGAAAGATTATGTAAACCTGCCCTGCTCTGCTCACGACTTCTCCGAGGCCATGACCATGAGCGGCACCAAGGTTGAAGGATATGAAATTCTGGAGGAAAAGCTCCACGGCATCGTGGTAGGTAAGCTCCTCTCCGTGGTTCCCCATCCCGATTCCGACCACATGGTCGTTTGTCAGGTGGAGGTAGGCGGCGAACGTCCTTTGCAGATCGTTACCGGCGCACAGAACGTGAAAGAGGGCGACCTGGTTCCCGTCTGCACCAACGGCTCTTTACTGCCCGACGGCAAGACCATCAAGACCGGCAAGCTGAGAGGCGTCCTGTCCGAGGGTATGCTTTGCTCTCTGGGCGAGTTGGGTCTCACCACCCATGATTTCCCCTACGCCATCGAGGACGGCATTTTCATCCTGCAGGAGGAATGCAAGCCCGGCGACGACATCCGCGACGTATTGGGTATGCGGGACACCATCGTTGAGTTTGAACTCACCTTCAACCGCCCCGACTGCCTTTCCTATTTGGGCATCGCCCGGGAGGCGGCGGCAACCTTCCATCAGCCCTTGAACATCCAAGAGCCCGTAGTGAAGGGTACCGACGACGGCGACAAGGTGGAAAACTACATTTCCGTAGAGATCCGCAACCCCGTCCTCTGCCCCCGTTATACCGCAAGAGCCGTGAAGAACGTGAAGATCGCGCCTTCTCCTCTGTGGCTGCGTACCAAGCTTCGTAACGCAGGGATCCGTCCCATCAACAACATCGTAGACATCACCAACTACGTCATGCTGGAATACGGCCAGCCCATGCACGCCTTCGACGCCAAGTATATCGGCAGTAAGAAGATCGTGGTGCGTAACGCCGCAGAAGGGGAGATCATCACCACCCTGGACGGTGTGGACCGTAAGCTTACCTCCGATATGCTCTGCATCGCCGACGGGGAAAAGCCCGTTGCATTGGCAGGTGTGATGGGCGGCTTGAACAGCGAGATTTTGGATTCCACCACCACGGTGATCTTCGAAAGCGCCAACTTCGCCCGTGAGAACATCCGTAAGACCTCCCGTGCGGTGAACCTCCGTACCGAGTCCTCCGCCAAGTTCGAAAAAGGTCTGCCTCCCTGCAACACCCTTCCCGCAGTCCAGCGTGCCTGCGAATTGGTAGAGCTGTTGGGTGCAGGCGAGGTGGTGGACGGTATCATCGATATCAACCACGCCGACGTAGATTCCCGCAAGGTATACTTTGATTGGAAGCGTGTGAACCAGCTTCTCGGAACCTCCCTCACCGTAGAGGAAATGGCCGACCTGCTCCGTCCTCTGGACCTCATCTGGGACGGAGAAGACAGCCTCATCGTCTCTCCCTACCGCGGTGACATCATCACCACCGCCGACATTGCCGAGGAGGTGGTTCGTCTCTACGGCTTCGATAAGATCCAGGCGACCCAGTTTACCGGCATCGCCACCGAGGGCGGGGAGAACGCCTCTCAGAAGTTCCGCACCCTCATCGACCGTACCATGACCGGATTGGGCTTCAACGAGATCTATACCTATTCCTTCGTATCTCCCGCCGAGCTGGATCAGATCCGCATCCCCGCAGAGTCTCCCTTGAGAGATCAGCTTACCATCCTGAATCCCTTGGGTGAGGATACCTCCGTGATGCGTACCCATCCTCTGCCCTCCATGCTGCGTGTGGTCGCCCATAACGTTGCCCACCGTGTCAAGGCGGCGCAGTTCTACGAAAATGCAACCCTGTATTTCAAGGATGGCAATATGTCCCGGGAGGAGAAGACCCTGTGCTTCGCTTTCTACGGCTACGGCGACTTCTATGAATTGAAGGCAAACGCCAACGCGTTGCTGGACGCTCTGCAGATCAAGGGCTATACCTACGCCTCTAACACCGAGGATCCCTCCTTCCATCCCGGCCGCTGTGCGGATATCTACTGCGGCGACGTGAAGCTGGGTACCATCGGCCAGGTGCATCCCGCCGTCTGCGGCAACTTTGATATCGACGCTCCCGTCTACGCGGCTCTGCTGTCCGACGAGGCTATGTATTCCTGCGTTGCCGAGGAGAAGAAGTACGTTCCTCTGCCCGTTTACCAGGCAATGGAGCGTGACCTGGCTCTCCTGTGTGACGACGACCTGGAAGCAGGCACCCTCTGTGGCATGATCCGTTCCTTCGCAGGCAAGTCTCTGGTGGATACCTACGTCTTCGACGTGTATAAGGGCAAGGGCATCGCAGAAGGCAAGAAGTCCGTGGCCGTCCGTCTGGTATTCCGTCTGAACGACCGTACCATGACCGACGAGGAAGCAGACAGCGGCGTCCGCAAGGTGCTGAAAAAGCTGGGCTCCGAGGCAGGCATTACCCTCAGAAACTAAAAAAATTGCAAAGTCGCAAAAAAACTCTTGCAAAATCCCAAGAATTGGTTTATAATAACGTTTAAGGATGAAACATCCGTTTGAAAAACAGGTAAGGAGAAAGGCATTATGTTAGACAACAGACAAAAAACTATCACGTTTTCCGTCAAGGATACTCGCAGAGAAGAGATCCGCGAGATCGTGAAGGGCGTGTACAACTCCTTGATCGAGAACGGATACAACCCCACCAATCAGATCGTTGGTTATATCATTTCGGAAGACCCCACGTATATCACCAACTATAAGAACGCCCGCACCATCATCAGCAAGCTGGACCGCGATGAGCTGTTGCGCGCCTTGGTGGAGGATTTCATCCGTCTCGAACAGAAAGGGTGATTGAAATGGCAGAACAAAAGGTTCTGACGTACAAAGGGAAGCCCCTCGTCCGCCAGGGAAGATTCATCTTCTACGGCAACCCCGACGATAAGTGCATCCTCTTTATGAACATTCTGGATACCAAGAAGGTTGGCGATCTTGAGGTTGCCACCCGTGTTTTGGTGCAGATCCAGGACACCGATGAGGAGAAGTCCTTTAACGACAAGATCCTCAAGCAATGTGAAAAGCGCAGTCTGTGCGATGCCTTCGATATCGGCACCATCTGGCTGGAGCGTGCGCTGAGAGCGTAACGTCGGGCTTTTCCACCATCGAAAGCGAAGAAGGGCGGTCGGTTATTCCGATCACCCTTTCTTTGTGAAGGCCGTGTAGAAAAAGGAGCTTTATGAACGTATTTTGGGATTGGAACGGTACCCTCTGCGACGACGTGGGCCTTTCCTTGGAGGCGGTAAACGCCATGCTGGCCAAGCGGGGAAGAGCACCCATCGATCTGGCGGAATACCATACTTATATCGATACTCCCATCAGCAAATTTTACCAACGCCTCTTTGATTTCAATATCGATCCCATGTCAGTGCTTTCGGCGGAGTTTTACGGCTACTACGGCTCCCACGCCCATACCCTCCACCTTTCGGAGGGCGTGCTTTGCGTGTTGGAGACTTTGAAGCAAGTGGGCGCAAAGCAGTTCATCCTGTCCTCCAGCCACAAGGATCACATCCTCCCCCTGGCTAAGGAATGGGGCATCCTGCCCTACTTCGAAGCGGTTCTGGGTGCCGAGGACTGGAAGGTGGGCTCCAAAGCGGAGCGCGCCAAAGTTTTCTGCTGCGAAAAGGGGCTGTGTCCGGAGGAGACCTGGTTCATCGGCGACCTTCTCCACGACTACGAGACCGCATCTCTCTGCGGTGCTTCCTGTCTTCTCATCCCGGGCGGCCACCAAAGCACTGCTGAGCTGAAACAAACGGGCTGCTTCTGCCCCCATATCCATGAGATACCCGCCCGGTTAGGGCTTTCAATATGAACTTACTGCAAAACCTGTTTATCAAAGACAAGAAGTTTTATAAAACGGTGGCCAAGATCGCCATTCCCATCGCCCTGCAAGGACTCATCACCTCCGGTGTCAACGCCATGGATACCGTCATGGTCAGTGAACTGGGGGAGACCTCCCTGTCCGGCGTCACCCTGGCTACCCAGTTTATCACCATCTTCCAGATCTTCTGTATGGGCATCGGCATGGGCGCCTCCGTGCTGGTTGCCCGCTATTACGGAATGAACGACAAATCCTCCCTGCGGAAGACCATCACCATCATGCTCCGCCTCTGCGTGGGGATGGCGGCTTTGTTCTCCGTGGCAACGGCTGTCTGTCCCCAGCTGATCATGAAGATCTACACCGAGGAAAGCGGCATCATCTCCGAGGGCATCTCTTACCTCCGCTATTCCGTAGCAAGCTATGTTTTCCAGGGGCTTTCTCTCACCTGTACCATCGTTCTGCGGAACGTGGACAAGGTAAGGATGCCGCTGTACACCTCCATTGGTGCCTTTTTCGTCAACGTAGGCGCCAACTACGTGTTCATCTTCGGTAAATTCGGCTTCCCGGAAATGGGCGTGGCAGGTGCGGCGGTGGGTACCCTAGTAGCCCGCGTCTTTGAATTCGCCGTGATCTGCGGCTACCTGTTCTTTATGGAAAAACGGATCGGCTATCGTCTGCGGGAATTTTTCCGTCCCGTTGGTAATCTATGGAAGGAATACATCCGCATCAGTATCCCCGTATTCATCAGCGACGGCATTTTGGCACTGGGCAACAATTCCGTGGCCATGGTCATCGGCAGGATGGGGGAGAGCTTCGTGGCGGCGAATTCCGTCACCACCGTGACCCAACAGCTCAGCTCCGTGATGACCCAGGGCTTCTCCCAGGCCGGTGCCATCGTCACGGGCTATACCCTGGGAGAAGGGGATAAAGAAAAAGCCCACCGCCAGGGCTACGCCTTCCTTGGGATCGGCTTTGTCTTCGGCCTGGTGGCGGCGGGGATCATCCTCCTGCTTTCCGAGCCTATGATCTACGCCTACGGTCTGAAAGACGAGACGGCAGGGATCGCCCGCCAGCTCATGCTTTCCATTGCCATCATTATTGTCTTCCAGGCTACCAACAGCATTATGACCAAGGGCGTCCTCCGCGGTGGGGGAGATACCAAGGTGTTGATGGTGGCAGACAACCTGTTCTTGTGGGTGGCTTCCGTTCCCCTGGGAGCGCTGTTCGGCCTGGTTCTGGGCCTGCCCGCCTTCTGGGTATACTTCGCCTTGAAGATCGACCAGGTGCTGAAGGCTATCTGGTGCGTCATCCGTCTCCGCAGCGGCAAGTGGATCAAGAAGATCCGCACGGAAAAAGAGCTTGCATAATTCAACCAAGAGTATTCCTCGCGAATACTCTTTTTTCTTGACAGCAGAAGCCCGCGTATGTTATAGTTTATATAGAAATCCAAAAAAGGAGTTGATCGTTATGTCTGCCATTTATTTTGTTCGGACGATTCACACAACACAACAAAACAGGAGACTCTATGATCAATTTACAAGGCAAAAGAAATTCTGCCATCATCTTCACAGACAAGCTTGACAAAGCCGCCAAAACGCAAATCGCCGCCCTGCTCAGGGAGGAAGCCTACGCAGATTCCAAGATCCGCATCATGCCCGACACCCACGCGGGAAAGGGAGCGGCCGTAGGTACTACCATGACCCTTTCCGGCAGAGTTTCCCCCTCCTTGGTGGGGGTGGATATAGGTTGCGGCATGGAGGTAGTCTTTCTAAAGGAGAGGGAGGTGGATCTCCCCGCGTTGGATCAGGTTATCCATACCTGTATCCCCTCCGGCGGCAGGATCCATCCATCTCCCAAAGCAACCTTTCCCCTAGAGACCCTGCATTGCTTCCAAGCCGTAGACCGTACCCGCGCCTTACTGAGCCTGGGAACCCTGGGCGGCGGCAATCACTTCATCGAGCTGGACAAAACCGCAAACGGCACTCTGGTGCTGGTGATCCATTCTGGCTCCCGTATGCTGGGGAGCGACGTGGCAACTTATTATGGGGATCAAGCCTACCGCTATTGGTGCAAAAAGCTCCGCAAGCGGGAAAAACAACGCCGCTACGATGAGGATGGAGAGGGCTTCCGTTCCCGCAATTCCAAGCCAAGAGAGGGGATCAAGGTCTCTCGGGAGACCGCCGTTCTGGAAGGCGAGCTGTTTGCAACGTACCTCCGGGATCTGGAGACCGTTACTGCCTTTGCGGACCTCAACCGCCGTACCATGGCGGAGTTGATCTGCAAGGAGTTGGGGCTCACCGCAGCGAGACGATTTTCCTGCGTCCATAATACCATCGACACCCGCCGCAATCTTTTGCGGAAGGGCGCCATTTCCGCAAACCTGGGGGAAGAGGTCATCATTCCCTTGAATATGCGGGACGGTGCCATTTTAGGCGTAGGCCTGGGCAATCCCCATTGGAACTATTCCGCGCCCCACGGCGCAGGACGGATCTGTACCAGGGAGGAAGCCCAATACGCCTTTTCCCTGGAGGACTTCCAAGCCCAAATGCAGGGCATCTATACCACCACGGCACAGAAAGGCTCCATTGACGAATGTCCCATGGCCTATAAGCCGCCGGAAAGGATCCTGTCCGCCATCGGAGACACCGTTTCCGTCACCGAGATCATCAAGCCCGTCTATAATTATAAGCATTGCTGAAAACGAAAAAGAGCTTTCACGTCGAAAGCTCTTTTATTTTCCAAAAGCGATAGCTTTTGGCAATCAGTTTCTTTGGAGATCGTAAGAACCTTTCTTTTCTCAAAGAAAGGTTCTTACACGTCGTTTTCTTAAATATTCATCTCATCCAAGGCCGCCGCACCGATGAGTCCCGCGTTACCGCCCAAACGGCCTGCGCGGATCAACGTGGAGCACTTGCCCACCGCATGACGCAAGGGCGCAAGAAGATTCTCGCCTTCCTTACTGATACCGCCGGAGATGACGATCATGTCGGGACGGAAAATGTTGATCACGTTCCACATACCCACCTCCAAGGATCTGATCCAGTCGTTGAAGATGCTTCTGGCCATGTTGTCCTCTTCACTCATGGCGATGAACAAGGTCTTGCCGTTGGCGTGGCTTCCGTTTGCGGCGATGAGCTTGCCCAAACGGCTGTTGGGAGCATATCTCGCCTGATGCTCAACCTCTTTGATCAACGCACGGGTGGAAGCTACCGTCTCCCAGCAACCGATCCGGCCGCAACCGCAACGCTTGCCGTGAATATCGATCACCATGTGCCCGATCTCACCGGCGTGGTTTTCCTTACCGTGCAACAGCTTGCCGTCCACGATAATGCCGCCGCCAATGCCGGTACCCAGGGTTACGGTGACCACGTTTTTGTACCCCTTGGAAACGCCCGCCATATGCTCGCCCCAGGCGGCACAGTTGGCGTCGTTATCCAGCTTTGCGGGAGCGCCGAAGGTCTCACTTAGCATCTTCGCAAAGGGGATCTTCTCAATGGGAAGATTGTCCGCCGCGACAGCAATGCCCTTTTCGGTATCGATCTCGCCGGGGCAGCCCATGCCGATAAAGGTGATCTTTTCCTTGGAAATACCGTTGTCCTCCAAAAGCTTCTTCGTGCCGTCGATGACGATGGAAGAAAGCTGTTCCGGAGTCCTGCAATCCGCCGTTTTGAATTCCGCCTCTGCGAGGATCTTATAGTTGTCGTCTACAACGCCCATGCTGACGGTGGTTCCGCCCAAGTCAATACCGATCTTCATGTTTTTATCTTTCCTTTCCGGGATACTTTCCTTCTGCGATCAGGGAGGCGATGTACTTTTCCACGACCTCCTTGTCATCCTTATAAGTAACGCCGTACCACTTTGCGCCGGTCTTCACTACCTGCAAGGGCTTGCCGCACTTTTTGCTGTATTCCCAAACCGCTGTGGGGAGGTAATATTCCTGCTTCATGGGATCCTTCAGATCTTCCAGGAAGCTTACAAACCCTTCCGCCGCAGATGCAAGGAACCCTTCCGTTAACGCCCAGGCGTTCATGGATACGATGGAATCCTCGGAAACGGGATGCCATACCTCATCCTCTAAATATGCGGTGGAGCCGTCCGCCTGTCTTGCGATCTTGGTACGCTCGTTGATAGCGTCCAGATACCCTTCGGGAGAGACTTCGCAAACCCCTCTTGCAACGGTGCCGTTCTCCGTCAGGGTATTCTTTAAAACGAAGCCCGCCATGCAACCGCAGGCCTGCTTGCCTTCGTCCGCCAGGAAATCGTGCATGATGGCAAAGGTCTCCTCGCCGTAAAGATCGTCTGCATTCACCACGGCAATGCCGCCCTCGTTCTCACCCAACACCTGACGTGCCGCCAGAACTGCGTGTCCGGTACCCCATTGCTTTGCCCTTCCCTCGGGAACGGTGAAGCCTGCGGGCATATCCTCCAAACGCTGGAATGCGTAAGCGACCTCAAGATCAAGCTCCTTGCGCCCTGCAATGCGGTTGCCCACGGTCTCCTTGAAGGCCTCCAGGTTTTCTTCCTTAATAACGAAGATCACCTTTTTGAAGCCGGCCTTCACCGCATCAAAAATGGTATAGTCCAAAATAAACTCGCCGTTGGGGCCGATGGGATCCATCTGCTTCAATCCGCCGTAGCGGCTGCCCATACCCGCGGCCATGACTACCAGTGTCATAAATCAATCTCCTTTTTCGCTGTGTTGCTACTGTCAGTTTACAACAAAATCCTTCTAAAGTAAATAGGTTTTTCAAAATTTCCCGGAAACGGTTGACAAAACTTTTAATTTCGGCTATACTGCAGACAACCGGATTACACAATAGATAAGGAAAGGTCAAAGAATATGAAACCTGTTCGTCTCGGTGTTGTGGGCCTGGGTGCCCGCGGAACCTTTATTATACGTACACCTCTTCTGCCTCTGGCGGAGATGGGGAAGATCGAGATCGTCGCTGTCTGCGATACCTACGAGGATCGGGTGGAAGCCCAGGTCAAGAAGGTGGAGGAAACTATCGGCAAGAAGCCCTTCGGTACCACCGATTATCGTGACCTGCTGAAGATGGATCTGGATGGTATCCTCATCCTCTCCGCTTGGGAAAGCCATATCGAGATCGCCTGCGCCGCTATGGAGGCGGGGATCCGGGTGGGCATGGAGGTCGGCGGCGTGTATTCCATCGAGGATTGCTATCGTCTCGTCCGCACCTACGAAAAGACCGGCATCCACTGCATGCTCCTGGAAAACTGCTGCTATGGCAGATGGGAGCTGATGGTGCTGAACATGGTCCGCCAGGGTGCTTTGGGCAGAATTTCTCATTGCTCCGGCGGTTATAACCACGACCTCCGCGAGGAGATCGCCTTCGGTGACGTAAACCGCCACTACCGTCAGCGTAACTACCTCCTGCGGAACTGTGAGAACTATCCCACCCACGAGCTGGGCCCCATCATGGCGGTGCTGGACATCAACCATGGCAACCGTATGCTCACCCTGAACTCCATTTCTTCCTGCGCCCAGGGTATGGAGGATTATATTAAGGAACACCGTCCCGACAGCCACCTGGTAGGGAAGAAGTTCAACCAGGGAGATATCGTCACCACGGTGATCAAATGCGCCAACGGCGAGACCATCACCCTCACTTTGGATACCACTCTGCCCCGTATGTACTCTCGCGGCTTCACCGTAAGAGGCACCAAGGGTATGTATTGCGAGGATGGTAACTATGTCCATATGGACGGCGACTCCGAGTTTAATACCGTAGCCAACGTGGCGGGCAATGCGGAGAAGTACGCTGAGGAGTACGAGCATCCCATCTGGGCGGAATATAAGAAGAACCCCATCGGCGGTCACGATGGAATCGACTGGCTGGTGTACAACGCCTTCATCGACAGCGTGCGTGACGGCACCGTGCCTCCTATCGATACCTACGATACCGCAACTCTGATCTCCATCTCTCCCTTGTCTGCGGATTCCGTAGCAATGGGCGGCGCTCCCGTAGCCATTCCGGACTTCACCTCCGGCCGCTGGGCGCTCCGTACCGAGTTCCCCGAGAAGCAGGATGGCTATTACAGCCTGTTCAAGTGCTGAATTTGTTGATATTTCTGTCACCTCCCGGCTTTGGGAGGTGACTTTTTTGTATATTTGGTAAAAAGCGAAAAAAAGCGCGAAAAACCCTTGACAAATAAGGAAATCCGTGGTAAGATATGCAAGCCTTGAGGGGAGACCGGAAGGGAAGCGAAAATACCGCAAAAAAACTTAAAAAGTTTTGAAAACCCTATTGACAAATGGGAAATATTGTGGTATGATAGCAAAGCTGTCCCCGAGAGGGGGATGGCGAGAACGGACATTGAAAACTGAACAACAATTGAGTACAAAGTAAGAATTGTACACGTATGTATCACAAGATATATATGGAACTCGTTGATTTCTTTTTAACTTAAAGTAAGCAGAGCA
>JAFXBC010000008.1 GCA_017516825.1 Clostridia bacterium | reverse complement strand
TATCGAAAAGCATCCCATACCCTCCAAAACTGCAAGCAGTTTTGTCCCTTTCCTCGGGCTAACGCCACTCGTCAAGGTTCGACGCGCGCGGAGATATACCGTATTGCATAGCCGTAACGGCTCTATTCCGCGCTTGCTCAGGGTGACCAAGTCGGCGTATGGCTGTATACCGTTCATCACTGCATACCGCCGACGTCAAAAACAGCAAGCTGTTTTTGTTGGGCTTTGTTCGGTCCCGCGCGAGCCAGCCCAACGGGCTGGGTTGCTCAGAGGTGACAAGTAGCCACGGCAACTTGCTTAAGGAAGACGCATCGAAGTGGTAAGGGCGTTCTCCCCCTTCTGCCGCCTATGCCCGCCTCTCCACAAGCGAAACAAAGCCGACACAGCGTGCCGGCTTTTTTATATTCAAAGGGCGAAAAAGGTCTTCCCGGAGGGGAGGGTGACGGTGTTGCCGCCAATCTCCTGCAGGACGAAGCCTTCCTCTGCAGAGGGGCGCAGGGTGGGCAGGGGCTTTTTGAAAAGGGCCTCCAAAATATCGCAAGCCACGGCGGAGGCGGTGGGCAGAGAGCCTGCGCCCCGACCGTAGAATACCGTCTCGCCCACGGCGTCTCCCGTGACGGAAACGGCGTTGAACACGGCGCTGACAGCGGAAAGGAGGTTCCCCGCAGGCACCAGGTGAGGTGCCACCACAATGCGGACTTGGTTTTCCAAAAGCTCCGCAGAGCCCAACAGCTTGATGGTATAGCCTTGCTCTTTTGCTTCCTTGATGTCCCGATCGGTGACGGAGGTGATGCCCTCCAGGTGGGGAATGGCGGTATAGGGGATGTGCTTCCCGAAGGCAAGGCCTGCCAGGATGCAGATCTTACGGGCGGTGTCGTAGCCCTCCACGTCTGCGGTGGGATCCTGCTCCGCGTAGCCCAGAGCCTGGGCCTCCTTCAAGGCCGCCTCCATGGTGCATCCCGTCTCTCCCATACGGGTGAGGATGTAGTTGGTGGTGCCGTTCAGAATACCGGAGATCTTGGTGATCTTATCCGCGGTGAAGCAATCCCGCAAAGGACGGATGATGGGAATTCCCCCGCCAACGCTGGCCTCGTACAGGTAAGAAACTCCCTGTGCCAAAGCGATCTCCTCCAGCTCCTTGCCGTGGGCGTCCACCACCGCCTTGTTGGAGGTGACCACGCTCTTGCCTGCAAGCAGAGCCGCCTTGCTGAACTTGAAGGCGATGTCCACGCCTCCCAGGGTCTCCACCACCACCTCAACGGCGGGGTCTGCCAGGATTGTGTCCAGATCGGTGGTGACCCGATCCTCCAAAGGATGGCCGGGGAACTTCCGCAGGTCCAGAATATATTTGATATCCACCTCGGGATGGTTGCGAAGCACCTCATAAACGCCGCCGCCAACCACGCCGAAGCCAAGAATTGCAATGGATCTCATAAATAAAACGCCTTTCTTCAAAGAAGGTATGATTATCTCATTATATGCGTTTTTTCTCCGTTTGTCAAGGGGGAATATCTATCCCCGGATTTTTCCGTCCATACTATGAAAAAGAAAGGATGGTTCCTATGGAATTGACTTACAAGGACGTTCTGGAAAAGCTGGAGACGGAATTCAAGGATTGCGCCGATTTCCAGCTGGGAGAGATCCATGCGGGAGAAAACCGCTTGCTGTTTTCCTATTTTCGGGGGCTTTGCGACCGCACGGCGGTTTCCGAGACGGTTTTGCGCCCCATGCTGGCCTGCTTGCGGCAGAAAACCTTCGGGGGCAACTTCGGGGAGGTGTTGCGAAACGGCAGTATGACTTTCCCTAAAGACTATGGGGAGATCTCCCACGCCCTCCTGCGGGGAGACGCCTTCTTGGCGGTGGAAAACCAAAAGGGAGTGTTCTTCTGCCTTGCCCCGGTGTTTGCGGGGGTGTCCCGCGCCGTTACCCAGCCGGAAACCGACGTGACCCTGCGGGGGCCGCGGCTGGGCTTTGTGGAGGACACGGACAAAAGCATGGTGCTTCTGCGGCAATTCTTACGTACGGGGGACTTGAAGTTCATCTCCCTGTACCTGGGGGAGGTGACCCGCACCCGCATCACCATCGCCTACCTGGAAAGCCGTGCAGATCTTTCCTTCGTGGAGGACTTGAAAAGCCGTATCGCCTCCCTGGAGGCCTCGGCGGTGATGGATTCGGGTTATCTGGAGCTGTTGTTGCAGGGGAAAAAGAACCCCTTGTTCCCCTTGATGGGCAGCACGGAGAAGGTGGACAAGGCCGCCTCCAAGCTGTTGGCGGGGCGGGTGGCGCTGTTGGTGGACGGCTCCCCCTTCGTATTGACGGCGCCCTACGTCTTCGGGGAAAGCCTGCAATCCGCCGAGGACTACCTGCGTACCCCCTATTACGCCACCGCCATCCGCTGTCTGCGGCTACTTTCCTTGGTGGTTTCCATCTTCCTCCCCGCCTTATTCGTGGCCTTGGGGGAGTTCCACCCGGAGCTGTTGCCGAGGGCCATTCGGGACACCCTGGGCTCCTCCCGGGAGGGCCTGCCCTTCCCCCTGTTCTGCGAATGCTTTTTCTCCTTATTGGTGTTTGAATTGGTGCGGGAGGTGGGGGTGCGGATGCCCCGTACCGTGGGAGACGCCGTGGGATTGGTGGCCTCCATCATCTTGGGGGATGCGGCGGTGGAGGCGGGGCTGGCCTCCACCTTGGTGATCATGGCGGTGGCCCTGTCTGCGGTGTGCGCCTTCATCGTCCCCGCCATGCAGTACGCCACGGTGCTGCTCAGGTTTTCCTTCCTGTTTCTGGCAGGCTTCTTCGGTTTGCCGGGAATTTTCGTGGGGCTTTGCTTTCTCATGGCCTCGGTGGCCCGCTTGGAAAGCTTCGGGGTGCCCTATCTTTCCCCCTTGTCCCCCGTAAATCCCAAGGGATTGCAGGATCTGCTGTTGACCCTGCCCAAGAAGACCTTGGGGCGGAGAGAGGAGCTTTGAACATGGATTTTTTCACAGCCTTTCTCCTCACCTTTTCCTCCCTTTTGGTATCGGAGACCCTCCTTGCCCGCTTGGCAGGGGGCGCGGTGTGCCTGCTGTTCGGCTTTTTCGTAAGATTTTTCGGCGGGAGACCCTCGGTGTGGATCGCCCCCTTGCTGTTGGCGTCCTGCTTTTTGCGGACGTTCCCCCTTTGGGGCTTCTTCACAGGGGAACTGGGAGACCCCCGCGGGGCAATTTTGTTCTTTTTGGCGTGGCTTTCTCTGTTTTTCTTGGCGGCAAACAAAAAAGACGCCCCGCCATCCCTGCTGGTAAAGCGGTGTGCGGTGCCCTTTTCCCTGTTTGTGATGGTGTTTTGTCTCTTTTGGATCCGGGAGATGGAGCTTTCCTTCCGGGAAGCCGACCTGCCGGGGGTGCTGATCTGCGCCCTTGCGGGGATGCTGGTGCTACCCAAATCGGAAAGCCTGCCCCAAACCTATTGCGGCATCGGGCTGGGGATCCTGCTTTCCCTGTTCCCCATAGGGCTTGGGCGGGGATTGCTCCTGGCCCTCCTTTCCCCTTTGGTTGCGGCCTCGGAGCTTTGCATGGTTTGCGCCGGGACGGCATACACTTTACCAAAGAAAAACGCCCCCGAAAGGACTGATTTCCCCATGACCTTACGGCAAGAGACCCTGCGGGAGACCTTACAGGACGAAAACGGCGCCGTCACGGTGATCGTCAACCTGTCCTTCCCCTCCCTCACCAAAAAGGACGACAAAGCTTCCCTCTGCAAGCCCTTCTGCCGCTTCTACCGCAAGGCGGCGGAGGGGTTCCGTGCCTTCGCGGGGACGGAGCTTCACAAAAAAGCCAAGTCCAATCCCCCCGGCACCCCACCCTGCGGGGCGGTATTGCGGTACGGCTGCGAGGAGACGGAGGATGCCTTCACCGTCACCCTCTCCGGCTCGGTGTTCGACGGCTTCACCGCCCACCCCATCAAGGAGGACGTGCGGACGTGGGAGAAGAAAACCGGGTTGTTGAGGTGATTTTAGGAACCTCATCCACCGTCTGCGGAGATGAATGAAGTTCACCTTTCCTTGTTTAGTTCCGTCCGCCGCCGGTCCCCCTTCCCCAAAAGGGAAGGTGAAGCTCGCTACGCTCGCGGTAAAATAGATTCGCACAGTCTCTCGCCATAGCTTTGGCTACAAACGATTGAAAGCATTTGCCCGCACACCGCAGGTGTGCTCTTGCCTTCCCCACATCGTGGGGAAGGGGGACCGGCGCGGGGAGATCAAAGCCAAAAAACAGCTCTCGCTATTCCCCCGCGATGGTGGATGAGGTTCCTACTGATAAAAAACAGCCGTCGGCGCGGTCGCCCGCAAAAAAACTCCCGCTTTTGCAAGCGGGAGCACGGTTCCTATACGCAAACAGTCTTTCGCAGTTTTCTGAACAGCGCGACCAAAAGATCCAACCCGATCAGACAGGCGTAAAACACAAAAACGAACAGCAGGGCCCAATACAGCATGGCGGAGGTCCGAAACGTATCCAAAAGGGCGGCCATCCCCCACAACGCCCCGCTGAAAACCAAATGGGCGCAGGCGGTGACAAGGTCGGATACCCACGGAGCCCCTTCCCGTGGTTTCATCCAAAAGAAGACAGGGGCGCCTACCGCCAAAGCGGCAAGCAAAAGCACCAAGGACGCAACGTCGCCGATCGCCTTCCCGTGATAGAGAAGAATCAACACGGCAACCGCGGCATGAACCGCCAGGGGATGCACTGCGGGAAGCAGCCATTTTTGAAAGCTTTTGGTCTTTTTCATTCTCGTCGTCTCCTTTCCTCGGCTTCATGATACCAAAAAAGGGCAGGAAAGTCAACCTTGTTCCCAAAAACTTTACAAACGGTTTGCACCAAAGCAAAAAGATCCTCCTCCCGGTTGGGGGAGGAGGACGGAACGCGATTGACTTAGTCCTTCTGGGGAGCGATGACGATCTTACGGTCTGCACCCTCGCCTACGGAGTAGGTGGTGACGCCCTCGATCTTCTGGCACTCCGCGTGGACGATGCGGCGCTCGTAAGCGGACATGGGATCAAGAGCAAAAGCACGGTGGTACTTCAGCACCTTCTCCGCCATACGGCGAGCCATGCCGCAGAGGGTCTCGGCACGCTTTGCGCGGTAGCCCTGAGCGTCCACGGAAACGCGGTAGTAACCGGGTCTGCCCAGGTTGGCGGACAGGGTGGCAAGGTACTGCACGGAATCCAGCACGTCCCCTCTTCTGCCGATCAAGGCGCCCAGGCCCTGACCTACCACGTTGAGAGAAACCTCCTCTTCCGTCTCGGAAACCACCTCCACGGAAGCGTGAAGCTTCATGTTTTCGATCAGCTTTTCCAAAAATTCCACGGCACGGATGGCGGGAGTTTCGGGGATGAACACACGGACCTTCGCCTCTGCGGCGCCGATACCGAACAAGCCCTTCTTGCCCTCCTCCAGTACCTCGTGCTGAACCTGGTCGGGAGTCTTCCCCAGCTCAGCCGCGCCGTTTTCCAGCGCGATGGCAACCGTTTTGCCGGTTGCGATTACTTCTCTTATCATAAACAATCCTTCTTACTTATTCGTTGGTAGACTCGTCGTCCTCCGCAGAGAGCATCTCGATAGAGGTGGGCTTGCGGTAGGGAAGCTCCGACTTCTTGCCGGAGGGCTTGGGACGTGCGGTCTCGATGTGAGACGCGGCGGCAGAGCTGCGGTTGACCTCAAGGTCTGCGTAACTGTTGTCGTCCTCGTCCACCTCGATGGTGATGACCTTCTTCTTTTTGCCCTTGGACTTCGCCATCAATTCTCTGGCCGCCGCATCCAGCTCCTCCTGGGTGAAGCGGGGAATGGGATAGAACTTGTTCATCAAGGGGGTCTTCACCATAGTCAGCAGAGTACGCCAGATCCAGTAGCAACCGATGGCCGCCGGCATCATCAGAGTGAACACGGTGGACATCAGAGGCATACCCACGGTCATGAACAGGCCGGGCTTTACGGGGTTGCCGTCGGGGCCGGTCTGGGTGGGCTGGCTCTTCATGGTGACCTTATGGCTGAGGAAGGAGGTCAGGAATACCAGGATGGGGATCAGCAACAGCGCCCAATCCTGCCAGGTGTCGTTTTCGTCAAAATCGAAGGAGGGCTGATTCAGCAGATTCACGCCGAACACGGTGAAGTTGGGCATCATATCGGTGAAGTACGCCTTCTCGCCGTTTTCCACCACGTAAAGGGCGTAGGGGTTCTCGTAATCTGCGGGCAATGCGCCTGCTTCCTTCAAAGCGGCCACGTAATCCTCGCCGAAGCTTGCGAATACGGAAGCCACGGTGGTCTCGCGGTAGCCTGCACTGCCGCCCTTCTTCAGGGCGTATTTGTCAAAGCCGTTTTCCAGCTTCAGGATCTCTTTGTCTTCTGCTTCGGGATCCTTGTACTCCACTGTGGCGCCCAGCTTTGCCTGCTCTGCGGCCAGGATGGCGTTGGCCTCCTTGGCGGCAGCGTTGTCCTTCACCAGATTCCGACGGATATCATCCAGATAATCGAAGGAATAGCGAACGATGGAGGAAGAAAACGCTTCGTCCTTGTACTCGGGATGCTCCTCCTCCACGGTCACCTGGATGTGGGTAGTGGCATCCTGGGTAAAATTGGAGGAATAGGTCACGGGCTCACGGACGATGGCGAACAGAATGAACACGATGGGCAGGGTGATCAGCAAGGGCAGACAGCCGGAAAAGGGGCTGACACCCTCCTGCTGATGCATCTCGTTGATCTCCATCTGCATCTTCTGCTGGGTCACGCGGTCGGTACGGCCTGCATACTTCTTGCGGATGGCGTAATCCTTGGGTCTGATCTTGGCCATGGCGATCTGGGACTTCTGCTGCTTGATGGCAAGGGGAAGCAGAATGATCTCAAAAGCCAGAGCAAAGAAGAACAAACCGAAGAAGTAGGAGTTCTGCGAGATCCACACGCAGGCCTTCATAACGTAACTAAAGGGAACGTAAAGGAAATCCATAACTTGTTTTTTCAATCCTTTCGGTCTTTTGGGGGGATCTTTTTTCTCCGGCGCTCGGGAACGGGATCAAACCCGCTTCCCCCCCAGGGGTGACAACGCAAAAGCCTCCTGACAGCCAAAAAAATGCCGACGAACACCCCGCGCTTTTCGATGGCCTCGATGGCGTACTGGGAACACGTCGGCACATATCGACAGCAAGACGGTAATGCCGGAGAAATATGCTTTTGGTAGAACCGTATCATGGAAATGCAGATACGCTTCATAACGAATCCTCAAGAAGGGTTGCCTTGCCCAATAATTCTCCCATCTCGTCGCGGATCACGGTAAACTCCGCAGTACAAGCGGGTTGCTTTGCAACGATGACGATCAGATATCCGTTCTTAAGATTCGGCAGGTGGTAACGGTATGCTTCCCGCAGGAGACGCTTGACCCGGTTTCTCACCACGGCCTTCCCCCGCTTTTTGGAAACAGTAAGTCCGAGCAAGGTACGGTCCTTCTCACGGCTTTTCAGGACGTAAAGCACCATTGTGGAAGAAGAAACGCTCTTTCCCTTGCGGTAGGCACGGGCAAACAGGTGATTCTTCTTCAAGGGGTGGAGCTTAAACTTCCGTCTTTCCATAAGAACTTTCAAACCGCCTTGCTCGGTTAATCTCGCAGATCAATAAGTCAGCTTATATCTGCCTTTAGCGCGTCTTCTCTTGAGAACTTTTCTGCCGTTGGCAGTAGCCATTCTCTTGCGGAAACCGTGCTCCATCATTCTGTGTCTCTTCTTGGGCTGGTAAGTACGCTTCATATCTCTTTACACCTCCGTGTCGGTTTTTTATGCCTCGTCTTACCGTGAAGACGGGTTGGCAATTTTGGGATAGTAAAAAAGGCATATTTGCACATGGTAGTATGCCAATCATTATTATTAGCATATTTTTGCCCTTTTGTCAAGCGTTTTTTGCAAAATTTCGGTTTTCTTCCCCGCGGCGGGGGCTGAAATTCACATAAAAGTCGCAAATCCGTCTTGACATTTCACAGAAAACAGGATATGATAGATAATAGGATATTTCTGTCCATTTATTACAAAACCATCTTTCCCGGAGGCAACTATGGAAAAGTTATATATAAAAGGCGGGAAGCCCCTGCAGGGCGTCATTGAGACGGGGGGCATGAAGAACGCCGCGGATCCCATCTTTTTTGCCACCCTTCTGGTGGGGGAGGTCTGCGTCATCGAAAACGTTCCCGATGCGGCGGACATCCGTCACGCCAGCGAGATCCTCACCGAGCTGGGCGCCGTGATCGCCTACATGGGAGATCATACTTATCAGATCGATACCCGTTACGTCAACCGCGCCAACATCTCCAACGCGCTGGCGGCAAAGCTCCGCTCCTCCTACTATCTGCTGGGGGCGGGGCTGGGCAGATTCGGCTGTGTGGAGACCGGTTACCCCGGAGGCTGTGACTTCGGCTCCCGTCCCATCGACCAGCACGTGAAGGGCTTCCGCGCCCTGGGCGCCGTGGTGGAGGAAGACGGCGTGGAATGCCGTATCCGTTGCCGTGCGGAGGGTGGTCTGAAGGGCAATTCCGTATACCTGGACGTTCCCTCCGTGGGGGCTACCATCAACATCATGCTGGCCGCCTGCCGTGCAAGCGGTACCACCGTTATCGACAACGCCGCGAGAGAGCCCCACATCGTTGACGTGGCTTCTTTCCTGAACAGCTGCGGCGCCAACATCATGGGCGCAGGGACTCCCACCATTAAGATCGTGGGGGTGGAGACCCTGTACGGCAGTCGTTACGCCGTGGTTCCCGATATGATCGAGGCCGGCACCTACATCATGGCCGCCGCCGCCACCAAGGGCGAGGTCACCGTCACCGGCGTGATCCCCCGCCATCTGGAATCTCTCACCGCAAAGCTGGAGGAGATGGGTGTGAACATTGAGGAGGGCGACGATTCCATCACCGTCCACGCTCCCGCTCCCGATGCACCTCCCATGCACGCCGTCCGTGTGAAGACCGCCTTCTATCCCGGCTTCCCCACGGATATGCATCCCCAGATCGCCACTCTGCTGTGCCTGGCAAACGGGGAAAGCAAGCTGACGGAATCCGTCTGGGCCAACCGCTTCCAGTACGTTCCCGAGCTTCAGCGTATGGGTGCCAAGCTGACGGTCTCCGGCAGTGACCTGCTGATCACCGGGGTGCGCCGGCTCACCCCCGCCAACGTCCGCGCCGTTGACCTGCGTGCAGGAGCCGCCATGGTGATCGCCGCCTTGGCTACGGAGGGCACCACCATCGTGGACGATATCCATCACATTTTGAGGGGCTACGAGCGGATCGTAGAGAAGCTGAACGCCGTGGGCGCAGACGTGCGTCTGGTGAAGCTTCCCGACCCCATTACCTAACTAAGCAAACTAAATTTGGAGTAACATGAAGAAGAAAAACAACATCGAAGAAATTTTGGAAAAGAAAGCCGCTAAAAAAGAAAAGAACGCCGCCGGAAACGGGGCAAACCTTGTGGAAAAGATCGCCCCCAAGGCCAAAAAGCCTGCGGCGGAGAAAAAGAAGCCCAACACCGTGAAGATCATCCCCATGGGCGGGGTGGACGGCATCGGCATGAACATGACCGCCTTTGAATACGGCGAGGACATTCTGGTGGTGGATTGCGGCATCGCCTTCCCCGGGGAGGATATGCCCGGGGTGGACGTTTTGATCCCGGATTTCACCTACCTGGTGAAAAACGCCCACAAGGTGAGAGGGTTGGTTTTGACCCACGGCCACGAGGATCACATCGGCGCGGTTCCCTATTTATTGAAGAAGGTTCCCTGCGAGGTGTACGGCACGCGGCTGACCCTGGGGATCTTGGACGGCAAGCTTCAGGAGCATAACATCCGCACCGAGGATCTTTTTGAGATCCGCGCGGGAGAGATGCTGACCATCGGAGCCTTTAACGTGGAGTTCATCCACGTGAACCACTCCATGCCCGACGCCGTGGCTCTTTGCATCACCACTCCCTGCGGACGGATCGTCCACACGGGAGACTTTAAGATCGACTTTACCCCCATCGGCACCACCCCCATCGACCTGGCGCGGTTTGCCGAGCTGGGCAGAAAGGGCGTCAAGGTGCTGATGTGCGATTCCACCAACGCAGAACGCCCGGGGTACACCCCCTCTGAAAGCACCCTCAACGCCTCCTTTGACCGCATTTTCAGCGACGACACCCGCCGCGTGGTGGTGGCCACCTTCTCCTCCAACGTTCACCGGGTTCAGCAGATCCTGGACGCCTGCGCCAAGGCAGGCCGCAAGGTGGCGCTCACCGGCAGAAGCCTGCAGAACGTGGTTCGTGCCGCCCGCCATCTGGGCTATATCGACATCCCCGAGGGGCTGGTCATTGATATTTCCGAGTGCAAGTACTTCCCTCCGGAACAGCTTGCCATCATCACCACGGGCAGCCAGGGCGAGCCTATGAGCGCCCTTTACCGTATGGCCTTCGGGGCGCATCCCATGGTGGCGCTGTCCTCCTCGGATCTGGTGGTGATTTCCGCCTCCTGTATTCCCGGCAACGAAAAGCTGGTGACCAAGATCATCAACGAGCTTTACAAGCTGGGTGTGGAGGTGATCACCGACCGTACCGACGACGTACACGTTTCCGGTCACGCCTGCCGCGAGGAATTGAAGGTGCTTCACAACCTGGTAAAGGCGGACAGCTTCATCCCCCTTCACGGTGAGTACAAGCATCTGGTGGCCCACGCCAACCTGGCAAAGGCCTTGGGCACCAAGCCCCAGAACATCCTCCTTCCCGAGGCGGGGCGGATCATTGAAATGGACCGCCGGGGGATCCATTGGGGAGAAGCGGTGGAAAGCGGCCGTATCATGATCGACGGCGCAGGGGGCGAGGGCCTGGAGTCCGCCGTCCTTCGCGACCGCATCAACCTGGCGGAATCCGGTATTCTCTTCGTCACCGCAGGGGTCACCCCCGAAGGGGAGATCGCCGTTCTGCCGGAGATCGTTTCCCGCGGGTTTATTTACGTCAAGGAAAACGAGGAGCTTTTGCAATATCTGGAGGAGATGGCGCGGAAGTTCCTGCAGAAATCCTTGGATCGTGGGCTTTCCGATCCCGCCGCTTTGGGCAACCGCCTCAAGGACGATCTGTTCAACGTGGTCTACCAGAAGACCAAACGTAAGCCCATCATCGTGACCGTCATCACGGAAGTGAATATGTAAGGACGCAATAAGGGGACTTTCTTTCGGAAAAGAAAGTCCCCTTTAACCCCCAAAGAAACCTGATGTAGGGATAATCGGAAGCGAACAAAACCCAACAAAAACAGCTTGCTGTTTTTGACGTCGGCGAAACAAACTCCGCATAAATCTAAAGCTATGCGCCGACTTGGTCATCCTGAGCGAACGCGAAGCGTGAGTCGAAATTTTCGTAGTCGAGGCGTAGCCGAGCGGAGAAAATCAAGGGGTGCTTGCACCCCGCAGGGATATGAGACGAGTCTGATGTACCTTTTTGAAAGCAAAGAACTGTTTATTAGTAACCAAGAGAACGAGGGAAACGGCTATATTGAAAGACATTCCCATACCCTCCAAAACTGCAGGCAGTTTTGTCCCTTTCCTCGGGCTAACGCCACTCGTCAAGGTTCGACGCGCGCGGAGATATACCGTATTGCACAGCCGTAACTACTACGACCCGCGCTTGCTCAGGGTGACAAACGGACACAGCGGCTCCGTTCCGCGCGAGCCAGCCCAACGGGCTGGGTTGCTTAGAGGTGACAACAGAGGCGGGTTTGGTCTGTATATCACCTTATTTCGCCGACGTCAAAAACAACAAGGGCCTTTCTTTTTTTCTCCCGACCTCTTGACAAATTGGTCTACATGGTGTAGAATATAGTTGTTCTACAAGATGTAGACCAAGGAGGACTTGCCATGAACGACAAACAAATGGGCGTGATCGAATCCCGCTTTGCGGATCTGATCTGGGAGCAGGAGCCTGTGACCTCTGCCGCGCTGGCCAAGCAGAGCGAGGAGATCTTCGGCTGGAAGAAATCCACCACCTACACGGTGCTGAAGCGGCTTTGCGACAAGGGCTTGTTCCAAAACCAAAAGGGTGTGGTGACTTCTTTGATCTCCCGTGAGGAATTCTACGCTTTGCAAAGCGAGCGCTTTGTGGAGGAGACCTTTCGGGGCTCTTTGCCCGCTTTTCTGGCGGCCTTTACCGCAAAGAAGAAGCTGACGGCAGAGGAAGTGGCGCTTTTGCGCCGTATGGTAGACGAATATAAGGAGGAATGACGAAATGAGTGAAATGTTCCTTCAACTATTGAACATGAGCATCACCGCAGGCTGGGTGGTGCTGGGCGTGGTGGTTTTGCGGCTGTGCTTCCGCAGGGCGCCCAAGTGGATCACCGTGCTTCTTTGGGGCTTGGTGGCGGTGCGGCTGTTACTGCCGTTTTCCATCGAGAGTGCCTTGAGCCTCCTGCCCTCCGGGGAGACGGTGCCTCATGAGATCCTGCAAGCGGAAAAGCCCGCCATCCAAAGCGGGATCCCCTCTGTAAACGCCGTGGTGAATCCCTTTTTGCAGGATTCCTTTGCTCCCGCTCCCGGGAACTCGGTCAACCCCATGCAGGTGGTGACGGAGATTGCCGCTTGGGTGTGGATCGTCGGCGTGGCGGGGATGTTATTATACTTCTTTGTCAGCTTCTTCCTGCTGAAACGGAAACTGCGGGAGGCGGTTTGGGTAAAAGAAAACATCTGGGCTTGCGACGGGGTGGACACCCCCTTCCTGTTCGGTGTGTTCCGTCCGCGGATCTACCTGCCTTCTTTCTTGGCGGAAGACGACGCCGCCTTCGTCATCGCCCACGAAAAAGCCCATTTGAAGCGGAAGGATCACCTTTGGAAGCCCTTGGGATTCCTGCTCCTTGCGGTGTATTGGTTCCACCCCTTGCTGTGGGTGGGGTATATCCTTCTGTGCAAGGATATCGAGCTTGCCTGCGACGAAAAGGTTTTGCGTGAGCTTGGGGAACAAAGCAAAAAGCCCTATTCCAACGCCCTGATCAATTGCAGTGCCTCTCGGAAATGGATCTCCGCCTGCCCCTTGGCCTTCGGGGAGAACGGCGTGAAGGCCCGTGTGAAGTCCGCTCTGCATTACAAAAAGCCTACCCTTTGGATCTTGATCGGAGCCATCCTGGCCACCTCCTTTGCGGCGGTGTGGTTCTTGACCGACCCGCTGAAGGAAGAAAACGTGATTGCCTGGGAGGAGATTCCGGGCATGGAGTACGAAAAAGAAGACGCAATTTTGGAATTGGAAGCTTTTCCGGGCGTGACCTTCCGTTGCAGCCGTTCCAAATTGGTCGCCCTCGCCGAGGAAGGGGAGAAGGTGATCCTGAACGATCAGTTTATGGTGATCAATGGCGTGTATTTTACCGATCTGAACGGGGATGAGGCGCCGGAGATCTGCGTCAGCATGATGGTGGGATCCGGGATCATTCGTAACGTAGTGAAGGTCTACGATTACGCGGCGGGAGAACTTTATTCTTTGGTTGATCCTCCTTCCGATTATTGTAGCCTATGTGAGGAAAACGACCGTCTGCTGGTTCGGTATCCGGTTCGTCTCTCCGGCGAGTTTCTCACCGCTCCTCTCGCTTTGGAGGAACGGGACGGAAAGATCTGTTTGGTGATGAAGGAACAGCGTATTGACGGCGTTGTTTCCGATGAACCCGTTTCCGCGGAGACCCCTTCTTCCGATAATGAGACCTCCTTGCGGGACCCCAACGAAAACGAGGAATACGTCGAGGAGACACCCTTGGATGAATCCATCACGATGTGGTTCGGCTGGCAGTATCCTGCTTATGTGAAGGACATCGCCTTGAAGGAATACCCGGGGAAGACCTTCTACATAGGCGGAAGCTTGGAAAAAAGATGGGAAATCCGCATGCGGGATGAGGAAGAGGATCATCTGCTGTTCCGTGCCGATCAGATCGCCGGGGCGTATTTTATGGATCTCAACGGGGACGGGATGCGGGAGCTGTTGATCTGGTATACCTACGGCTCGAGCAACGTCAGTGCCCACGTGGGCGTGTACGATATAGTCGCCATGGAGAAATACGAAGCAGGTGTGCGGGATGAATACTCTTGCTGGCTGACGGAGCAAAACGGTTTTTTGTACCTTGAAGTGACACCTTGTGACAGAGAAACGCCCCTTTCCATTCTGGGCACGCCCGTCCTGACCGAAAAGAACGGGGAAGTGGTGATCGACATGGTGAACGCCGTCGCCTTCGGGGAGGACGGAACCTCCTTCGCCGTGGGCAGAACGCTGATCAAAACCACAAAGGATGCCTACGACACCATGTATCCCTCCATTGGGTTGCGGGAGGACGGTACCTTTACGATGACTTACAGTGTCATCAGCAGTTATATCGGAAGCGGAACCTACACCTTGGAAAACGGGCAGTTGGTGCTGACCACCTCTATCGGAGGCGTGTACCGCTTTGACGTGGCGGGAGACAAATTGGTCTACCGGGAGGAAGGCTCCACAGGTTCGGATTGGGGGGCAGACCTGTTCGACGGTTGCATTTTTGAATAAGAAAAAGAGGTCGGGTGGAAGCTCGACCTCTTTTGCGCGGGGAAACCCTATTGCATTTTTCTCCCTGCTGTGGTAAAATACTCCCATGGAGGGCGAGGATATGAAGACTTACCTGGAAGAACAAACAAACCGCCACCCCGTCTGGGAGTGCTGTGATCTCATCAAGCAATGCTACCAGGGCGCAAGGGGCGCAGAGCATCTGCTGACCGACCTTTCCCGCGCCAAGGGATACTTCTTTGCGGAATGGGAGGCCACACCCGCTTTGGATCTGCCCTTGTACGAGGAGATCTCTCCTGCCGTCTCCCGTGTGAACCTGGGGGCGTGGAAATACCGCGGGAAATCCCCGGAGGAGCTGTTCGATCTGTTTGCCGCCTCTGCCACCGTTATGGAGGGGGAAGACCTGCTGGAGGCCTACCTTGCCGCGGCGGGAGAATTTCTGGCAGAACGTTATCCCGAAAGGCTTCCCCTGTGGCAGGAGACCTTGGAGGCCTATAAGCAGGCGGGGATGCCCGCCATCCACCACAGCGAAAGCTACCGCGCCAAGGAACGCCCCGCCTACCGCGTGGTGAAGACGGCACTTCTTTTGGAGTATTTGGAGAAGACTATGAGCGAAAAAGACAAGCTTCACAGCGGGGAGCTGTACCTCCCCTTGGACGATTCCATTATGGCAGAACAACTGCTCTGCCTGGAAAAGCTGTACGATTACAACGCCACCCGCCCCCTGGAGCAGGAAAAACGGCAAGCCCTTCTGAAGGAACTGCTGGCGGAGGTGGGAGAGGGCTGTTATATCGAGCCGCCCTTCCACGCCAACTGGGGCGGTAAGCACGTGCATTTCGGGGCGTACGTGTACGCCAATTTCAACCTGACCATGGTGGACGATACCCATATCTACGTGGGAGATCATACCATGTTCGGCCCCAACGTCACCGTTGCCACGGCGGGGCACCCCATTTTGCCGGAACTGCGGGAGCAGGGGTATCAGTACAACGCACCCGTTCGTATCGGTAAGAACTGCTGGATCGGCGCAGGGGCGTTGATCATGCCCGGGGTCACCATCGGGGACAACACCGTCATCGGTGCGGGAAGCGTGGTCACCAAGGATATCCCCGCAGGCGTGGTTGCCGTGGGCAATCCCTGCCGCGTGATGCGTCCCATCGGGGAAAAGGATTTGGAGTATTATTTTAAGGACAAAAAGATCAAGGTGTAACCTTTTAGAAACTCTGCTCGGCTTTCGGGCAGAGTTTTACGTATTTTTCCGAAAAAGTTGACTTCTTACAGTGAAGGATCCTTTCACATCAAAACAGAAAGGAGGCGCGTGATGGGAAACAGAGAAAGAAACGGCACTCTCACCGACGGGGAGATCCTAAAGCTGTATTTTCGGCGGGATGAATCTGCCGTTGCGGAAACGGACCGAAAATACGGCTCCTACCTTCTGCGGACGGCGGAGCGTTTTCTGACAGACCGCCGAGACAGAGAGGAGTGCGTTGCGGACACCTATTTGGGGGCGTGGAACGCCATTCCTCCCGAAGAGCCCCGCTCCATGAAAGCGTTCCTCACCGTGCTTTTGCGGAGAAATGCGGTGAACCGCTACCGTAAGGACAACCGCAAACGGCGTGTCCCCGGGGAGCTGCTTTGTCCTCTGGAGGACGGTGAGGGGCTTTCTGCGGCGGAAAGTGCGGCGGACGCCTTTGACGGGGAACAGCTTGGCAGAGCGATTTCCGCTTTCGTATCCTCTCTCCCGTCACGGCGCAGAACGGTATTTATGTGTCGATTTTACGAAAACCGTTCCATCGGGGAGACTGCCCGCCTTTTGGGGTGCAGCCGCTCCACGGTGGAAAAGGAGCTTTCCGCCATCAAGGGCGGGCTTAGGGACTATTTGGAGAAGGAGGGCTACAGCGTATGAAGAATGAAAACTGGCAAGCAGGCTTGAACGCCCTGGATGCTTCCCTGGTGGAACAGCATTTGAAAGAGACAGAACGCCTTGAAAAAAGGCGGAAAAGCAGAGGGCTTCGTTTTGCAGCCTTGGCGGCTTGCTTCTGCTTGGTTTTGGGGAGCGTGCTGACGTTGCCGCTATTGAAAAAGCAGCCCGAAACGCCTTTTGTGGACTCCGAGCCCTCCGGAGAGACTTCCGAGGGGTATATAGAACCGCCCTTTGTGGGGCCTGTGCTGTTGGGAGATGCGGTTACGGGAACCCAAAGCGTCACCGTGGGACGTACGGAGTTCGGTCATGCAAGCGAGTTGCTGGAGCCCCCCTGCTTCCAAGTAGGGACGGTTGTGGAGGCGCGGGTAGAGGAGGTCTTGCCGGACGTTTACCTCTGTCCGGGCAGAAACGTGACCTACTGGGTGGCAAAGCTGGAGGTTCTGGACGTGATCCGGGGAGAGGGCTTGCCCCAAACCATCTATCTGCGGTTTTGCCACCAAGAACCGCCCTGCTATCAGCTCCCGGGGAAAAACTACGGTAGAGATCTCTTCGACGGGTACAGCTCCTTGATCCTTTCTTTAGAGCAGGTGGGGATTGAGAATTACTTGCTGGTGAACAGGGATCAAGGCAGGGCAGAATATTTTCCCCATATGTTTGGTTTTTACTTCGTGGATCTTCCCGATTACGGTGCAGTGGTACCCTTTGCAGAGGGAAAAGCCGTTTACGATCTGTGGGATGCAGGCTACGGCTGGGAATATCCCGCCGAAGAAGGGGATTCCGTAGCGCAGGTCAAGGAAAAGGTGCAAGGCATGATCGCAGAGGGAGGAGAGAAACTGCCCTCCTGTAAGTACTTCACCGCCGAGGATGTTTGCGCCTCGGAAGAAGGGAAGGCGGTGCTTGGCGAGGTTGCTCCCGGGCAGGGGACCTTATTCTATCACACGTTTTGGGGGAACAGAGGCGTCCCCTATGTGACCTACGCCCGTTACGTCAACGGAGTGCCCACGGGAGAATGGGTTCGGGTTTATCCCGAACGGGTAGAACGCTCCGGCGTTTGGCTTACGAGAGAAGAGTTGGAGACTTTGCCGGATATCGGATCCGCCGTGGCCACATTGGACGTTTCCAAGCTGGCCCCGCCCCACGTTTCTCTGTTGGAGGGAGACCGCTTGCAGGGGTATAACGTGCAAGGCTTCTACCGCCGGGCAGAGGGAGAATTCTACGGTATTTTGCGGGTTATCTGGACCTATGAACGTCCGGGAAAAGGATTCCTGCAAGACGATTGCTATTTCCTGTACGATTGTCACGGAAACGCCCGTACCGTGGAGCGGGAGGAATTGCGGGAGATCATCGGAGACGACGGTTTGATCTGCCCCTTTTCTTACGACCCTATTATGGTGTGCTTCTAAGCATTTTTGAAAAAAGATCGGCGTTTGCCGGTCTTTTTTGCATGATGTCTCTTGACAAAGAGTATTTTCTATGATACAATAATCTCGCGAAACAGTCAAACGACTGTTGGAAAATAATGAAAGGAAGGTTACCATGGCAATGATTTGGAAATTCAAGGCTTTTTATTCCCATGAAAAGGAATTGGCGTTCCTTGAAGAGATGAACAAAAAGGGGTATCGATTGGACAAGGTTGTCGGCGGCAATCTTTATCGATTTGAACGGGTGGAAGAGGAGCATTTTACGATCTCCCGTATCGTTCCCGGAAAGAATGCCCGCGATTTGATCGCCGCGGCCAAGGAAAAGGGGTATTCCTGTTGCTTACAGAAGACCCCGCTGGGGGTAAGCATCCTTTACCTGGACGGCACGCGGGGAGTTTCCGACGAGACGTTCCTTTCGGGGGAAGAAGACTTGAACGTTCACCGTCTGGGATTGCGTAAATGCTACGGGGGTGGCTTTGCGTACCATGCGGTGCTGTTGGGCTTGCTTTTGGTTTCATTGACCGCCGTGCAGGTTGCGGCGGTGATCAAATTCGTCCTGCCATGGGCGGAGTACGGCGTTCTTCCCGTGAATAGCATGGATGTGTTCTGGGAATACGGCTGTGTCTCGGTGTTTGGAATGCTGGTTACCCTTGGATTCTTGCCGCTGGCGATGACGTTCTTCCGTCTGTGGCGCGGGCGGGAAAAGCCCAAAAATTGGAAAGGCCGTGTGCTTTTGGCCCAGGGACTTTGCTGTTTGCTGTTGGTGCCTGTGATCTTGGTGGCTTGTATTCCCAAGGAAGTGACAGATGACGACGAGCCCACTCTTGAGGAACTGCGGGAACAGGTCGTGCTGTTTGAGGATTACGTCCATTCCACGGAGAAGCTGGGGGAATGCTACTACTTCTACGGTGAATACGAAAGCGACCTCCTGTTTGAAGACGTGAAGTGCCTTTTGGAAGAAAAGGGCTACCGCCTGGAGAACTTTGGGAACCTTCTGGAGGAGGGGGACGACAACCTCTATTATTGGGCGCGCAACGACGAGACGGGGGCAACGCTTTCCTTGGCGGAATGTACCACGGAAGAGGAAGCGAAAAAGGTGTATGCCGCCGCTATGGCGTGCTCCTGGGCGTACGATTATAGGATTGAACCCGGTTATAGCTACACCATCACCAGAATGGGCAGAATGGTATACGGCACGGTCTTCAGCGACGACGCCTTTTCCGATCTGATGGGCATTTACGATCTTCCTATGCCGGAGCCTACGCCCCTTTATAAGGGCGGCAAGTATACCTATTGGGGATTCGTCGGCTTTGAACAGGCTGTGACAACTGCAGAAAACATGAACTATACGGCTTACGGCTACAACGAACTGTTGGACGAGGCACCCATCGTCGATTGCCGCAATTATCTGACTCCGGACGGGCGGGGGTATCTCAGCATCGTGAAGCTGACGACCTTGGAGGAAGGCTTCGAAGGGGAGCTTCCCGAGGATGATCCCGTGGTGCTTTATGCATATCAAACGGTGGCAAAGGTACTCTTTGATCTGTTTGGCCATAGCCCCGAATCAGAGTCCGCAAAATACGTGATGCTCTCCGAGGACACCTTCATCGCGGGAACCAGCTACTACGTAGACGATTATATTGCGGCTCTGGAGACCTCCACCGTTTTCGAAGCTTACGCACCCTCAACAGAGAAGCTGGGAGAACGCCATTATCTCTACGCCGAATATGAAAGCGATCTTCTTTTTGCGGACGTGAAACCGCCGTTGGAAGCGAAGGGCTACACCTTCCGTGACATTTCCCATCTTTTGGAGGAGTCCGGGGACACCTATTACTACACTGCAGTAAAGGACGCCGTCGTGGGAGAGAATACGGAGAGAGTGGGTATTTTTATTCTGGAATGCGAGACGGAAGAACGGGCAAAGCAGGTTTATAACCGCGTTATGGCTCGAGATATTTCCCATATTTTTGCGGTGAGCCCTTGGAGTTCTCGCAGTGTGGTGAGAATGGGCAGAATGCTGTACGGTACACCATACAGCGAGCAGGGATTGACGGATCTGCTTGACGTTTACGGTCTTCCCCTTCCCGCGGCTTCTCCGCTGTATAAGGGCGGTGCATATAAGCATGAGGGGGATTTCACCTTTGAACAGGTGACTACGGCGGCGGAAAAAGCAGGATATAGTATCTACGATTACGATGAATCGTGGGACAATTCGATTTACGAAAGAGCGTTAGATACCTGTCACTGCTTGGTGTCGGAGGATCGCAGGGGATATCTTCTCATCGGGAAGCTGGATTGTCTGAATCCCAGGTACCTGCCGAAGCTGTTCCGCATCGTTCTCGACGACCGGGGGCATGAATCCATGAAGCACGTCATGCTTTCCGAGGATACCTTCATCGCGGGAACCAGCTATTACGTAGACGCCTTTATTGCAGAGCTTGAAGAATAAGGAAGTTTTATGAAAACCGTCAAGACACTTGACCGCTGGACAACGGCGCCGTTGTTTTACATCTTCATCTCCCAGCTTCTTTGCCTTTCCTTCCACGCCTGGGGCTTCTTTTGGGGCACGGTGGAGGAAGGGGAGGAGATGGTGATCCCGAAGATCTGCTTTTTCTTTGCCGTGGCGGTGTCCCTGTGGGCGTTTTACAGCCTGTGCCGCTTGGAGACCATCTACCACGAGGAGGC
>JAFXBC010000043.1 GCA_017516825.1 Clostridia bacterium | reverse complement strand
GGTGAGAGCTTTTTGTTTTTTCGTCATGAAAACGACCCCTTTTTCTTTTAGTGTACCATAGGCGACATCGAAGCGCAAGGGGGAAAATTGTAAAATTTTGATAAAGAGAATGGCTTACGGATGCATAGGAACGAAGGGCAGATGGAAAACTAAGGGTATCAAAGCGGGAAAGGTGTTGTTTGTTTGGAAAACTTTGGATATATACAATTTAGGGACGTTTACCTTGGGGGAAGCTCCGCTACGGTGGGAAAGAAGGAGGCGGCAGGGCCTCTTGGGGATTGGTTTGATCTGGTGGATACGGACGAATACTTCGGGATGCCTACCTTTGAGCAGGGAGAAAGCGAGATGGTACGGCGGAATCTCACCCATTTGTTTGAAAAGGTGAACTTACAAGACGAGGACGTGGGGGTGCTTTTGGGCGGGGATCTTCTGAACCAATGCGTAGGGACCAGCTTCGGGGTGAAGGAGCGATGTATTCCCTTTTTGGGGCTTTACGGGGCCTGCTCCACCATTGCGGAGGGGCTTTTGGTAGGCTCTGCCCTGGTAAGCGGCGGCTTTGTGCCCTCGGCGGTGGCCATGGCTTCCTCCCATTTCTGCACGGCAGAGCGGCAATATCGGTTTCCCCCGGAGTACGGCAGTCAGCGGCCGCCCACGGCGCAATACACCGTGACGGGCGCGGGGGCGTTTTATCTGACGAGGAAAAAGTCTCCCCTGCGGGTGGCGGACGGGGTGATCGGGCGAATTATAGACGGCGGGATCACTGACGCCAACAACATGGGGGCGGCTATGGCCCCCGCGGCGGCGGACACCATCTTGCGGTATTTTCAGCACAGCGGCAGGAGACAAGAGGAGTTTGACGCCATCGTCACGGGGGATCTTGGCATGGAGGGCTTGGAGCTGGTCCAGGAGCTGTTACGGAGCAACGGGCTGGACATTGCTTCCCGTCATGTGGACGGCGGGGTGTTGATCTTTGATGCCAAAGCGCAGGATATGCACTGCGGAGGCAGCGGATGCGGCTGTCTTTCCACGGTATTGGGAGGGTATTTTATGAAGCGGTTACAGGCAAAGGAGCTGAAACGGATCTTGGCGGTAGGGACGGGGGCGCTGTTGAACGCCTCCACGCCGCTGCAGAAGCTTTCCATTCCCGGGGTGGCTCACGGGGTTTGTCTGGAGGTGGTTTGATGGCGTATTTCAACGCCTTCTGGGTGGGCGGTACGTTCTGCCTTTTGGCACAGATCCTCATTGACAAGACCAAGCTGACCCCTGCGCGGATCCTGACGGGGTACGTGTGCCTGGGGGTGCTGTTAAGCGCTCTCGGTGTGTTTGCGCCCTTGAAGGAATACGCGGGGGCGGGAGCTTCCGTGCCCTTGGTGGGGTTCGGGCATCTGCTGGCGGAGGGGGTACGCACCGCCGTGGAGAAGGACGGGCTGTTGGGGGCTTTGACGGGGGGCCTGGCGGCGGCCTCCGCGGGGATCACCGCTTCCCTGCTGTTTGCGCTGGTTTGGAGCTTGGTTTTTAAGTCAAAGCAGAAGTGAGGGGGACGAGGGGGACGACGTGGGGAGACGATATGGGGAACTTCTTTCGGAAAAGAAGTTCCCCACACCCCTCAAGAAACCCATTGTGAAGAAAAAAACGGGCTTGGAGTGTGTTCCGAGCCTGTTTTTTGCGGGTGTGTGAGTTGATATGCGAAAAAAGGCTGTATCAAAAAGCATCCTATACCCTCAAAAAATGCGAGGCATTTTTTGCCTGTGGTTCGGGCTAACGCCACTCCCCACAGTTCGACGCGCGCGGAGATATACCGTTGTGCACAGCCGTAACATCTCCATTCCGCGCTTGCTCAGGGTGACAAGCAGCCGTGGCTACGTTCCGTGCGAGATGAGTCCAACGAACCGGGTTTCGCAGAGGTGACATGCAGACGCTTCCGATTCGTGAAACGGATCGGGCATTGAGGTTTGAAGGGGATCTTAAGGGGGAACTTTTTCGAAAGTTCCCCCTTAAATCTTGCGCTTCTTAAAAAAATATGATAAAATTTTGTTACACACCCAACCTTTTGACATCTTTTTTCCCTCTTATGGTCGAGTACTCAAAAAAGAAGACGGAGGACGCCATGAACAAGTACACAGACAAATCCGACGGCACCCTGGTGGAACTGTCCCTTTTGGGGGAGCAATACGCCTACGAGGAGCTGGTACGCCGTTACGAAAAGGCCGTGAAGGGCACGGCGTACAAGGTGACGGGGAACCAATTCTCTGCGGAGGACGCCTCCCAGGACGCTTTCGTTTCCGCCTGGATGAAGCTGGACGGCTTGCGGGAGCGGGAGAAGTTCGGCCCTTGGGTCTGCGCCATCGCCAAGAACTGCGCCAAGGCGGTGGTGACCCATTACAGGAACACCTGCGGAGAGATCAGCTTGCATCTTTTGGAGAATACGGAGGCTTTGGGTCTCCGCGACGAAAGGGCGGAACAGCAGATGGATCTGCAGGAGGCTTTGGAAACGCTCAGCGATAAGATCCGACAGACGGTGGAGCTACATTATTTTGAAGGGCTTTCCGTGAAGGAGATCGCAGAGGAGCTGGGGCTCCCCATCGGTACGGTGAAGTGGCGGCTTTCCGAGGGAAGAAAGCTACTTAGAAAGGAATACGGTGTGATGAACGAACGAATGGACGAAATGACCTTTGTGGAAAAGGTGATGTACCAGGTGGAACAGCTGAAGCTCTGGGGGCTCAAAAACGACCGCTCCGGGGTGGAGGCGGAATACCGCATGGTTTTGAAGAACGTGGAATCCTTAGAGGAATCCCCCGAGAAGCAATACGCTTTGGCGGACGTGCTGTTGCGAGGATACTGGTGGATCCCCGGAGAAAAGAACGACGAGACCTTTGCCCGCATCAAGCAGGCGGCGTTGGACAGCCACAACGAGGACGTGATGCAGTCCGTGATGGCTTATGAGAACGATAAGCTGAGCAAGGAGCAGATGCGGGAGCAACAGATCCCCTTTTTGGAGAAGAACGGATTCGTGGAGGCACTGGCCTACGAATGGTTCTGGCTGGGCTATGCTTACGTGGACGGTCAAAAAGAAGTGGACAAGGCGTTGGAATGCTACCGCAAGGTGATGGAGATCTCAAAGCCAGGCGACTTGTATTACGCCAACGCCAAGGCGGCCATTGCTTTTGAGACGGTTGCCAAGAACAGCCCTCACAACGTACACGGCACTCCCACCGGGGAGCTTTACAAGAACATCGGCGGGAAGTGGTATTTCTGGTCCCAGCCCGGCTACACCCGCGGGGACGATATGGAGTGCGCGGAGTTCTGGAACTGCAGTCAGGTGGACAGCTTGATCCTTGACCCGGAGATGGAGGACGGCCAGGTTCTGGAGGCCTCCGACGGGAAGATCAAAATGACCTTCAAGGGGAGAAACTTCACGGTGGAGACCCCTGCAGGGAAGTTTGAGAACTGCATTTGTACGGTGCTGGAGGGAGAACACTACGGGCTGACCTATGCGGAGACCTATTTTGCTCCCGGGGTGGGCATCGTCAAGCAGAAGGTGAATCGGCAGAATCGCTACGAATGGTTTTTGACCAAGGCGGAGATCAAGGGCGGTGAAGGTTATCTCCCCTTTGCCACCGGCAACCGCTGGGAATACGGTTGCGTTGGCGACCCCGACGTGATCCAGAAGGTGGAACGCGTTTTGGAGGTTACCGGTGCTACCAAGGATTCCGTCACCGTGGCGGCGTACCTTGCGGCAGAGGACGTGGGATATTCCGACACCTTCCGCGGGAACTGCCTTGCGGCGCGGCACGGGTATTTCGAGCGGTACACCGAAAAGGCCATCGACGTGCGGAAGTATACCGACCGTGCTGTGTCTTTGGCGGTGACGGAGCGTGAAAAGGCTCACGCCGCCGTGGCGAAGGAGGTCATGGAGAGGATCCTCCTCACCAACCCGGATTTCAACCCCGAAACTGCCGTGCAGGGAGTGTGGAACTTCTTCTGCTATCTGGAAGCGGACAAGGAAAAGCGTAAGTTTAACGACAACCGCTCCTACTCCTTTGAGTGGAAGTGCCTGGGAGATTGCGGGGAGCAGGGCTGGAAGCTGCTTTACTCCTTTCTGTTCGACAGGCTGGAGGATGATCTGGGGACGCTGTGGTCCGACGAGTGGGTCCCCGGCTATCACATGGAACGAAAGGGGATCGACGCATGGAACCCGGAGGTGAAGATCGTCATGGACGTTCTGGAGGACGAGACGGTGGAGGTGGCCGCAGGGCGGTTTGAGAACTGCAGGCACGTCACTTACACCGCCGAGGGCTTCGGAGGCGGCATGGGCTACGGCAACGGGAAGAAGCAGTACTGGTTCGCACCCGGTGTGGGCGTGGTACGATTTGAGACGGATTTCTGGGGCGGCACGAAAACCTCCGTTTGGGAGCTGGTAACATATCGCGGCCAGGGCGAGGGGTACTTCCCCATGGTCGGCGGGCTGTTCCGTCGGTACGAGCCTATCGATATTTCCGGGATCTGGCACGGTGCGTTGGAGCATACCTACGTGGAGGACGAGGACGGCCTTTTGGTGCTTCACAACGGAATCGGGTACAAGGATCGGGAGTGAGGGGGTACGGTTTGCAGAAAACTTCTTTCGAAAAAGAAGTTTTCCGCACCTTTCAAGAAACTCATTGTGAAGAAAAAACAGGCTTGGAGTGTTTCCGAGCCTGTTTTTTTGCGGGGGGTGTGAGTTGATATGCGAAAAAAGGCTGTATCGAAAAGCATCCCATACCCTCAAAAAATGCGAGGCATTTTTTGCCTGTGGTTCGGGCTAACGCCACTCCCCACAGTTCGACGCGCGCGGAGATATACCGTTGTGCACAGCCGTAACAGCTCCATTCCGCGCTTGCTCAGGGTGACAAGTAGCCGTGGCTACGTTCCGTACGAGATGAGTCCAACGGACCGGGTTTCGCAGAGGTGACAAAAACCGCTTCCCGATTCGTGAAACGGATCGGGCATTGAGGTTTGAAGGGGATTTTTAAGGGGAAACTTTTTCGAAAGTTTCCCCTTAAACGCGTTCCTATTCGTACTCTTATTCAGCCTCGTAGAGGGTGCGGAACTGCTCCACGGCCGCGGCGAAGTCGGCGATGGCGTCCTCGATGACCTCGGGCTTGGTGAGGTCGATATCGGCAACCAGCAGGCTGTCCAGAGGACTGCGGGATCCGCCGCACTTTAAGAAGTTCAGATACTTCTCCACGTACGCGTCACCCTGCTCCTCGATCTTCTTCACGATGGCGGAAGCGGCGGAGATACAGGTGGCGTACTTGTAAACGTAGAAGTTGTAGTAGAAGTGAGGAATACGCATCCACTCGCAGGCGATCTGCTTATCGCAGACAACGTCCTTGCCGAAGTAACGGCGTACCAGCTCGTAGTAGCGCTTGCACAGCAGATCCTTGGTGAGGGTCTCCCCTGCTTCCACCATGGCGTGCATTTCCTTTTCGAACTCTGCGAACATGGTCTGGCGGTAGAGGGTGCCCTTGTAGGTCTCCATGAGCTGATTGAGAATGTACAGCTTTTCCTCGCGGTTGTCGGACTCGCGGAGGAGCTTGCGGAACAGCACCAGCTCGTTGACGGTGGAGGCGACCTCTGCCACGAAGATGGTGTAGTGGGATTCCTGGGGCGTGTTGGCCTTGGCGGAGAAGTAGCTGTGCATGGAGTGGCCTGCTTCGTGTGCCAGGGTGGAAACGTCGTCCAGGGTGTCGGTATAGTTCAAAAGGATATAGGGCTCGGTATCGTAGCTGCCGGAGCTGTAAGCACCGCCACGCTTGCCCTTGTTGGGGTAAACGTCTGCCCAGCCCTTTTCCTTAAGGCCTGCGGACAGGGTGGAGTGGTATTCCTCGCCGAAGAGCTTGATGGCATCCAGGACGATGTCAACCGCTTCCTCGTAGGTATACTTACGGTCGCAGGAGGAGATGAGGGGGGTGTAGATGTCGTAGAGGTGAAGCTTGGGAACACCCAGAGCCTTCTTCTTCAGCGCGTAGTAATCGTAGAGAGGCTTCAGGTTCTTGGAAACGGTGTCGCACAGGTTGTTGTAGATAACGGGGGTCACCTCGTCACGGAAGACGGAGGCGGTGATGCTGTCGGGGAAGTTTCTCACCTTGGCGTAGGTGGTGCGCTCCTTGACGAAGGAGTTCATCAGTGCGGCGTAGGTGTTGCCGAAGGAGGAATAGGTAGCGTAGATACGGTCGAAGGCCGCCTTACGGACGCGGCGGTTGGTGCTTTGGAGGAAGATGCCGTAGGTGCTGTCGGTGAGCGTCACGGGCTTGCCGTCTTCCCCTTTGATCTTGCCGAAGGTGAGATCGGCGTTGGAGAAGGTGGAGCGGATGTTGCCGTGGGTGTGGAAGCCTGCGGACAGGTCTGCCATCAGCTTTTCGCACTCGTCGGACAGGGTGTGGGGACGGTAGCGGAGGGAGGCCTCGATGGAGCGGCGGTATTCCTCCAGCTTGGGGAATTCGGCGAACCATTTGTTCAGAGTCTCGTCGTCCAGGCGGAGAAGGTAGGGATCCACGAAGAAGGCGGCGGCGGACAGGTCGTTGTCCAGGTTCATCACGCGGCCCTTCAGGGAAACGTAGCTGTTATCGGAGGTGTCCACGTCGGAGTTAAGGGAGGCGTAGCTGTAAAGCTTCTGGAGGATACGGCCCAGAGCGGTCATATCGCAGAACATATTGTACAGCGCCTCTGCACTTGTGAGCATGGTGTCCTTATGGGCAGGGAATGCGGCGATCATTTCCTTGGCGCGGTCATAGTCGGCATCAAAGGCCTTCATGTCTGCGTAGATCACGGAGAGATCCCATTTGTACTTTGCCGGAATATCGGCTCTTACGTCGGTCATGTGTTTGCTCCTTTATACGTTTTATTTTTTCATTTCCAATACGGTAACACCGGTCTCGCCCTCCCCGTATCTTCCCATACGGAAGGAGGCGATGCGGTTGTCCTTGCGGAAGAACTGCCAAAGGGCGGCCCGTAAGGCGCCCGTGCCCTTGCCGTGGATCACGGTGACGGTGGTGAAGCCCGCCATGCGGACCTCCTCCAGCCAACGGTCGATGACGAACCAGGCATCGTCCCCGGTAAGCCCTCGCACGTCGCATTCGTTTTTGGTAGCCGCGGCGTTCTGGGTGTAGGAGGTGTTGCCGGTCTTCTTTTTGCCGCCGGTCTTGGGCGGGTTGGTAAGGCGGACGTTGGACAGGGCGGTACGGGTCTCCGTTCTGCCCACGATGCACACCACGGTCTCCCCGGAAACGCTTTTGACGGTGGCGTTACAGCCGATGTCTGCCAGCAGGATGGCGTCTCCCGGCTTCAGGGGGCGGGGCAGGACGTAATCCTCGTCCATGTCGCGGCGATCTTCCAAGGCGCCTACCTTGTCACCTGCATCCTTGATCATCCCGCGGATGGAACGGCGGGCTTCCTCGATGCGGGCGGCATCCATCTTCTTGGCTTCCTGCTTTTTGATGGCCTCCAGCTCGGTAAAGATCTGGCGGCTGGCGGCCTTGGCGGCCTCCAGGATACGGTTCGCCTGCTGACGGGCGCGATCCAGCTCTGCATCGGCGCGGTCCAACAGCTCACGGCTCTTCCGCTCGGTCTCCTCGGCGGTGGTTTGGGCCTTCCGCTTGGCCTCTGCGGCGGCGGTCTTTTCCTTTTCCAGGGTCTGCTCGCTTTCCTCCAAGCGGGAGATCACGTCCTCAAAGCGGATGTTATCCTCGGCCAGCAGGTTACGGGCGGAGTCGATGATGCTTTCCTCCAGACCCAGCCGAGAGGAGATGGCGAAGGCGTTGGATCTGCCCGGCAGGCCGATGATCAGACGGTAGGTGGGGCGCAGGGTATCCACGTCAAACTCACAGGATGCGTTCAGCACCCCGGGGGTATCCAGAGCGTAAAGCTTCAATTCGGAATAGTGGGTGGTGGCGGCGGTGAGGGCGCCCAGGGAACGGACACGCTCTAAGATGGAGATGGCCAGAGCCGCACCCTCGGTAGGGTCGGTACCTGCGCCAAGCTCGTCGAACAGCACCAGGCATCCGCTGTCACACTCCTTTAAGATGGAGACGATATTCACCATGTGGGAGGAGAAAGTGGAGAGAGATTGCTCGATGCTTTGCTCGTCACCGATGTCCGCAAGGACTCCCGTAAACACGGGCAATGCGGTGCCGTCGTCGCAGGGAAGCAGGAAGCCCGCCTGTGCCAGGTAGGCAAACAGACCCACGGTCTTCAGGGTGACGGTCTTACCGCCTGTGTTGGGGCCTGTGACGATGAGGGTCTTTTCCCCGTCGCCGAAGCAGAGGGAGGAGGGAACCACCTTTGCGGGATCCAGCAGAGGGTGTCTTCCCCGGACGATGCAGATCTCCTTGCCCCCCATTCTGGGACGGGTGGAGCGCATATGGGAGGAGTAGGAAGCCCTGGCAAAGATCACGTCCAGGTCGGTGACGGTACGGTAGTTGATGACGATGGTATTGCCGTAGGAGGAAACGGTGGCGGAAAGCTCCCGCATGATCTTCTCGATCTCCTCCTTTTCCTGACCCATCAGGTCACGGAGCTTGTTGTTGGCCTCCACCACCCCTACGGGCTCGATGAACAGAGTTGCACCGGAGGCGGAGGAATCGTGGACGATGCCCTTGACGGCGCTCTTTTCCGAGGCCTTGACGGGAACCACGAATCTCCCCGAACGCTGGGTGACGATGGCCTCCTGCAAATGCTTCTGGGCGGGGCCTGTGATGATACGGTTCAGCACCTCCCGCACCTCGTTTTCCGCACGGCGGATGGCGCGGCGGATGCGGTACAGGTCGTCGGAGGCGTCGTCAGCGATCATATCCTCGGCGATGATGATCCGCTCGATCTCCTCGGCAAGGGGACGTTGCTCCACCAGCTCGCCGAAGTACACGCCCAGGGCTTTATGCTCCTTCCCTGCACCGTACTGCTTCACGGCGATGGCGGTGCGAAGTAAGGCGGCGATGGAGAGCAGCTCTCCGGGAGTCAGGACGGCACCCTTGTGGCTGCGCTCCACGGCGTTGAGGATGCCGTTGGCACAGGAGAGCGGGGGTGCGCCCTTATAGGTCAACAGCTCTAAGGCTTCCTCCGTTTCGTCCAGGCGGCGGTTTACCACCACGGGGTCGGAGGAGGGGTAACTGTCAAGGATGGCGCTTTTGCCGCTGTCGGTATAGGCGAAGCCTGCGGCGATGGCCATGATCTTATCAAATTCTAATACGATTTTTCCTTTTTCGAAACCTTTCATGGTTTGTTCCTTTTTGATGATGGGTGAAGTATGGAGTACGCCCAAGGGGCGCCGCCCCTTATACTCCCCGCCAAAGGGACCCGGGTCCCTTTGGAAACCCGCATTTTTTTCCTTCTTCCAAAAGCGCCAGCTTTTGGCAATGCGTTTCTTTGAAGATTCTTAAGAAACTTTCTTTTTCGAAAGAAAGTTTCTTAAGCGTACCCTTATAAGTTTTTCTTCAAGAAATCCAGTGTCTTCATTTTACGCTCTACACGCAATAAGAGGTATTCCTCGGTGAGAGCAGAAAGCTCTGCCAGGGCGGACTCCTCCAGGCGGAACAGGAAGATCTTGTTCACCGGGGAGACCAGCAAATGCTTCATGGCGGCAAAGCAAGCGGGAGACACGGGAGCGCGGCGGGTGAAGCCCTCCTCGGGAGAATCGCAGGAGGCGCAGAACAGGTAGCCGTCGGTCAGCTCGAACATACGGTTTTGCATCTGCTCCGCAGGCTTGCCGCAAAGGGGGCATTCGGAAAGCTCCGGCTCGTAGCCGATGAGGGCGGCCAGGCGGAACTCAAAGGCGGTCTTGATCAGCTTGGGAGGCGCGATCTTCTTTTCCGCGGCGTACAAGGCGTTGAGCAACAACCGCAGGATCTCGTTCCCCTCTTCCCCGCCTACGGAGACGGCAGAGGCAAGCTCGCAAAGGTAACAGCCCAAAGCGAAATCCGTTACGTCCTCCCGCAGGGCGTAGAAATCCTCCCGCAGGATGGATTCCTGCAGAGTATAAAAGCCGTTTTTTACGTATAAAAGCAGGTCGGAATAGGCAAAGAGCTGGGCGGAGCGCAGATTGGAGGCGGAAAGCTTTCTCACCCCCGGGGCTCTGACGGTGATGACACCCTCTTCCCCCGTGAGGATGGTGAGCAGCTTATCGTTTTCTCCCTTGGCGGCTTCCCGGACAACGATGCCTTTCACTTTGTGTTGCATCAGTAATCCTCGCCGTTATAGCCGAAGTTGTTCAGCAGAACGGGCTTATCCCGCCAGTTCTCCTTGACCTTGACCCACAGATCCAGGTACACTCTGGCACCGAAGATCTCCTGGGCTTCCTCACGGGCGTAGGTGCCGATCTTTTTCAGCATCTCCCCGTCCTTGCCGATGATGATCCGCTTGTGGGAGGCGCGCTCGCAGAAGATCTCCGCACGGACCACCAGGACGTCCTTCTTTTCGGTGAATTCCTCGATGGCCACAGCGATACCGTGGGGCACCTCCTCGCTGAGGAGACGAAGCGCCTTCTCGCGGACGATCTCTGAAAAGATCTGCCGCTCCGGCTGGTCGGTGATCTCGTCGTCGGGGAAGAAATGGACGCTTTCCGTCATAAAGGGCTCCAGCTCCTTGAAGATGCCCTCCAGCCCGTCCTTATTGGCGGCGGACACGGGGATGACGGCGTCAAAGTCGTATTTGGTGGAAAGCTCCATGATCTGGGCGGCAAGCTTGGCCTTGTTGGCCTTGTCCACCTTATTGATCACCAAAAGCAGAGGGGTGCGGGAGTTGGAATACTTCTCCAGGGTGGCCTCCTCGGTGGCGTTCAAGGGGGTGCAGGCCTCCAACATGAACAGGATCACATCGGAATCCGAGGCGGCGTTGCCCGCCTGCTTCATCATGTATTCACCCAAAAGGGTTTTGGGCTTATGAAGGCCGGGGGTATCGATGAACACGTACTGATCCTCCCCCTTGGTGAGGATGCCCGTGATACGGTTGCGGGTGGTCTGGGGCTTGCGGGAGACGATGGCGACCTTCTCCCCCAGCAGGGCGTTCAGCAGAGTGGACTTGCCTACGTTGGGCTTGCCCGTAATGGTGATGAATGCGGTTCTTGTCATATATTCGGTTCCTTATCTGTTATCGTTTGATGCCCAGGGCATCCAGGATCTCTCTTTGCTTGGCTTCCATTTCCTCGCGCTCGTCCTCCGTCTCATGGTCGTAGCCCAGAAGATGCAATGCGGAATGGGCACACAGGAAGCACAGTTCTCTTTTTAAGGAATGTCCGTATTCCTCCGCCTGGCGGCGGGCGGTCTCCACGGAGAGGACGATATTCCCCAGGGAGACGTATACCTGGGGCATGGAAAACTCCATCATGGGGAAGGACAGCACGTCGGTGGGACGGTCGATGCCTCGGAATTCCTTGTTGATACCGTGGATCTCCTCGTCCCCGCAGAGGGTGAGCTCCACCTCGAAGCGGTGGTTGGGATACTGCTCCTCCACGCAGGTGCGGATCACCTTCTTCATCAGGGGAAGGTAGGTGACGGGGATGGGGTACGCGGGGTCTTGTTCTACGTAAAAGCGGATCATAAAAGGGCTCCTTTACTCTCTGTCGTCCCGGGTACGGGTCTCGTAGGCCTCGATGATCTTCTGTACCAGGGGATGGCGCACCACGTCCTTGCGGGAGAAGCGGAAGATCTCGATATCCTTGATATTCTGCAAAATCTGCACAGCCTCCACCAAGCCGCTCTTGCAATTGCGGGGAAGGTCAATCTGGGTGACGTCACCCGTGACCACGGCCTTGCTGTTGTTTCCGAGACGGGTCAAGAACATCTTCATCTGCTCGGGAGTGGTGTTCTGGGCCTCGTCCAGGATGATGAAGGCGTCGTCTAAGGTTCTGCCGCGCATATACGCCAAAGGGCAGACCTCGATGATCCCCTTTTCCGCGTTGCGGGCGGCACCCTCTCCCCCAAGCAATTCGCCCAAGGCGTCGTACAGAGGACGGAGGTAGGGATCGATCTTACTCTGGAGATCCCCGGGCAAAAAGCCCAGCTTCTCCCCTGCCTCCACAGCGGGACGGGTGAGGATGATGCGGGAGACCTGCTTTTGCTTCAAAGCGGTGACGGCCATGGCAACGGCCAGGAAGGTCTTTCCCGTGCCCGCAGGGCCGATACCGAAGACCAAGGTGTTCTTTTGGATAGCGTCCACGTATTTCCGCTGACCCACGGTGCGGGCCTTTACCGGCTTGCCCTTGCCGGTGAGGCAGATGCAATCGCTGTACAGGGCGTGAAGCTCGTCGGCGCGGTTCTCACGAATCATGGAGATCACGTAGCGGACGGAGTTTTCCTCCAGATTGCCGGAGATGGAAAACATGCGGTAGAGCTGGGAGATACAGGCGGCGGCCTGCTCCACCTCCGCTTGAGAGGAGCCCTGCACCTTCACACCGCCGTCTCTGCACAAAACGGTGACGGAAAATTCGTCCTCAATGATGGTGAGATTGGAATCCAGGGTGCCGTAAAGCCGTGACAGGAAGTCCACGGACAGTTCTTCGATGATCTTTTCGTACATAATGATCCTTATTAAACATAAATAATCAAACTTTCACAAATGGAGTATATCATATTTTTTTGCATTTGTCAAAGAAAACAGGAATTTTTCTTGACGAAATGAAAAATTTGTGGTATGCTATCAGCAGATAGTGCAGTTTTACTGCAAAAAACAATTTATGGAGGCTTCTTTTTATGAAGAAAACCAAGCGTTCTCTCTCCCTTTGCTTGCTTTTGGTCCTCATGCTCTCTCTGCTGATGACCGCTTGCGGCAATAGCGCACAGACCACTTCTACCCCTTCCTCCGACGTGGGCGGCACCACCTCTCAGGAAACCTCCCAAGAGGAGGAATTCGTCCTCTTCTCCAACCTTCCCGAAGTAGATTACTCCGGCGAGACCTTCAAGGTCATCGTTGAGGGTGACCACATCACCACTTACATGTCCGTTGAGTTTATGCCTCAGGAGTCCTCTTACGACACCCTGAAGAAGGCCGTGGCTGAACGTAACGACCTGATCACCGAGCAGTTCGGCGTGGAATTTGAGGAATACCGTACCACCTCCAGCACCGAGATGGTCTCTACCCTTACCACCAACGCCGTGGCAGGTACCAGCGAATACGACATGGTCATGCCTTACATGAGCGACGCCGCTACTCTGGCGCTCGAGGGTCACTTCTACGATCTGAACGACGCTATGTTCGACGGTCTGATCCATCTGAATATGCCTTACTACGACCAGGGCTCCGTTCGCGACCTTTCCGTTGCAAACAAGAACTATTTCGTTACCGGCGACCTTTCTCTGCTGTCTTTGGCTTGCACTCACGCCATCATCTTCAACAAGAACGTGATCAACGAGCGCGGTCTGGAGAATCCCTACGAGCTGGTCACCTCCGGCAAGTGGACCCTGGATAAGATGCTGGAAATGTGCCGCGGCATCACCGCTGACGACGACGGCGAGTCCGGCTGGGGCTACAAGGATACCTACGGCTTCCTGGTAAACGACAACTTCGTGAACAGCCTTTACATCGGCGCAGGCCAGCGCTTCACCACCAAGAACAACAACGACGAGCCTATCATCGCAGTGGGCAGTGAGTCTTCTGCACGGGTTTACGACAAGATCTACTCCTTCGTAACCGACACCACCGCAGTTTGCCAGTTCAGCGCAGCCAACAACGGCTACAACACCACCGCCTCCGCAGCAGGCAAGACCGTTTGGGTTGCCGCTCTGGAATCCATCGCGGAGAATCGCGCGCTGTTCCGCGCAATGGCGATTATCGATATCTTCGATCAGGGCGACTACGAATGTGACTTCGGCGTTCTCCCTGCTCCCAAGCTGGACGAGTCTCAGGACAACTACTACAACCGTGTTTCCACCGTTTACGCTACCTGCGTAGCCATCCCCAAGAACGTAAGAGATCCCGAGATGTCTGCCATCATCACCGACGCTCTGATGCAGGCTTCCACCAATACCTCCAAGTACGCTTACTTCCAGACCATCATGCAGGACCGTAAGGTTCAGGATACCGAAAGCGAAGATATGCTGCAGCTGATCTTTGACAGCCGCGTTTACGACCTGGCTTCCATCTATCACTGGGGCGGCACCGGCGAGGGCGATCTTGCCTCCATCTCCGGCTTCATGAACGCTATCGCCATCTCCGGCTCCAACACCTTCACCTCCCAGTGGCAGACCATCGAGTCCGCGGTCATCAACGATATGAACGACACCCTGGATGCTTACTACAACAACGATTAAGGAGAGATCGCTTACATGAAACGTCTTCTTGCGTTAGCTCTTGTTTTTCTGTTACTGGCAAGCCTCGCAGCTTGCTCTGAGACAGGAGAGACTGTTTCCGGCACTTCCTCCTCCACGGAATCCGTTCCTGTGGAATCCGAGGTTTCCGAGGAAGAAAAATTTGTGCTCTTCTCCAACCTGCCCGAGATCACCTTCGGCGGCGAAACGGTAAAGTTCCTGGTAGAGGGCGACTACATGGACACCTACAAGTCCGTGGAGGTCATGCCTCAGCCCAACTCTTATGAAACGCTGAATTCTGCCATTCAGGATCGTAACGATCTGGTGGAAGAAAGATTTGACGTAAAGATCGAAGAATTCCGCACCTCCGCTTCCTCCGAAATGGCAAATACCATGCGCGAGAACGCTTCCGCGGGCACCAGCGAGTACGATATCGTAATGCCTTACGTTCCCGTTGCGGCCACCGCCGCTCAGCAGGGATATTTCTACGACCTGAGAACGTTGGAGAATATCCATTGGGATATGCCTTATTACGATCAGGGCTGCGTGCAGGGCCTTTCCATCGGCGGGAAGAACTACTTCCTCACCGGTGATATGACTCTGCTGGCCTCCGACGTGACCCACGTTCTGCTGTTTAACAAGGACGTTGTGGTGGACTTCAACCTGGAAAGCCCCTACGACCTGGTAAAAAGCGGCAAATGGACCATCGATAAGCTGGCGGAAATGGCCAAGAAGGTCACCGCGGATATCGACGGGCAGTCCGAGTGGACGCACGAGGATAGGTATGGTTTCCTGGTAAACCATAACTTCATCTCCAGTATGTTCATCGGCTCCGGCTTGCGTTTCACCGACAAGGATAACAACGACGAGCCCATCATCACCGTTTACTCCGAGAATGCCACCAAGGTCTTCAACAAGATCTTTGATCTGGTCAACGATCCCACCGCCTGCGGTCAGATCGACAACAACGCAAGAGGCTTTGGTTCTACCGCCGTTGCAGACGGCAAGACCGTTTGGGTAGCAGCTACCGAGGCCATCGCCAGCAAGCGTTGCCTGTTCCGCGCGGTTTCTCTGAACTCCATTCTGGCGCTGGGTGAATACGATTGTAACTTCGGCGTTCTGCCCACTCCCAAGTTTGAGGAGGCACAGGAGAACTACTACTGCCGTGTTTCCACTATTTACGCTTCCTGTATCGCCATTCCCGTAAACGTGGAAGACGTGGAGAAGTCCTCTGTTATCGCAGACGCGATGATGCAGGCTTCCACCGATACCGTGACCGAGGCTTACATCGAGGTCATCATGAAGGAGCGTAAGATTCAGGACGACGAGAGCGAAGCCATGATGGATCTGATCTTCGATTCCAGAACCTACGACTTCGGCACCGTGTTCAACTGGGGCGGCTCCGGCGAGTCCGATTCCAATTCCATCACCGGATTCATGAACAATATCGCATGGTCCGGCACCAACACCTTCGTCTCCAGCTGGGAGACCATTGCAAACGGTGTTGAGAAAGCCATGAACGACACCGTCGAGGTTTTCAAGAACTTAGACTGATCAAACGAAAAAGACCCATGGGTAACCGTGGGTCTTTTCCATTGAGAAAAAGTTTTTCGCTTTTTTGCAAGCAAACGCCAAATTCGTGCACTATATGATCGAAAGGAGGTTTTCATGATGCAACGTCGTGAAGATCTGATCAAGGCTCTGGCAGAGGAATACGGGGAAAAGCTGTTCTATTTCTGTTTGAAAAAAACGGGTGACAGCTATGAAGCGGAGGACCTTTGCTCGGAGATCCTGCTGTGCGTTCTGGAGGCTTTGGGAAAAGGTACCGTTCCCGAGGACTTCCCCGCTTACGTCTGGCAGGTAGCGAGGAACCGCTACGCCCGCTGGGCGGACTTGAAAAGGAAAAGCAGAGACACCCTGGCTGGGTCGGACGTAGCAGACTACGAGATCGAGGACGAGAATGCGGTGACGGAGAATGAGCTGATCCGCAGGGAGCAGATCGCCCTGCTGAGGCGTGAGCTGGCGTTCATCTCGTCGGATTACCGCAACATTCTCATCGGGTATTATCTGGAAAACAAGTCGATCAGAGACATCGTCCGCACCACGGGACTTCCCAAAGGAACGGTGGAATCCAAGCTCCACCGAGGAAGAAAGCGATTGAAAGAAGGAATGAACATGGCAAGAGAATTTGGTGTCAGAAGCTATCAGCCGGAAGAGATCACGTTTATCAACAACTGCACTGCCTTCGGCGACAACGGACAGCCCTGGAGCATTTTGAATCACGGGATGTACAAGAACATCCTTTTGGAGGCGTACAACAACCCTTCCACCGCAGAAGAGCTGGCGTTGGAGCTGGGGATCGCTCTGCCCTACATGGAAGAGGAATTGGAATATCTGGTAAAAGAAACGTTCCTGGTAAAGAATAGAGACAAGTATGAAACGGATTTCCCCATCATCAGCAGAGAAGCCCAAGAAAAGATCGCAGAGAAAAACGCCGCCTTGACTGCAAAGATCACTTCCCTGTTGGAGAAGCTGCTGGATACGTTCCACGACGCTTGCGAAAAGGCGGGTGTGAACTATTTCGGCGGGTACATCCCCTACGAGGATGCTAAGTGGAGTTTGTTGATGATCGCGTTTGATCACTATCGCTGGTATGAAAGGCCGCGGTGTGAATACCGCGATCGTCCGAACAACGGAAAGTGGGAGGTGGTGGGCTGTCAAACCACCCGAATCCCTCATCTCCCCTTTGTGGGTCAGCACGGCTGTTTCTCTACCCGTGAGGATCTTCCCGAGGTCCGCTTTAACCAATTCAAGTTTATGCACGGCGGTATAAACGCTCGAACGCCGCAACATCTTTCCCACGAGGAAGGGTATGCGCTGAAGCTGGTTGCCGAAGGCAAATGGCAGGAATGCAATGCATCCATGCTGGAAGCTTTGGCGGGCTACGGATACGTTGAAAAAGACGGCGAAGGTTACCTGCCCCGGATCCTCGTATTCGACGGCTGGGGCTGCGGAAAGTATTGGGATTTGCTTGACAAGGAAGCGCAGGAGGAGGTCGACAGGCTTTCGACACAACTGAAGGCCTCGTTTGGGGAGCTTGCGGCGTATTCCGATCAGGTTATCAAGAAGGATCTGCCTGCCCGTTTCCGCGACGATCAGAATCTTTGCGAGCTGGCATGCAGAAATGCCGGGTTTGACCGTTCGGAGGTTTTGGAGCAAGCCGTCAAGGACGGGTGGCTCCAGGACAATGAGAACACCGGGAAGACGGTGGGTGCGTTCTTGTATTTGTAAGGACGATCCCCTCAGTCACCTGCGGTGACAGCTCCCCTTGCCAAGGGGCGCCTCGCGCTCGGTACAAGGCTAAAGACTAAGCCTTTTTCAACGCTTTTCAGGCACGCGGCAGACAATGGAGAAAAGCCCTGCCGGATTCCACGTAAGCGGGACGCCGGAGGACGTCGTCCCCTACGGTCTCGCAGTGAGCGGGGTGAACATAGGCGGACGAGATGGATTCGAAAGAAGGGCAATAGGAACCTCATCCACCGTCTGCGGAGATAAGTATAGTTTGCTTTTTCTTGCTTTTTCCGTCCGCTGACGGTCCCCCTTCCCCATAGGGGAAGGCGAGGCTTGCTTCGCAAGCGGGAAATATCGTACGCCCCTGCTTATCCTCTTCGTTGGTGAAGCTTTGTCGCGGGGCGAAATCAGTAATATTGAGCATCCCCCGAAAACGACAGTTTTCGGAACGAGAAGTTTTTGAGGAGATTTAAAGAGGAACTTTTTTTAAAAAGTTCCTCTTTTTCGTCGTCCTCTATTCGGTTTTACAGTGCCATCAGGATCTCGCGGTTGAGGGCAACGTAGGCGCGGAGTTCTTCGGGGGTGAGGGGGCGGGCGAGCATCACGGCGGAGAGGTAGATATGCTTGGCGATGCGGGACGCTTTTTCGTCTCCTTCGGGGAGGGTTTGCAGCTTCTGCACCAGGGGGCTGCCCACGTTGACGGTGAGGATCTCCTCCACGGGGAAGGAGAAGTCGCCTTCGCCCTGCATACTGTACATTCTCATCATCTCTGCCATACGGCGGCTCTCCTCGCTGACGGAGAGGAGCGCAGGGGCGTCCTCTTTGCCCAGGGTGACGAAGGATACCTTGGCGTCTTCCTTGCCCACGGCGGCCTTAAAGAGGGCCTCCAGGGATGCGGTGTCCGTCTCCCCTTCTCCCTTGATGGCGTCCAGGTCGGCGTCGATGCGGCGGAACTTCACCTTGTCGTTTTTGCTCTCACAGAACTGGGCATAGTTGGTGTCCATGATGGTATCGAACACCAGAACGGGGATGTTCTTTGCGGCGTACAGATCCAGGTAGTAGCTCTGGGCCTTGGGATCGGTGGTATAGTAAACGGTGCCTTCTTCCTTGTCCTCCAGATACTCGGACAGGGTGCTCCAGCCGCCGGTTGCCTTCTCGAACAAGATCACGCCCTTGGCACGGTCGTTAAACTTGCTGTCCTTGATACAGCCATACTGGATGTAGGGCTTGAAGCCTTCCCAATTCTTTTCGAACTCCTCGCGGTTGTCGTTAAAGAGGAAGTTGAGACGGTCGGAGACCTTCTTGACGATGTGGGCGGATACCTTGCGGACGTAGGCGTCGTTCTGCAGGTAGCTGCGGGAGACGTTCAAGGGAAGCTCGGGGCAATCCAGAACGCCCTTCAGGTTGATCAGGAACTCGGGGCAGACTTCTTTGATGTTGTCCGCCACGAACACGGAGTTGTAGAAAAGACGGATCTCACTCTCCTGGGTGTCGAAGGCGTTCTTGCGGCGGGGGAAGTACAGGATGCCCTTGAAGTTCAGGGGGTAATCGGCGTTGATGTGCACCCAGAACAGAGGGTCGGTGTAATCGTGGAATTGCTTGCGGTAGAACTCCTTGTACTCCTCGTCGCTGCAATCGGCGGGGTTCTTCTGCCAAAGCGGGGTAGTCTCGTTGATCAGCTCCTCCTTTTCGCCGTCGTGGAGGTAGATCTCCACGGGCATGAAGGAGCAGTATTTTTCCAGGATGGGCTTCAAGGCATCGGCGGAAAGGTAGGCTTCCTCGTCCTCCATGAGGTACATGGTGATCTCGGTGCCCCGTTCGGTACGGGTGCCGGGCTGCATTTCGTAGGCGCCTGCCTCGGTGCATTCCCACAGCACGGCGGGAGCGTCGGTGTAGGACTTGGTCTCCATGGTGACCTTATCCGCCACCATGAACATGGAATAGAAGCCCAGGCCGAAGTGGCCGATGATGCCGCTTCCTCCCTCTCCCTCGTATTTGGAGATGAAGTCCACAGCCCCGGACAGGGCGATGTTGTTGATGTATTTCTCTACCTCGGCTTCCGACATACCGATGCCGTTGTCGGAGACGGTGATGGTGCGGGCTTCCTTGTCTACCCGTACGTCGATGCGGTAGGGAGTCTCGCTTTCCGCCGCCTCACCCAGGGAGACCAACCGTTTATGCTTGGTGACCGCATCGCAGGAATTGGACAGCACCTCACGGAGGTAGATGTCCTTCTCGGAATACAGCCATTTTTTGATGATGGGAAAAAGATGCTCGGTATCCACCGACAATGCACCGTTTGCCATATGATTCACACTCCTTTGTTTGATCTGATACTTGCAGTATACCCCCGTGTTGTGAAAGAACTTCGGGGTATTTGTGACAAAAATGTTAAAATCAGCACTCCCATATAGAGAGTGCTGATTCTTGTTTTTGGCTTTAGTCTTCTCCGAAGGCGCACTCGATATCGCCGTCGAAAATGTCCTCAAGATCCTCGATGAAATCCACGTCGTAATCCTCGAAGTCCTCCTCCATAGCCCGGGAGATCTTCTGGTTACGAAGCTCGTTGAACACCAGGTAAGCGCCTGCCACGCCGCCTACCGCGGAGAACACGGCAAGGGTGCGGGAAAGGCTCTTGGACTTGTTCCAGTACACCAAGAACAGGATGAAAAAGAGGATGGATTGACCGATGAGACAAAGGCCTGCGATAAATTTTGCTTTTTTCACGTGTGTTTCTTCCTTTCCGTATGTGGTTATGATCAGTTCTCGGTTCCCTTGCAGGAAAGCTTGAGAAATTCGTTGATAAAGTCGTCCAGCTCGCCGTCCATCACTGCCTGGATATTACCCGTCTCGCAGGAGGTGCGGTTGTCCTTTACCAGGGTGTAGGGCATGAAGACGTAGGAACGGATCTGGCTGCCCCACTCGATCTTCATCTTGTTGCCGGTGATGTCCTCGATACGCTCCAGATGCTCGCGCTCCTTGATCTCCAAAAGCTTACTCTTCAGCATACGCATGGCGGTCTCTTTGTTCTGCACCTGGCTACGCTCCGTCTGACAGCCCACCACGATGCCCGTGGGGATGTGGGTAATGCGGATGGCGGAGTCGGTCTTGTTGACGTGCTGGCCGCCTGCGCCGCTGGAACGGTGGGCAACGATGAGCAGATCCTCGTCGCGGATCTCGATGCCCTCGTTCTGATCGGTGAACTCGGGAAGCACCTCAACGGAAGCGAAGGAGGTCTGCCGTCTGCCGCCTGCATCGAAGGGAGAGACGCGGACCAGGCGGTGAACGCCGGATTCGCTCTTAAGGTAGCCGTAGGCGTTGGTGCCCTCTACCAGGAAGGAAACGGATTTGATACCCGCTTCGTCGCCGTCCAGGTAATCCAGCACCTTGACCTTGAACTTCTTACGTTCCGCATAGCGGAGGTACATTCTGTAAAGCATCTGCGCCCAATCCTGAGCCTCGGTACCGCCTGCGCCGGGGTGGATGCTGATGATGGCGTTGTTGCCGTCGTATTCCCCGCAGAGAAGCACCTCGATGCGCTGTTCCTCGTATTCCTTGCGGACGGCCTCCAGATCTGCCAGAACGTCGTCCACCATGGATTCGTCATCCTCCTCGATGGTCATATCGATGAGGACGGAGACATCGTCAAACACGCGGCGAAGGTGGAGGTAGTTTTCCAGAAGGGATTTCTTCACCTTCAGGACCTTTAAGATCTTCTGGGATTCCTGGGGATCGTCCCAAAAGCCTGCCTCGCCGGTCTTCATTTCCAGGTCGGCAACCTCCTGCTGCAAGGTATCGAATTTGATGGAAGCCTTGAGATCGTTGATCCCCGCCTCCAGGTCGCGAAGGGATAATTTTGCCTGTTCCAATTGAATCAGCACTGTCGTTTACCTCTGATGTTCATATACATTCAATGATATTATACTAAGAAAGGGTATTTTTGTCAAGAGAGTATTTGGGGAAATCCTTTCTTTTTATGCCGCAACGGGAGAAAAACAAAAGATCCCCGAGGGGACCCTTGTTCCATCACTTCTGTAAGCCGGGTTCTGTATTGGACAGTCATCTATCTTGGACGTACGTCGCCGTACGCCTCTTTGCCACCCGTGAAGCTGCCGAGCAAGCTTAAAACGCTTCGGTGGGTGTTGCTCCGGATAGGGTTTACATGGCCGCACGGTCTCCCGCACGCCGGTGAGCTCTTACCTCGCCTTTCCACCCTTACCGCAAAAAGATGCGGCGGTATCTCTCTGTTGCACTGGCCCTGAAGTCACCTTCGGCAGACGTTATCTGTTATCCTGCTCTGCGGAGCCCGGACTTTCCTCACTTTGCGGTCGCCCGCATTTGCGCGACTGTCTGGAGTGGTGGATTTTTATCTTAACACAGAAATTTTATTTTGTCAACCTATTGATTATTTTTTGTTTTGAAGATATAATGTATAGGATATATGTTTTTTGAAGGGGAGGACTTGACCTTGCTATTGGAATATGCGAAAACCTTCCGCGGAAAAAAGGTGGGCTTTATCGGTCTCGGGGTGAGCAATACCCCTATTCTCCGTTTGCTTTTGCAAGTGGGAGCCATCTGCCGCGTGCGGGATATGAAGGGTATTTCCCGGGAAGAAGCCTTTGCGCCTCTGACGGCGGAAGGGGTGGAATTCATCTGCGGAGAAGGCTATCTGGAAAACGTTGACGAGGACGTTCTGTTCCTCTCCCCTGCCGTGCGGGAGGATCTGCCCGGGCTTGTGAAGGCCAAGGAGCGGGGCACGGTGCTGACCAACGAGATGGAGGAGTTCTTCCGTTTGTGTCCCTGCCCTATCATCGGGGTGACGGGAAGCGACGGCAAGACCACTACCACCACCCTCATCGCCAAGCTTTTGGAGGCGGAGGGAAGGACGGTGCATCTGGGAGGCAACATCGGCAGGAATCTGCTGTGCGAGCTGGACGCCATGGAAAAGGATCATTTTGCGGTGGTGGAGCTTTCCTCCTTCCAGCTGATGAAGATGACGAGGTCTCCCCATATTGCGGTGGTGACCAATCTTTCCCCCAACCATCTCAACTGGCATATAGACATGGAGGAATACGTCACCGCCAAGGAGAACATTTTCCTGTTCCAGGAGGAGACGGATACTTTGATCTTAAACGCCGACGACGGGTACGCTACTCGGTGCGCTTCCAAGGCGAGAGGGAGCTTAAAGTTCACCTCCGGGAAGGAACAGGCTCACGTTTGGTTTGATCAAACCGGGATCTACCTGGGCGACACCTTGGTGGTGAAGGACGAGGAGATCCGTTTGGTGGGGATCCACAACCGCTACAACTACGCCCAGGCCATCTGTGCCACGGAGGGGCTTGTTTCCCACGAGACCGTTCGGAAGGTGGCAAGAGAATTCGGCGGCGTGGAGCATCGCTGTGAGTTTGTCAGAGAGAAGGACGGAGTGAAGTATTACAACTCCTCCATCGATTCCAGCCCCACCCGTACCGCGGCCTGTGTCAACAGCTTCAAGGTGCCCTTGGTGGTGATCTGCGGCGGGTACGACAAGAACATTCCCTTGGAGCCCCTGGGTGAGCTGTTCCCCGGGCGGGTGAAGCACGCCATTCTTTGCGGGGCTACCTCTGCAAAGATCGAGAAGGTGCTGACAGACGTGGGGTACACGGACTTCACACGTGTGGAACGATTTGAGGACGCGGTGAAGCTGGCTTCCCAAAAGGCGGTTTCGGGAGACTGCGTGGTACTTTCTCCGGCGGCGGCAAGCTTTGACATGTTCAAGAACTTTGCCGTGCGGGGCGAGACCTTCAAAAAATTGGTACGTGAATTGTAATCGTTACAGAAAGGATATACGGAATTATGGATCGCATTTACGACTTGGCGAAGACGCTGATCTCTCTGCCCGGTGTTTCCGGGGACGAAGACCGCGCGCTTCCCGATCTGGAAAAGCTGTTCGGGCATTATTTTGACGAGACGGGGATCACCCCCGTGGCTTCCTTCTACGGCATCCGCAAGAGTAAGAAGGAAGGCGCCAAAACCGTGCTGTTGGACGCTCATCTGGATACCATCGGGTTCATCGTGACCCAGATCTGTGAGGGAGGCTTTTTGAAGGTTGCCGGTATCGGCAGGACCTCGGAAAAGAATCTTTCCGCATCGGAGGTCTGGATCTACGGTAAGAAGATCATTCCCGGTGTGTTCGCTTCCAAGCCTCCCCATCTCCAGGAGCCGGGCGAAAGCGAGAAGAAGATGGAGCTTTCCTCCTTCTCCATTGACACGGGACTTTCCAAGGAGGCATTGGAGGAGATCGTCCGCGTGGGTACTTACGTGGGCTTCAAGTCCGAGACGGAGAGATTGAACGAACACGTAGCCGTCAGCCCCTCCTTTGACGACCGTATCTGTGCCGCGGCGCATTTGCGGGTGTTGGAGCTTTTGGGGGATGAGGATCTCGGCATCAACATCGCCGTGCAGTTCTCCGCCAGGGAGGAGCAGGGCTACAAGGGCGCCATGACCACGGCGTACCGCTTGAACCCCGATCTGGCCATCGTCATGGACGTGGGTCACGCCTACGTTCCCGGCGCGCCGGAAAAGAGAAAGTGCGTACAGATGGGCAAGGGCTGTATTCTGTCCTACGCGCCCCAGACCACCCGCAGGTTCACCGCATTGGCGGAACGGCTTGCGGAGGAAAAGGATATTCCCATTCAGCTGTTGGCAGAGCCCGGCAGAACCGGTACCAACTCCAACGCGGTACAGACGGTGAGAGGCGGCGTACCCGTTTGTCTGATCTCCGTGCCTTTGAAGAATATGCACACGGCAAACGAGATCGTGGATCTGCGGGACGTGATGGCCGCTTCCCGTTTGGTGGAGGCACTGCTCCGCAAGATCGGGGAACAGGAGGGCATTTGAGATGGAATTTTTTGAAAGACTAAAGGAATACTGTGATATCCTCGGGCCTTCCGGCATGGAGGATCTTGTCAGAGAAAGAATCATCGAAGACATCAAGGATTCCGGTGCGGAATACGAGGTAGACGCCGTGGGCAACCTGGTGGTCTTCAAGAAGGGCAGACAGCGCCGTGACAAGAAGCTGTTGGTTGCCGCTCACATGGACGAGGTGGGCTTTATGGTCACCTACGTGGGAGAGGACGGCTATCTGTGGTTTGACACCGTGGGCGGTATCGACCGCCGCGTGGTCAGCGGACGGAGACTGAAGTTCTGCAAGAACGGCATCATCGGCGTGGTGGCTTCCAAGTCCATCCACATTCAGAAGCCCTCCGAGTTCGGCATCTGCGAGCCTGTTTCCGAGATGAACATCGATATCGGCTGTTACGACAGAGAGAGCGCTTGTAAGCTTGCCAAGGTGGGCGACTGCGCTACCTTCTGCCCCAATTACGAGGACTTCGGAGACGGGTTGATCAAATCCAAGGCATTGGACGACCGTTTCGGCTGTGCCTTGATGGTGGATATGATCAATTCCGATCTGGAATACGACACCTATTTTGCCTTCAACACCTGCGAGGAGATCGGTTGCGACGGTGCTTCCGAGGTCTGCTACCGCATTCGTCCCGATATTGCGGTGATCCTGGAATCCACCACCGCGGGAGATGTCTGCGGTGCCCCCGAGGGCAGACGTGCCTGCGAGGTACGCAAGGGTGCGGTGATCTCCCACATGGACGGCGGTACCATCTACGACAAGGAGCTGGTGGCGTTGGCGCTGGAGGTGGGCAAGGAGCAGGACATCCCCTGTCAGCTGAAGAACATCGTGGCGGGAGGCAACGAAGCAAGTGCCTTCCAGAAGGGTGCCATGGGAGCAAGAGTGCTTGCCATTTCCGCGCCCACAAGATACATCCATTCCGCCTGCAGCGTTGCCGCCAAGGAGGATCTCATCTCCGTGGGCAAGCTGGCAAGAGCGATCATTGAAAGGAAGATTTGAGTATGTTGACGTTGACCAAGAAATTTACCTCCGCTTTTTCCGTGTCCGGCATGGAAAAGCCCTTGGCGGAGATCATCAAAAATGAACTGGCACCCGTGGCGGACGCTATCGAGACCGATCCCATGGGGAATCTTTTGGTTTTGAAAAAGGGTAAGGACTCCTCCCGCAAGGTGATGATCGCCGCTCACATGGATGAGATCGGCTTCGTGGTCACCTCCATCGACGGGGATGGCTACATTCACGTTTCCAACATCGGCGGCATTCACGCCGTGGCTTCCTCCTATCAGAAGGTGAAGTTTGCAAACGGCGTTACCGGTGTGATCGTTCTGGAGAACGGCACCAAGGCGGCGGATATCTCCGTAAAGAAGATGGTGATCGACATCGGCGCCAAGGACAAGAAGGCGGCCGAGAAGCGTGTGAAGATCGGCGACGTGTGCGCGGTGGTTCCCATGCTTCAGAAGCTGGGCGGCTCCCGCTATGCGGCAAAGGCATTTGACGACCGCATCGGTTGCGTGGTGGCGGCTTACGCGGCGTTGCATTGCGATACCCCCGCTTACGACACCTGGTTCGTGTTTACCGTACAGGAAGAGGTGGGCTGCAGAGGCTCCCGTCCTGCGGCGTTCCGCATTATGCCCGATTACGGCATCGCTTTGGACGTGACCTCCGCGGGAGAGTGCGGCGGGTCTGCGGTGACCAAGCTGGGCGAGGGTGCGGCCATTAAGATCAAGGATTCCTCCGTGCTTTGCTCTCCCATGATCATCGACCGTCTCACCGAGCTGGCAAAGGAAGGGGACATTCCTTATCAGTACGAGGTGCTTACCGCAGGCGGCACGGATACCTCCTCCATGCAGATGGTAGGGGCGGGCTGTGCGGCAGGGTGCATTTCCATCCCCACCCGTTACATCCACTCCCCTGTTGAGACCATCGATATGAAGGATCTGGACGCTTGCGCCAAGCTGTTGACCGCCTTCATTGAAAAAGGAGTATAACCCATCGTGAAGGAATTTTCTAAAGCGCTGCTTGACCGTGCGGCGGAATGTGAAAAAGCCTTGGCGGGTACCTTTGCCCGTCTGGAGGAGACCGCCTTTTACAACACCCGCAAGGTGATGGGGGTGTTTGCGGATAATCAGCTTTCCGAGCGGCATTTCAACGGAACGGTTGGCTACGGCTATAACGACGACGGACGGGATCTTTGCGACAAGCTGTTTGCCCAGTCCTTTGGATGCGAGGCGGGGTTTGCCCGTGCCTCCATCATTTCAGGTACTCACGCGCTGGCCATCGGGCTCCAGGGGCTGTTACGCCCGGGGGACGTGATGGTCTCCGTGACGGGCAGGCCTTACGACACCTTGAGCGGTGTCATCGGGTTGACTCCCTGCGCCGGGTCCTTGGCAGAGTTCGGGGTGAAGTACGAGCAGATCGACATGATCGGCGAGGCCACCCTTGATCTCCCCGCTATCAAGGAGCGGTTGGACAAGGGAAACGTGAAGATGATCTACGCACAGCGTTCCAAGGGATATTCCGCCCGCAGAACGCTGACGGCGGCGGAGCTTACCCAATTGGGAGAACTGGTGAAGCAGTATCCCGGCGTGTTCTTCGTGGTGGACAACTGCTACGGGGAATTCGTGGAGAAGGAGGAGCCCAAGGCTGACCTTCTCATCGGCTCTCTCATCAAAAATCCCGGCGGCGGCATGGCAGAGTCGGGAGGCTACTTAGTGGGCTCTGCAGAGGCCGTGGAGCTGGCTTCCTACCGTTTGACGGTGCCCGGCATCGGGTTGGAGGCAGGGGCTTCCCTGGGAACCACCAAGCAGTTGATCAAGGGCTTGTTCTACGCGCCCCACACGGTATTGCAGGCCATGAAGACGGCGCATTTTGCGGCGGCTATGTTTGAAAGCTTCGGTTATCATTGCAATCCTTCCGCGTTGGAGGAAAGAAGCGATATCATTCAGACGGTGGATTGTAAGACCCGTGAGCTGCTGCTAGCCTTCTGCGGCGGCATTCAGGCGGGGTCTCCCGTGGACAGCTACGTCACCCCCGAGGGATGGGCTATGCCCGGCTACAACGACGAGGTGGTGATGGCGGCGGGCGCCTTCGTGCAGGGGGCTTCCATTGAGCTTTCCGCTGACGCACCCATTCGTCCCCCCTACCGCGTGTATATGCAGGGCGGGTTGACCTACGAATCCGGCAAGTACGGGATTTTGACCGCGCTGGAAAAGATGGGGCATTGATATAAAATACGAGAGAACGTTTAAGGGGGCTTTCTTGAAAGAAGCCCCCTTAAAAATCCCCAAAGAACTTAAATGCCGAAAGCTGTCGCTTTCGGGAGATAGAAAAAGCCGATACGGAAGTGAATCCGTATCGGCTTTTGGTTTTTATGAGAATTACTTCTTGCGCTTGATGAGGATGATTACCACCACAGCGGCAACCACGACTACCACTACCACGATCAGAATGATGGGCAGAGCGGAGTCTTCGTCCTCGCCGGGAGCGGCGGAAGACTCTGCGGGAGCGGAGGTTGCGGGAGTGGAAGCTTCGGAGGATTCCTCGGACTCTTCGGAGGACTCGTCGGGTTCTTCGGAGGACTCGTCCTCGGGAGCGGAGGATTCATCGGGATCCTCGGAGGGAGGATCTACGGGATCGTCTGCGGGAACGACTGCCTTCACGGCTTCCATGTCGCCCAGGATCTCAAAGACGTCACCCTTCTTGACGGACATAGCGACTACCTTGCCCAGCCAGTTGTGGTAGGCGGGGTTATCGTCGTTGGAGGCGGAGGAGTGGACGACCAGGGCGATCTGGTTCTCGCCGATGGTGATGGCGTTAGCGTTTTCGGGGGTCACGATGGCGTTCTGCAAAGCCACGTAGGTGCCGTCCTCCTGCTCTTCCAGGAAGATGGTGATGGCCCAGTTGGGATTACAAGCCTTATAGGCCTCGTCGGTGGTGCAGACGGTGATGTCCTCGCCAACGATCTTGCCGTCCAGGTAGTTCAGGATCCAGACGTAGCCGTAGGGAACGTCTGCGGTATAGTTGCCGTCGGCACCCTTTTCTGCGGTACCGATCCAATCCTCGGTGGGATCCTCGGGTACTGCGGGAACGTCAACGGGAGGATCTACGGGGGGATCTACGGGAGGATCTACGGGATCCTCGATGCCCTCGCCGGGAAGCTCACAGCGGATGACCTCGATCTCACTCCAGAAGAAGAAGGAAAGGTTACGCTTGGGGGTGATGCGGACGTAGCGGGCCTTGACGCCGGTCTCAAGTTCCAGAGACAGGGTGAAGGCGGAGCCCTCTTCCTTGCGGGTAAGTCCCTCGGGATCTACCAGCTCGCCTACGTCGGTGAAGTTCTCGCCGTCCTCGGAAACGGCGATGGTGATGGGCTTGGGAATGCCGATGCCCCAGGAGGTCAGCTGCAATGCGTTCACCTTGAAGGCGGTGATATTATCGTAGACCGCACCCAGGTCGATGGTGAATACGGCGTCGCTGTTCCAGCCTGCCCATGCAGGGTCGTAGGCGCTGGATGCGGCTCCGTAGAAGCCGTCGGTCATTTCCACGCCGTCCTTATCCACGTAGCTGGAATTGGAGGCAGTTTTGGAGGTGTAGCTCTTACCCAGAGCCAGGTTGTTGTAGTAAGTACCCTTGGAGCTGAGAGCACTGCGGAGAGCAGTACCCACCTTTTCCATCTCTTCCAGAGTGGGGTCACCCTTGAGAAGGGCCTCGGCTTCCGCCTGCAGGCTCCGGATGGAGTTCCAAACGGTAGCGGCGTAATCGGCGGACTGTGCGGCCTTGGCGTCGTTTGCGGCGGAGGTCAGAACCGCTTCTGCGGTGACAACGCTCTGCAATGCACAATAAGCACGGTAGAAGTCGCCGGTAACGGCGGTCTTGTCTGCAAGAACTGCCTTTGCGTCTGCAACGGCGGTCTCGTAGGCCTTGCCGGTCTTGCTCTCATACTGAGAAGTCAAGGTCTGCAGCTCGGTCTTACCCTTCTGCAGAGCGGGGCTGGTACGCTTCACGATGAGCAGGCAGTCCGCGATGGAACGGCCGGAATACTGCTTGAAGCCTGCCTTGCCGGTGCCGTCGTCGCAGACGTACATAGCGGAGGATCCGCCGCCGTCCAGACGGTAAACGTCCACACAGCCCATCTCGATCATTGCCTTGGCAACGTCCTGGAGGGTGACGGAGCCGTCGGAGCCGGTGGAAGCGCCCTCGGTGGTGAAGAAGACGTAGGAGCCGTCCTCCTTGATACCGAACGCGGTCCAACGTGCCTTGGTGGTGTTGGAGTGAGCCGCGCCGCTGTTGAAGGAGTTGTTCAAGGTCAGGTTCTGGCCGTCTCTTACCAGACAGCCGCAGATGCCGATGACGGAATCCGCAGTGGAGGTGACGCCGGAGGCCTTGCCGCCCAGCTCGGTGGCGGTGATGTCAATGGGATCTCCTGCCTTCAGGTCCTTAACGTATTCCACGTTGGGAGAGCCTGCCTTGACGAAGAGGATGAACTCGTCCTCCGCAAGCTTGGTGCGGTAGGAATTGTCGGTCACGGAGACGACCTCGCCTCTCAGAGTGCTGTCCACGGAGAGACGGGAGCCGTTCACCTTACGGCAAAGCACCTGGTAGCCGGGAATGTTCTCGAAGGTCAGCGCCTGGGAGATCATCTCGCCGTAGACGTTGCCTTCGCCGTCCTCGGTGACGTCGTAATACAGGTCGCCGGAGTGAGTGTCGAAGTAGTAGAAGCCGTTGCCCCAGTTGGCGGGCTTGAATCTGCCGCCGTACTTGTTCACGTGGCCCAGGCCGCCGGAAATGGACTGGCCGTTGATGTACAGGCCGAAGGACAGGCAGGAATCCGTTACGTTGGCAAGGGTGCCGTCGGACATGAAGGCCACGGCGCCGCCAAACTCGGATGCGGCGTTGCCGCTGTCGGCAGAGTAGATCTCGCCGCCGGAGATCAGGTACTCGTTCAGGTAGCCGTAGTTACCGTTGCCGGAGGTATCCATGGAGAAGAAGGAGCCGTTGATGGCGCCCACTACCTCGTAGCCGTCCTCGGTAGCCAGACGGTACTGGTTGGCCAGGTAAGCCGCGCCGCCTGCGGCACCGCCGTAGGCAACAATCATGTAGTCCTCGGTGTTGAATTCCAAAGCGGAGGCGGAAACGTAAACGTTTTCGTAGACGCCGCTGGAGAGGGTGTACTCACTGTAGAAGACGCCGTCGGCAACCTCGTACGCCTTGGAGGAATCTTCCGTAAAGGAATATTCCGCCGCCGCAGAGGCAAGCATACCGCCAAGGGCGGGCATGGCCATCAGCGCAACCAGCAGGAAGCACAGAACTTTCTTTGTGCATTTCATAAGAAAATCTCCTTTTTTGCGTTTCTTATTTATGCTTTTATGATACTCCTTTTCCGCCAAAAAGTCAACAGGAATCCCCACGGCAAATTCAACTAAAAAAGCCCTTCAAATTTGTATAAATGTTTGCAATGGCTTCATATTTTATTCGTATTTCGTTTGGTATGATATGGTAGACGTTTATGACAAAGGAGATTGATCACCATGTTTCGAAACAGACCGCCCTTCCGTCAGCGGCTTGCGGGCTTTCTCGTAGGGAGAAACGGTCCGGATACCATTTACAACGTATGCATCTGGTCTTCCCTGGTCCTTGCGGTTCTGGGGATGTTCTGGGACAGCCTGCTCTGCTCCCTGCTTTATTTGGGCTTGTTCGGATACGCCATCTTCCGCTTCTTCTCCCGCAACGTGGCAAAGAGACGGGCGGAAAACCAAGCCTTTCGCAATTTCTTCGGGAGATTCCGCAGAAATTCCAAGATGCGAAAGAAGCAAAAGGCGGACAAGGAGCACGTATACAAGGTATGCCCTCTATGCAAAGCGCAGCTTCGGTTGCCTTACAGAAAAGGAGAGCATACGGTGTGCTGTCCCCGCTGTAAAGGGGAATTTTCTGTCAAAATCCGATAAAAGCTTCTCCCCCTGCACCCGAAACTTTATCGGGGCGGACTATTGACAAACAGCGGTTTTTTTGGTAATATATTGGGTGTATGTATACTCGCATACTGTGTGCCGACCCGGCACCAACTATGATTCTTTGCACCTTGGGCGACCACGCGTGGGCGTTTCGGGGTGTAAAATGAAGATCAAGAAAGGAACCCGATATACGTATGAATGAAGTAGCGAACGTTCCTACCGTGATTGGCGGTACCGAATACGCGGGCATGGTCCGCTCCGGTGCAAACGCCCTGGCCAACGAAAAAGATCTGATCAACCGGTTGAACGTATATCCCGTCCCCGACGGAGACACCGGCAGCAACATGAGCATGACTATGAAGCCTGCCGGAGATCTGAGCGGGCAGACGGGCAGTCTTTCCGAATGCGCCGATAAGGCGGCAAGCTTGTTCTTGCGCGCCGCACGAGGCAATTCCGGCGTTATTCTTTCGCTGTTTTTCCGCGGTTTGGCAAAGGGGTTTAAGGGGGTAACGGAAGCGGGTGTTCCCGAAGTAACAGCCGCGTTCCAAAAAGGTGTAAAAGAGGCTTACAAGGCGGTGCAGTATCCCAGAGAGGGTACCATTCTCACCGTCATGAGAAGCTGTACGGAATTTGAGACGGAGGGTCTGGACCTCATCGGGCTGTTCGACCGTATGTACGACGTTGCGGCGGATACCCTGGAGAAGACTCCCGATATGCTTCCCGTTCTGAAGCAGGCGGGCGTGGTAGACTCCGGCGGACGGGGCTTCCTTGAGATCCTGGGCGGTATGCGCGCTTATTTGAAGGGCACCCCCGTGGAATCCACCGGGAAGACCGAGATCCGCGAAAGCGCCGATTTTGCAAGCTTCGATACCGAAAGCATTGAGAATCCCTATTGCACGGAATGTATCGTCACCAAGAGCAAGGAATACAGCCGTGAGGGCAGCGTGGAGAAGTTCCGCAAGTTCGTGCTTTCCATGGGTGACTCCGTAGTGTTCGCGGAGGACAGCGAGATCATCAAGATCCACGTCCATACCAAGGATCCCGGCAGAGTGCTTTCCGAGGCATTGAAGTACGGTTCTCTCTACACCGTTAAGGTAGAGAATATGAAGAATCAGCACAGCGAGCTCATCGAATCCCGGCCCGCCGAGGAGGAACAAGCTCCCGCGGCGGCTGTTCCCGAGGAGGAATACGGATTCGTTGCCGTGACCATGGGGGACGGCATGAAGAGCGTATTTGAGGACCTGGGCGTAAGTAGCTTCGTCAGCGGCGGTCAGACCATGAATCCTTCCACCGATCAGCTGGTGGAGGCGGTTTTGCAGACCCCCGCCAAGAACGTGTTTATCTTCCCCAACAACTCCAACATCTGTCTGGTGGCGGAGCAGGTCTATAAGTTCGTAGAGGACAGAAACGTATTCGTTATCCCCACCAAGAGCGTTCCTCAAGGGATCACCGCTTTGATGCAGTTTGATCCCGACGCTTCTGCCGAGGACAACAAGCAAGCGATGTTGGAGGCGCTGAAGTCTGTAAAGACTTTGGACATGACCTACGCGGCTCACGATTCCACCGTGGACGGCGAGGCCGTGACCTGCGGTCAGATCCTGGGTTTGGTGGAGCATAAGGTTCGTTACGTTGCAGACAGCCGGACGGAATGTCTTGAGAAAATGCTTCCCGAGCTGGACGGAGCGTCCTTCATCACCGTTTTCTACGGCAGTGACGTGGACGAGGCGGAGGCTAACGAGACTCTTGCGTTCCTGCAGAGTAAGGCTCCCGACACGGAGATCGCCTTGCTTTCCGGCGGACAGCCGTTGTATTACTACGTGATCTCTGTTGAATAAGAGGAAAAAGGGCACTACCGCAACGGCGGAGGTGTCCTTTTTTGCCATTCACAATTTTTTCACAATCTTTCCTTGTAATTTTCACGGGAAGGATATAGAATGAGGATATGCTTTTTTACCTTCGAGGAAAAAGTTTGAAAAAGGGATCCTTTTTCAAACATGAGACCGCACGCCGGGGGCGGTCTACGAAAGGAATGGCCATAACTATGGAAAACATGAAGGAATTACCTATAAAAAATACCGCCGTGGGCATTGACATCGGCTCCACCACGGCAAAGCTGGTGATCGTGGAGAACGGGCAAGTTCTCTACGCCAAATACGAGCGCCATTACTCCCAGGTACGCCAGAAGACGGTGGCCATGCTGGCAGACGCCGCCCATCTGCTGAAGGGCAAGACGGTGTCCGTTGCCATCGCAGGGTCTGCGGGATTGGGAACAGCCCTCTCCGCCGATCTTCCCTTCGTACAGGAGGTTTTCGCCACGGCGGAAACGGTTCGCACCCTGGCTCCCGAGACGGACGCCGTGATCGAGCTGGGGGGCGAGGACGCCAAGATCATCTTTTTCGACGGCGGGTTGGACGAGCGTATGAACGGCTCCTGTGCGGGAGGCACCGGTGCATTTATCGATCAGATGGCCACCCTGCTGGACGTGACCAACGATGAGATGGACGAGTTGAGCCTTGCGTACAGCCGTATCTACCCCATCGCCTCCCGTTGCGGCGTATTTGCCAAGACGGATATCCAGCCCCTTCTGAACCAGGGGGCGCGGAAGGAGGACATTGCCGCCAGCATTTACCAGGCGGTGGTGAACCAGACCATTGCCGGTCTTGCCCAGGGCAGAAAGATCGGGGGCAACGTGATGTTCTTAGGCGGCCCTCTCTACTACTGCAAGGGCTTGCGGGCACGGTTTATGAAGACCCTGAAGCTGGACGAGGAACACGCGGCCTTCCCGCCCTACGCGCTCTACGCCGTTTCCCTGGGAGCGGCTCTTTACGGGGACAAGCAGAAGAAACCTTTGGCTTTTGAGGAATTGTTCCAAAGACTGCAAAACAGCGTTGGGGAAAAGGAAGAGCTTTCCACCACCCCGCCTTTGTTTGCAAACGAGGAGGAATACGAGGTCTTCTCCGCCCGCCACGGCAAGGCCACTGCGGAGTTCGGTGTGCTTGAGGACTACCGCGGGAAGGCGTATCTGGGCATTGACTGCGGCTCCACCACCACGAAATTGGTGCTGATCTCCGAGGACAACAAGATCCTGTATACCTATTACGATTCCAACAAGGGCAATCCCGTGCAGATCGTTAAGGAACAGCTGGGGATCATCTATTCCCGCATGCATGAAGATGCAAAGATCTGCGGAAGCGGTGTGACCGGGTACGGCGAGGAGCTGATCTGCCACGCCTTCCACACCGATGCGGGGCTGGTGGAGACCATGGCCCACTATTCCGCCGCCAAGTATTTTAACCCCAAGGTGGATTTCATTTTGGACATCGGCGGGCAGGATATCAAGTGCTTTAAGGTACACAACGATTCCATCGACAGCATCATCTTAAACGAGGCCTGCTCCTCGGGGTGCGGGTCGTTTATCGAGACCTTTGCGAGATCCATGGGGTATACCGTGGAGGAGTTTGCAAAGAAGGGCTTATTCGGCAACGCGCCGGTTGATCTGGGCACCCGTTGCACGGTGTTTATGAACTCCTCGGTGAAGCAGGCCCAGAAGGACGGCGCTTCCGTGGAGAATATTTCTGCGGGTCTTTCTGTCAGCGTGGTGAAGAACGCCATCTACAAGGTGATCCGCGCCGCCAACGCCGACGAATTGGGCAAGGAGATCGTGGTCCAGGGCGGTACCTTCATGAACGACGCGGTGTTGCGATCCTTTGAAAAGGAAATCGGCAGAAACGTGATCCGCCCAAAGATCGCCCCTTTGATGGGTGCTTTCGGCGCGGCACTTCACGCCAAGTCCTTGAACCTTGAGACTTCTTCCCTGCTCTCAAAGGAGGAGATCCAGGTCTTTACCCATACCGCCAAGGGCATTACCTGCGGCGGGTGCGGCAACCGCTGCCATATGACGGTGAACACCTTCGGCACGGGAGAAAAATACATTTCCGGCAACCAATGCGAGAAGGGCGCGGGCATCCGTACCGAGGGAGAGCCTCTCCCCAACCTGTACGCAAGGAAGCGGGAGCTTCTGGTCTCCCGGGAAAGCAAGCCCGGCAAAAAGAAGCTGGGATTGCCTTTGGCCTTGGGAACCTTTGAGCTGTTGCCCCTGTGGCACGGGATCTTTACCGCCCTGGGGTACGAGGTGGTGGTTTCCGAGTTCTCCACCCGCAAGACCTATATGAAGGGACAGTATTCCATCCCCTCGGATACCGCCTGCTACCCTGCCAAGATCATGCACGGCCACATGGAGGAGCTGATCGAAAAGGGGTGCGACATTCTGTTCTACCCTGCTCTGACCTACAATATGGACGAACATAATAGCGATAACCATTACAACTGTCCCGTGGTGGCTTACTATGCAGAGTTGTTGAACGGAAATATGGAATCCGTAAAGGACGTGAAGTTCTTCTTCCCCTATCTCAACGTAAACGACGAGAAGGCCTGTGCAAAGGAGCTTTACGCCTACCTGCAAAAGCACGCGCCGGAGGAAAATCACACGAAAAAGGATTGCAAAAAGGCCGTGGCCAAGGGGATGGCGGATTACCGCGCCCACATGGCGGCAGTGAGAGCGGAGGGCGAGAAGGCCGTTGACTTTGCCAGGAAGCACGGAAAGAAGATCTTGATCCTGGCGGGACGGCCCTATCACATCGACCCGGAGATCTGCCACGGTATCGACAAGCTGGCGGTATCCCTGGGCTTCGTGGTGGTGTCCGAGGACAGTATTGCCCATCTGGCAAAGGTGCCTCCCGTCCAGGTATTGAATCAATGGACCTATCACTCCCGTCTTTACGCGGCGGCACAGTTTGCCGCGGAAAACAAGGACGTGGAGCTGGTGCAAATGGTCTCCTTCGGTTGCGGTGTGGACGCCATCACCACCGACGAGGTGCGGGCGATCTTGGAAAAGCAGGGCAAGCTTTACACCCAATTGAAGATCGACGAGATCACCAATCTGGGGGCCGTGCGGATCCGTCTCCGCAGTATGCTGGGCGCTCTTGAGGAGCGGGCAAGAAAGGAGGGAAACCAAAATGGAAGATAAGAAGCGGGTTCTCTTTACCGAGGAAATGCGAAAGGATTACACCATTTTGGTGCCCACCATGCTTCCCATTCATTTCCGTCTCATCTGCCGTGTTCTGAACCATTACGGCTACAAGGCGGAGGTAATGGACGGCAAAAGCGAGAAGATCAAGGAATACGGGCTGAAATACGTACATAACGACGCTTGCTACCCCGCCCTTCTGGTCATCGGACAGATGATCGACGCTTTGGAAAGCGGGAAATACGATCCTCACAAGGTGGCCTTCCTGTACTTCCAGACCGGGGGCGGCTGCCGTGCCTCCAACTACATCTTTTTGATGCGGAAGGCCTTTGAGAAGGCGGGCTATCCCTACGTGCCCATCATCTCCATGAGCCTTACGGGTTTGGAATCCAATCCCGGGTTCAAGCTGACCCTGCCAATGCTGGTCAAGGGGATCTCCGGGGTGCTTTACGGCGACCTGCTGATGGATCTGAAGAATCAATGCCGTCCCTACGAAACAGTTCCCGGTGCCACGGAATCCTTGGCGCAGGAATGGGAGGACAGGCTTTACGACGACATCGTAAGCAAGCGGTTCAGCTACCGCAGGATCAAGAAGAACTACCGCAGGATCGCAAGGTCCTTTGCGGAGCTTCCCATGGATCGTTCCGTGAAGAAGCCCAAGGTGGGCATCGTGGGAGAGATCTTCGTGAAGTTCTCTCCGTTGGGAAACAACAATCTGGAGGAGTTTCTCATTTCCGAGGGGGCACAGCCTGTTCTGCCGGGGCTTATGGAGTTTTGCCTGTACTGCGTTTACAACATGGTGGCAGACGTGGATCTTTACGGCGGCAGTAAGTTCAAGCGGAGAATTATGAATTTCGTTTATAAATTCCTGTTGAAGAAGCAGGGAGATATGAACCGCATCATCGCCGAGGAGGGCTTTGATCCCCCCTTGGATTTCGAGGAAGCGCGGCAGGGTGTACAGGAGATCATCGGCATCGGCGTGAAGATGGGCGAGGGCTGGCTGTTGACGGCGGAGATGCTTTCCCTGATCAAAGACGGGGTGAACAACATCATCTGCACACAGCCCTTCGGGTGTCTGCCCAACCACATCTGCGGCAAGGGGATGATGAAGCCCTTGAAGGAGAAGTATCCGCAGGTGAATCTGGTGGCGGTGGACTACGATCCCGGCGCAACCAAGATCAACCAGGAAAACCGCATCAAGCTGATGCTTTCCAACGCAAAGCCTCCCGAAGAGAAGGCGGCGGAAAAAGAGCCTGCGTTGGTATAAGGAAGAACGTTTTGCAGAACCTTTCTTTGGAAAAAGAAAGGTTCTGCACTCCAAAGAAATCCAATGCCGAAAACTTGCGTTTTCGGAAGAAATAAAATAGGTTTTCGCAGAAACTATATATTCCAAGCAATTGCACAAGCAATTGTTTTTTTATTTTTTGTGCAAACCTATTGACATAAGAAAAATATTATGGTATTATAACGAAAAAGTTTTAATTCGAGCAAGAGGAAGACCGTTATGATCATCGTATTGAAGAATCAGACCACCCTGCAAAAGCGGGAAGAATTGATAGATTGGCTTCGTTCCAAGGCGTTGGACGTACACATTTCCGAGGGGCAGTACCACACCGTTCTGGGGTTGGTGGGCGACACGGGAAGCATTGACACGGATATGCTGGAGGGGCTGGAGATCGTGGAGAAGGTCCAGCGGGTCTCCGAGCCCTTCAAGAAAGCCAACAGGAAGTTCCACGAGGAAGACACGGTGATCGGGGCAGAGTCCTTCACCGTAGGCGGCGGAGGCTTCACCCTGATGGCGGGGCCCTGCTCCGTGGAATCCCGGGAGCAGTTGATCGGGATCGCCAAGTCGGTGAAGGCTTCCGGGGCTACCATGCTGCGGGGCGGTGCCTTCAAGCCCAGAACCTCCCCTTACGACTTCCAGGGCTTACGGGCTGACGGCATTGAGCTTTTGCTGGAAGCCAAGAAGGAGACGGGTCTGCCTATTGTCACGGAGATCATGAACGCCCAGCACCTTCCCCTGTTCGAGCAGGTGGATATGATCCAGGTGGGGGCGCGGAATATGCAGAACTTTGAGCTTCTCAAGGAGCTGGGAAGGATCGATAAGCCCATTCTGCTGAAAAGAGGGCTTGCCAACACCATTAAGGAGCTTTTGATGTCCGCGGAATACATCATGGCGGGAGGCAACGAGAAGGTGATCTTCTGTGAGCGGGGGATCAGAACCTTTGAGACCTACACCCGCAATACCTTGGATCTATCCGCCGTGGCGGTGCTGAAGGAGCTATCCCATCTTCCCGTCATCGTGGATCCCAGCCACGCCACCGGGGTTTCCCGCTACGTAAAGCCCATGGCTCTGGCGGCCGCCGCCGCAGGGGCTGACGGCTTGATGATCGAGGTACACAACGACCCCGGTCACGCCTTGTGCGACGGACCCCAGTCCTTGACACCCGACCAATTTGAGGATCTGGCCAAGGCCGTCTTCAAGGTAAGGGAGGCGTTGGTATGAGGATCGGCATCGTAGGCTTGGGCACCATCGGCGGTTCCTTTGCCAAGGCCATCAAGACCTACGGCGACCACACGGTTTTGGGGCTGGATCGGAATAGCGACGCCGTGGCTTTTGCCAAATTCACCGACTCCATCGACGGGGTGCTGACGGAGGAGGCCATGCAGGAATGCGATATCCTCCTCATCACGCTGTATCCTCAGGCTTCTGCTGACTTTTTGAGGGAAAACGGCAAGCATCTTTCCAAGGATGCGGTGGTGGTGGATCTTTGCGGTGTAAAGCGGGCCATTTTCGAGCAAATGAAGGAGACGGCGGCGGAATACGGCTTCACCTTCATCGGCGGACATCCCATGGCGGGGGCGGTGGCCTCCGGCTTCCGTGCGGCAAAGGAAAAAATGTTCCGCGGAGCAAGCATGATCTTAGTCCCGGGAGATTGCGACGATCTGCCGAAATTGGATCGGATCTGCAAGCTGTTCCGCGAGGTAGGATTTTCCAAGATCGTCACCTGCACTCCCGAGGAGCATGACAGGCGAATCGCCTTCACCTCCCAGCTCCCCCATATCCTTTCCAACGCCTACGTGAAGAATCCCACGGCGGCGGAGCATCGGGGGTTTTCTGCGGGAAGCTTTCGGGATATGGCCAGGGTCGCCAAGGTGAACGTACCCATGTGGACGGAATTATTTATGGAAAATGCAGATTTTCTTGCGGAAGAACTTGACATTATGATCCAAAATCTTGTATTATATAGGAAGGCGTTGGAAGAACGCGACCGGGCCTCCCTTGCCGCCCTTTTGCAAGAAGGGGCGATTCGTAAGGGCGAGCTGGAAACTGTTTGAACTGTGAACGAGGCATTCCATGGCAACCGTAAAAGTAAAGGCATCAACGGAATATGAGGTTTTGGTGGAAGAGGGTCTTCTTGACCGCGTAGGGGTTCTTGCAAGAGAACTGCTCCCGGGGAAGACCGCCGCTTTGATCACCGAGGAGCGGGTGAACGCGCTGTACGGTGACAGGGTGGAGCGGAATCTTACAGAGGCCGGGTTTACCGTGTTTCGTCTGGTGTTGCCCGAGGGGGAACAGACCAAGTGTCTTACCCGTTTGGGGGAGGTTTTGGAATTTTTGGCCTCCCGTAAGCTGACCCGCACCGATGCGGTGTTCGCTCTGGGCGGCGGCGTGATCGGAGATCTGGCGGGGTTTGCCTCCGCGGTATACCTGCGGGGCATTCGTTACGTACAGATCCCCACTACCCTGCTGGCGGCGGTGGATTCCTCCGTGGGAGGAAAGACGGCTATCGACTTAGAGGGCGGGAAGAACCTGGCAGGTGCTTTTCATCAGCCTGCGGCGGTATATTGCGATCCCTTGGTATTGCAGACCCTTTCCCCCGAGGTATTCTCCGACGGGTGCGCCGAGGTGATCAAGTACGCCCTTTTGAAGGGAGAGCCCTTGCTTTCCATGCTGAAAGCCCCCGAAAGTGCGAATTGGACTACCATCATCACCCAATGCGTTTCCATCAAGCGGGATATGGTGGAGGAGGATGAATTCGACACCGGAGTGCGGATGTTCTTGAATTTGGGGCATACCGTTGGCCACGCCATCGAGAAGCGTTCCGCTTTTGCCCTTTCCCACGGGAAGTGCGTTGCCATGGGAATGGTGATCGCCGCCGGGCTTTCGGTCAAGCTGGGGCTGTGCGGCGAGGAGCTTGTACAGGAGACGGTGGAGCTTTTGCAGGCTTACGGACTGCCCGTAGAGTCACCCTACCCCGGAGACGTGTTGCTTGAAACCATGCTTTCCGACAAAAAGCGGGCGGGAGATACCCTGCGGTTGATCTTGCCGCGGGGGATGGGAGATTGCGTTCTCTACCCTGTGGACGTGAAGGAGCTTCCCCACTTGTTTGCACAAATCATCTGAACCGAGTACCAAACATGAACGTATTACTGAATCCCTCCTTTTTGGAGGGAGAATTGAGGGTGATCCCCTCCAAATCCTATATGCACCGCGCATTGATCTGCGCATCCCTGGCTGACAAACCGACGGTTTTACATTGCCCCCGATCCAACCGGGACATTTGGGCTACCGCCGGTTGTCTTTCTGCTTTGGGGGCGGAGATCCGCGAGGAAAAAGGCGTTTATACCGTGTTCCCCGTGGCAAAAAAAGAGGAAGCGGCCGATCTTTGCTGCGAAGAAAGCGGCTCTACCTTGCGCTTTATGTTGCCCGTCACGGCGGCTTTGGGGCGGAAGGCTGTTTTCCACGCTAAGGGAAGGCTGTCGGCAAGACCTCTTTCCCCGCTGTACGAGGAGTTGGTTCGCCACGGCGTGACCCTGTCCCCCAACGGGGTGTTTCCCCTTTCCATGGAGGGGCAGTTAACGGCGGGAGACTTTACCCTGGACGGCTCTGTCAGCTCCCAGTTCTTTACGGGACTGCTTTTGGGGTTGCCTTTGCTTCCCGCAGCAAGCAGGATCACCGTGTCGGGCAGGCTGGAGTCTGCGCCTTACGTTGCATTGACCTGCGCCGTGATGAAGGAATTCGGCGTGGAGCCTGTGGTGACGGAGAGTGAAATGCTCGTCTCCCCCGCCCCCTTCCGGTCACCCGGTGAGCTTTACGCGGAGGGCGATTGGTCCAACGCCGCCTTCTGGCTGGTGGCAGGCGTTATAGGCGGAAAGATCCGCTTGACGGGATTGCAAAAGGATTCCACCCAGGGGGATAAGGCCATCGTCTCCATCCTCCGTGAAATGGGCGGCAACGTTCGGGAAGAACAGGGCGTTTATTGTGCCGAACAGTCTGTTCTTCATGGTGTGACCATCGACGCTTCGGATATTCCCGATCTGGTGCCCGTATTGGCTATTGCGGCGGCTTACGCCGAGGGCGAGACGGTGATCAAAGGAGCGGCAAGACTTCGCTTGAAGGAAAGCGACCGCATTGCCAGCGTTTGCGGGATGCTGAAGGCCTTGGGAGTTTTCTGCGAGGAAACGGCAGAGGGTATGGTCATTCAAGGAGGCGGATTGAAGGGCGGCGTGGTGGATGCTTGTAACGACCACCGCATTGCCATGAGTGCCGCTGTGGCTTCTCTGGCCTGCTGTGAGCCCGTGGAGATCATAGGCGCCCGGGCCGTTGAGAAATCTTACCCCGACTTTTTCCGCCATCTGGAAAGCCTTGGCGGTGTTTATAAGGAACTTAACTGAGAGAAGGTAGTTTGATGTTTACCTACGGAAATCGCCTGCGGGTGCAGGTATTCGGGCAATCCCATTCTGCGGGAATGGGTGTGGTGATAGACGGCTTCCCTGCCGGGATCTCCGTGGACGCGGAGGGGCTTGCCGCCTTTATGGAGCGCCGCGCCCCGGGGCGGAATGCTTTTTCCACCGCAAGAAAAGAGCCCGACAAGGTGGAATTCCTTTCCGGCGTAGTGGACGGCGTTACCACGGGAGCTCCTGTTTCCGCCGTGATCATGAATACGGATACCCGCAGTAAGGATTACGAAAAGCTTGCGGATATTCCCCGCCCCTCCCACGCGGATCTGGCAGCCTATTTCAAGTACGGCGCGCATCGGGATCACCGGGGAGGCGGCGAGTTTTCCGGGCGGTTGACCGCACCCCTTTGCGTGGCGGGCTATCTTTGCATGACTTATCTGGAGACCCTGGGCGTTCGCGTGGGGGCTCATATCGCATCCGTTGGCGGGGTGGAGGACGACAGATTCTCCGTAGAGCCTGCCGCGGAGGAGCTACTTGCCCCCGGGAAGAAGGACTTCCCCGTTCTGAACGAGGAAAAGGGCAAGGCTATGCAGGAGATCATTCTGTGTGCCAAGGGTGAAGCGGATTCCGTGGGGGGCAGTATCGAGTGCGCCGTGACGGGGATCCCCGCAGGCACGGGAGACAGCTCCTTCGGAGGCATGGAGGGCAGGATCGCCACGGCCACGTTCGGCATTCCCGCCGTGAAGGGGATCGAGTTCGGCAGCGGCTTTGCCGGCTGTGAAAAGAGAGGATCGGAAAACAACGATCCCATCCGCACCGACGGAAAAAGAATTTACACCGAGACCAACAACGCAGGCGGGCTGATGGGCGGGATCGCCAACGGGATGCCTATTGTATTCCGCGTGGGGATCAAGCCTACCCCCTCTATCGGGAAGGTGCAGAAAAGCATTTCCCTTTCCCGTATGGAGAACACCGATCTGGTGATCCAGGGACGTCACGATCCCTGCATCCTGCAGAGAGCCGTTCCCGTTGTGGAGGCGGTGGCCGCACTGGCAGTGGCGGATTGTTTGCTTTAAGAGGGTATGATCATGGATATTAAAGATTACAGAGATCAATTGGATGTGCTGGACGCACAGCTTGTGGAGCTGTTCTGCCGCCGTATGGAGATCTGCGGTGACGTGGCAAGATGGAAAAAGGAAAACGGCAAGCCCATTTTTGACCGCGGGCGGGAACGGGACAAGCTGAACGCCGTGGGGGCGCTTTCGAAAGAAGAATTCGAGCCCTACGTGCGGTGTATGTTCCGCTCCTTGTTCGGTTACAGCCGTTCCTATCAGCATAAGCTGACGGATCCCCCTTCCGCTTTGGCGGAGGAGATCAACAGATCCAGGCTGGAGACCCCCGAGCTGTTCCCCACGGAAGCCACCGTGGCCTGCCAGGGTGTGGAGGGCGCTTACTCCTCCTTGGCCTGCGAGAAGCTGTTCAGAGATCCGGAGATCAAATTCTTCCCCACCTTTGAGGACGTTTTCAAGGCGGTGGACGAGGGAACCTGCCGCTACGGCATTCTCCCCATTGAAAACAGCACCGCCGGGTCCGTGAAGGCAAATTACGATCTGCTGGTGAACTACCAATGCAACATCGTCCGCAGTACCCGCCTTTTGATCAGCCATTGCCTGCTGGCAAAGCCCGGGGTAAAGCTTTCGGACATCAAGGTGATCTACTCTCACGAGCAGGCCATCGGTCAATGCTCTAAGTTCTTATCATCCCTGGCGGGTGTGAAGGTGAAGGCATGCGCCAACACAGCTATGGCGGCGCAGATGGTATCGACGAGTGACGATCCCTCCATTGCCGCCATCTCCTCCCGCTCCTGTGCAGAGCTTTACGGGCTTTCCATCCTTGCGGAGACCATTCAGGACACCGGTGCAAACCGCACCAGATTTATCTGCATCTCCAAGAAGAAGGAGATCTATCCCGGGGCTAACAGAACCACGCTGATCCTGGTTTTGAAGCACAAGCCCGGCGCCTTGTTCTCCGTGTTGGAGCGTTGCAACGAGCTGGGCGTGAACCTGGTGAAGCTGGAAAGCCGCCCCTTGCCGGAGAGAGATTTTGAGTTTTTGTTCTATCTAGATCTGGACATTCCCGCCGCGTCTCCCGCGCTGTACGAGTTGATCGCGCTGTTGGAGGCGGAGACGGAGGAGCTTCGGTATCTGGGCAGTTATCTTGAGGTGGTATGATGAAGCCTTACGGTCTTTTGGGAGAGAAGCTGGGGCACAGCTTTTCTCCTTTGATCCATTCCCGCTTCGGGAGCTATGAATACCGATTGTTTCCCACCCCCAAAGAGGAGCTTGAATCCTTTCTGAAAAGCGGCAGGTTCGGTAATCTCAACGTAACAATGCCCTATAAGAAGGCCGTGATTCCCTACTGCAAGGAGCTTTCGCCTTTGGCAAAGCGGATCGGCAGTGTAAACACCATCAAGGTGAAGGACGGGGAGCTGTACGGCTACAATACGGATTACTACGGTTTTCGATATATGCTGGAGGAAGGGAAAATTTCCGTTGTGGGCGAAAAATGCGCGGTGATCGGAAACGGCGGTGTTGCTCCTACGGTTTGCGCTGTACTGGAGGATCTTGGGGCATCACATATCACGGTGGTCCCCAGAACCCTGAACACCCCCGGGTTTATCGAAACCATTTCAGAGCATACTGTGGTGGTGAATACCTCCCCCGTTGGAATGTTTCCGGGCAACGGCAAATCCCCTGTGGATCTTAGGCAATTCAAAAATCTGAAGGGGGTTGCGGATCTGATCTACAACCCTTTGAAAACGGCGTTCATGCAACAGGCGGAGGAATTGGGAGCGCCTTGCGCGGGCGGGTTGCCCATGCTGGTGGCCCAGGCAAAGCGTGCCGCGGAGATCTTCGAGGATCAAGTCATAGATGACGGCGCCATCCGCCCCGTTATCAAGGAAATTCGCGGGATCTGCGAGACGATCTGCCTGATCGGTATGCCCGGAAGCGGAAAATCCACCCTGGGCAGGCTGTTGGCAGAGGCGTTGGGGAAAACGTTCATCGACACCGACGTCAGCATTGAGGAGCTGGCAGGAAAGACCATCCCTGAGATCTTTGCGGAAGATGGTGAGGACGTCTTCCGTGCTTTGGAGACCGAGGTGTTGGCGGAGGTTACCGCTACCGGCGGCGCTGTGGTTGCCACCGGGGGCGGCGTCGTGAAGCGACCGGAGAACCATTCCCTGCTGAAGCAGAACGGACGGGTGATTTTGGTGGAACGGAGCTTGGAGGAACTTGCCACGGGAGGCAGACCGCTGTCCTCCTCCGGAGAAGCCCTTGAGAAGCTCTATAAGGAGCGTCAGCCGCTTTACGTTGCTTTGGCAGACGTGACCGTGGAGAACTGCAAATCCCCCGCGGAGACGGTTTCAGAGATCCTGAAAAGCTTGTCTTAAAACTTCATAACAAAAAGAGCCTTTCGCTTCGAAAGGTTCTTTTTTGATGGGGTCATCTCCCCGCCCATCTGTATTTCAAGTCGTTCTTCTTAAAATGAAATCATCAGAAGGGGTCAACCCCCTCAGTCACGGCGTGTTTACCGCCGCGACAGCTCCCCCTTCCGGGGCAGCCTTGGCTACCGAAGATCCGAGGGGCTAACCCTCACCAACGTTTATCCCTATTTTCTTTTGAACGATGGCAATCGCGCCCTTTTCATCCTACGAAAGGAAAAATCCTCCGCAGACGAGCTGCGGAGGATCTTGCTTTTGGGGAATTAGTCAGCGCTGACGGTATTGAAGTAAATGGTGTTCTTGATGGACTCCCATGCGGGGAAGTTCTCGTAAACGTCGTAACGGTACATTACGTGAGCCTTAACGCGAGCGTAGTCCAGAGCGGAAACCTTAACGTCAACGTTAACGTCTGCTGCAACCTTCTGGATGCCGGACAGCACGTAGTTGCCACGAACGTGACGCTTCACGTACATGTAGTCGATGGAGTTGACCTTACCGTCGCCGTTGATATCAGCGATAACTGCTACGTTGAACTCTTCACCGCAAACACCGCAGACTACGATGCAACCGGTACCAACGTATGCTTCGTCAGCCATTGCTTCGCCAGCATCGAGGGCTTCCTGATTCTTGTAAACGGTGATAGGATCGGTGAAGTTGGTCTTGAACTCGCCAACGGTCATTCTGTCGATCTTAACGATGAGAGTGTCGTCGATGAAGGCGATGTTCAGCGCGTAGTTTCTCAGCGGAGGATAGTAGATATCGGTTACGTTCACGATGCCACCGGACTCGCCGCAGTTGATGCAGAAGTTCTCATCGTAAGAGGGGTTGTGGCAGTTGAAGCCTTCGGTATGAACGGGCTTGTAAACGTGGCCGGTCTTGGGAATGATCACAACCTTGGTGTCACCGCAGGTCAGACAGGTGTAAGTCCAAGAACCCTCGGTGGTGCAGGTGGGAGCTACGAATACGCCGTTGTCCAGGTCGTAAGCATGGCCGAGAGCAGGAATAATCACGGTCTCAGGCATACCGCAGAAGCGGCAGACGTAGGAGTCGTAGCCGGGCTGGGTGCAGGTTGCGGCCTTGCCGTCAACATGCTCAAAGCTGTGAGAAACGCCGTCGGGGTTGGTGGCTACTGCAACGAAATCGAAGCAACGATCGCAGAAGTAGGTATCAACACCGTAGTGGATACAAGTATTGGGATACATAACGCCGATAAACTCGGTCAGGTTATGGCCAAGAGCGGGGATCTCCTCGGTCTTGGTCTCACGGCAGCGGAGACAGGTAGTGGTCTTCACGCCGGGGTCGGTACAGGTGGGATCAGTGGTGACAACACCGTCATCCCAGAGGTGACCCAGAGCGGGAATAACGTGCTTCTCATCGATACCACAGCCGTTCAGACACTTGATGATTGCATACCCATCCTCGGTACAGTCGGGCTGTACGGTCTCATGATAGATATTATGACCTAGCTTGGGAACGATATCCAAATTGAAGACCTCGCCGCAAACGGTACAGGTATAGGGAGTGTAGCCATCTTCGGTACAGGTGGGAGCTACGGGGGTGCCGGCTACAAGATCATGATCGCCGCCGGGGAGCTTCTCGCGCTTGACCTCGCCGCAACGCTCGCAGTGAGACAGTCTATAACCGTCCTCGCAAGCATCGGGGAGAACTTCCACGTCAACCACCCAAATGTGGCCGAGAGCATCCAGAACCTCGTTCTTGAGGATGCCGCAGTACTTACATACCTGATAAATATAGCCGGGGTTCTCACAATCGGGAGCTAAGTACTCGTCAACGATGAGCTCGTGATCGTGTGCGGGGATCAGAACGTTCAGCTCTGCGTAATCACAGCCTTCGATGGAACAGTAAACGTTCTTCAGACCGTCGGTATCGCAGGTGGGTTCCTTAATGATCTCAACCTTATCCAGCTTATGGTTCTCACGGGTCAGAACAACGGTCATGTCGGCGAGAACGTTCTCGTAGCTCTTGTCTGCGGAGTAGTTAACGCCGAGAACAGAGCCGCCGTGGTAGTAGGGATCCTCTGCGGAATCGCCTGCAACAACCTTCTGGGTATCCAGAACGTTGCCCTTCTCATCAACGAAGGTAACAGTATATACGTCGAAGAGAACCAGGGTGAAGTTCATATCCAGATCGTACTTGCCGGTGTAGAGCTTGTTGTATCTTGCCTTAGCGGCCTCAACGTAATCTTCAACGGTAGCGTAGCCATGAGCCTTGAGAGCCTTGGAGATTCTGTCCTCCAGCTTGGTGGAGAGCAGTCTGTCCAGAATAGCCTCTGCATAGTTGTAGAAGCCCTTGGGGCCAATGCCGTTACCGATGGCGAAGGAGTAAGAGCCGTCTCCATTGTAGAAGGAGCCAACGGTCTTATTCATCTTGTTCTGGATATACTGAATGCTGATGGCATTCTTCAGGGTATCAACGAAATCTGCGGGAAGCTGGATCTTTGCTTCCAGATCCAGGAGCATTTCCTTCAGCTTGGTAGCGGAGATGGAAACCAGATCTGCATTGGCACCGTATGCCTGCACCAGCAGCATCTTAACGGAAGCGGGAACCTGAAGCTTCTTATCCAGAGCGATAAGTGCGTTCTTCAGATCAGCGGCATCAACGTTGGCGATGGCAGTACGAACTGCAACTGCCTTCTGCATAATAGCCTTTGCGTATACGGAAAGCAGGTTCTTCTCGTCGATAACGTCGATGAGAGCCTTGAGGTCGTTAGGCTCTTCCAGGCTCAGATGGAAGTGATCGGCAATCTTGTTCACCAACTTCTCGAACTGAACGCCGTAGCCCAGCTTCTCTGCAACGTACTGCAGTCTCCCCAGCTTGACCTGTTCAAGAAGATCGCCCAAGGTCATGGTGTGGAGCTGGTCACGTACCAGAGAGTAGTTGTCTGCCACTGCGGCGGGCAGGAGGTACTTCAGAATGCTGTCCACATAGTCAGAAGCATCCACAATGCCTTCCAGATCAGCGGAGAAGATACCGTCATCTTCGGAGAAGTCACCGTTGACTTCGAAGATGTCTGCCAGCTTTGCAGCTGCAGATTTGATCTTGTTCAGAGTTGCCTCGGAGCAATCGATAACAAAGTTCACGGGAACGTTGATCTCGATGCCGCGGCAAGACAGGGAGAAGTTGTAAGTAGCAAGGGTATTGCCTTCCATGTTGGCGATGGTGGAGAACTCGATGGGGTTAGCTCGATAGATCTGCACCAGTGCGTTACGGATATCGGAAGGATCGGCCAGGTCGTAAACGGTGTGGCCGTTGACGGAAACCTCGTCGAACAGAAGCACTGCGCCTGCCATCATCTTGAGAGCGGAAAGAACGTCGTAATTCTCGACGATCCCCTTAATAGCCTCTACGAGCTCAACGTCGTCTACTGCATGCAGAGCGAAGTTTACACCTGCCAGGTTGCCGTTCTCGTCATATACACGGTAAACGTCGAAGGGGTTCTTAACGGTAACACCCTCCATTGCTTCCACAACACGGTTCAGGAGATCCTTGGCCGCCTGCTTCATGGTAGCAATGAACATAGCCTTCACGAACTTCTCGGATTCGGTACCGGGAAGATCGTCAGTGCCGGAGATCTCGCCGTTCTTAACGGCTTCCTTCAGTTCATCCTGTTCCTCGGGAGTCAAGGAATCGTAATACTCCTCGACGGCGTCAACCTGCTCTTGGGTCAGGCCGTAGTCGTCAGCGATGTCCTTGGCTGCGTCGATCTGCGAATCGGTCAGACCGTACTTGTCCTTCAGATACTCCCAATCGATGTCCGCGGAAGCCGCAGAGACCATGGATACGGGAAGAGCTGCAACAAGCATCACGACCAAAAGCAGAGAACTGATCAGTCTTTTGAATACTGTCTTCATAGCATCCTCACTTATATAAATTATTTTTTTGCATAAGTTAAACCTGACCTTGTACCCCCAAAGTAAGGTCATCCTAATACATAGTTCATTATATACCCTTTTTCAAAGATTGTCAACCACTTTTTCGAGATTTCTTTGATATATTCCCGGAAATAATTGCCAAAGGTTTTCCTGTTTTTTTGACAAATTCGTCATAAATCCCGTTTTTGGGCATTTCTGCAAAAAAATAAACGGATGGGGGCTTCCCCATCCGTTCGTGAAGATTTTGATATTTTTCGGGTTATACCCACCACATACCGGTGGGCTTGGGATCCTTGATGATGGCCTGCTTCAGGAAGTAAGCGGCCTTCTCCAGGCCCTCCACGTTGGTCATGATGCTATCCTCATGCTCAATGGACAGAATGTCGTCATATCCCACAAGGCGGAGGTTGCTGATGAAATCTCTCCAATACTGCATATCGTTGCCGTAGCCCACAGAGCGGAACACCCAGGAGCGGTGAAGCTCGTCGGCATAGGGCTTGGTATCCAGAACACCGTTGACGGCGGTGTTCAAGCCATCCACCTTGGTGTCCTTGGCGTGAACGTGATAAATCGCGTCCCCCAGGGTACGGATGGCGGCAACGGGGTCGATCCCCTGCCAGATCAGGTGAGAGGGGTCCATGTTGGCGCCGATGAGGTTGCCTACCTCGCTACGCAGATGCAACAGGGTCTCGGGGTTATACACGCAGAAGCCGGGATGCATTTCCAGTGCGATCTTCTCGATGCCGTGAGCCTCGGCAAACTGCACTTCACCCTTCCAGTAAGGCACCAGGACTTCCTCCCACTGCCATTTCAGCAAGTCGGAGAAATCGTTGGGCCAGGGGCAGGTGACCCAGTTGGGGTACTTGGCATCCAAGCTGTCACCGGGACAGCCGGAGAAGCCGATGATCTTCTTGATCCCCAACTTTTCGCAGAGAAGGATGGTGTTGCGGAAATCCTCGCGGTAGCTTTCACGGGTGGCCTTGTCGGGATGGACGGGGTTGCCGTGACAGCTGAGGGTGTTGATGGGCAGGCCGTGGGCAGCGATGGTCTCCTTGAAGGATTCCAGAGCCTTTTCGTCCTTCAGAAGAACTGCGGGGTCGCAATGGGCCTTGCCGGGGTAACCGCCGGCGCCGATCTCCAATTCCTCGATGCCGATGGATTTCAGATAGGGAAGCACCTTGTCCAGCGGTTGATCGCCGAACAGGACTGCACATACGCCTAATTTCATGGGAGCATTTCCTTCCTATTAATTAAAGTAGTAGGGCTCGCCGGTCTTGGCGGAGATATAGATGCCCTCCAGGATGCGGCTGACCACCAGCGCCTGCTCGGGAAGCACGAAGGGATCGGTATCGTTGATCACGGCGTTGAGCCACAGGCGTGCCTCGTTATCCTGGGGAGAGCCTGCGCCTGCGCCCTCGTAGAAGGCTACGCCGCCTGCGGACAGGTCGGGCTTCAGTACGTACTGTCTGCCGTTGCGAATGCCGTTGATGCGAACGCCGCCCTCCATGTCAGCACCGCCGTCGGTACCGCACAGGGTGGTAACGGCTTCACGAACGTCCAGAGAGTTCAGAGCCCAGCTGGATTCCAGAACCACGGTGGCGCCGTTTTCCATGACGATGAAGCCGAAGGCAGAATCCTCAACGGTGAGTTCGCCGGGCTTCCAGTCGCCCCAGGCGTTGCCGGTGGGGAACTTATCGCCCAGCTTGTGGTATACGGTACCCACGCAATACTTGGGCTTATAGTTATCCATGCACCACAGGGTCAGATCCAGAGCATGGGTGCCGATGTCGATGAGGGGGCCGCCGCCCTGCTCGTATTCGTTCATGAACACGCCCCAGGTGGGAACGGCTCTGCGGCGGATGGCGGTTGCCTTGGCGTAATAGATCTCGCCCAGGGTGCCGTCCTCGCATTCCTTCTTGATATACATAGAATCGGGACGATGGCGGTTCTGGTAGCCGATGGTCAGCTTCTTGCCGGTGCGCTTTGCGGCATCCAGCATCTTCTGCGCTTCCTCGGAGTTGATGGCCATGGGCTTTTCGCACATAACGTGCTTGCCTGCCTCCAGGGCGTCAACCGTGATGAAGCTGTGGGAGCGGTTGGGCGTACAAACGTGGACCACGTCGATGGTCTCGTCTGCCAAAAGCTCCTTATAGTCGGCGCACACCTTGGCGTCGGGGGTGCCGAACTTCTTGGCGGCCGCCTCCGCGCGGGAAAGCTCCAGGTCGCAGAAATAGACCATTTCCGCCAGGTCGGAGCAGTTCTTGAGCGCGGGCATATGCTTGCCGTTGGCAATACCGCCGCAACCGATGATACCGATTCTCAGTTTCTTATCCATTGTGAATCTCCTTTGGATTATTTAATCACGATAGTATTTATAGTAAGCAAGGATGGTTCTTTCCTTGCCTTCTACCTTATCAAAGCCCGTGAGGGTGGCCCCCTCCAGGGAAAGAAACTCCCAGGCGTGCAGTTCGGAGGCGGTGGTGACGAACAAGGTCTTGTCCCCGCTGATCACGCTGAATTCCCCTTCGAAATAGCTGAGCACGCCGCCCTTGCCGATGACGCGCTCCACGCCGTTTTCCTCCCGCTCCAGGATATAGCGGAGAGAGCGGCCGTCCAGCTTTCTCGCCATCCACAGGCGAAACTCCACGCTGTCGGTATTCTTGGGCGGTTTATCTTTTTTCTTCCGGCCGAACATCTTTCTTCTCCTTCAGATCGTTTTCCGTCTCCTTGGACAAATAGATGGGACGGCGCTTGCTTTCCAGATAGGTCTTGGAAAGGTAGCCTCCCAGGATGCCGATGGAAAACTCCAAAACGCCTCCTACGAACAGGATGACGCACATCATGGAGGCCCAGCCGAAGGCGGAATCCACACCCAGCAGGGCACGGATGATCACCACCAAAATCCCGATGAAGGCGGCAAAGCAGAACACGAAGCCCATCACCGATGCGATGGCCAGAGGTGCGGTGGAGAAGGCGATGATGCATTCCAGGGAATACTTGAACAGCTTCCAGAAGGAGAACTTGGTCTTCCCTGCACTGCGCTCCACGTTCTCGTAGGAGATCCATTCCGTCTCGTAGCCCACCCACTCGAAAATGCCCTTGGAGAAGCGGTTGTACTCGCAAAGGGACAGGATGGAATCCGCCATGCGGCGGGACATGAGGCGGTAATCTCTTGCCGCGGGCACCAAACGCACGTTGGAGATGCGGTTGATCATTTTATAGAATACGTTGGCAAAAAAGCTTCTGATGGGCGGCTCCCCCTTACGGGAGGAGCGGCGGGTGCCGATGCTGTCGCACCCCTTCTCCTTCAAAAGCGCCATCATACGGGGCAAAAGGGAGGGGGGATCCTGGAGATCCGCATCCATATACACCACGAAGTCCCCGCGGGAGGCCTGCAACAAGGCGTACATGGCGGCTTCCTTGCCGAAATTGCGGGTAAAGGAAACGTAGCGGAAGCGGTCATCCGCGGCGGCGTACTCCCGCAACAGCTTCAAGGTGCCGTCCCCGGAGCCGTCGTCCGCAAAGATCACCTCAAAGGCGTATTCCGGCATGGTAGCCATCACGTGTAAGATCTCCTCGCGGAAAAGAGGCAGGGATTCTTCCTCGTTAAAGCAAGGAACCATAACGCTGATCAGTTCCATATAAATCCTCCCTCTTTACGGCAAATTTCTCTTGTTCAATAGTACCATATCTTCCCTTTTTTGTCAACGGGTTTTAAGACTTTTTTCCGAAATGGCGCATAAAAATGATTGACAAAGAATCCTCTCTATGTTAGAATAAAACCAAGAAAAACCAATTGACGAAAGAGGCTTTGACAGCATGGCTGAATTTCATACGCTGACTACGGAGCAAAAGAACGCTTCTACGTCGCAGATCGACAAGATGAGCGCCCTTGAGATCGCAAGGTGCATCAACGAAGAAGACAAAACGGTAGCCCTTGCGGTGGAAAAATGCCTGCCGGAGATCGGCCGGGCCATTGATCTGTTGGCGGAGGCCTTAAAGCGGGAGGGACGCATCTTTTACTGCGGTGCGGGAACCTCCGGCAGACTGGGGGTGGTGGACGCCTCCGAGATCCCGCCCACCTACGGGCTGTACGGCAGAGTCATCGGTCTGATGGCCGGGGGATACAGCGCCATCATCAATCCCGCGGAGGACGCGGAGGACAACCCGAACAGCATTGCCGACCTGATGAGGGAGGAATACGGATACTGTGAGAAGGATATTCTGGTTGCCATTTCCGCCAGCGGATCCGCAAACTGCGTGAAGGGAGCTCTGGCTTACGCAAGGGAGCTGGGCACCGGGACTATCTGCATCACCTGCAACAAAAACAGCGATCTGATCCCCCTGTGCGACCTGGCCATCGCGGCGGAGGTGGGCCCCGAGGTGATCAACGGCTCCACCCGCATGAAGGCGGGGACGGCTCAGAAAATGATCCTGAATATGCTTTCCACCGGCGCCATGGTGCGCTACGGCAGGGTGCGGGGGAATTACATGGCCTACATGATCCCCTCCAACCGAAAGCTGGTGGCAAGAGCCATCCGCATGATCTGCCAGAAGACAGGCTGCACCCCCCTGCGGGCCGAGGAAGCCTTGAAGAAGGCAAACAACGTCATTGCAGACGCTATGGACGCCATTGAAGCCGAGAACACATTACGATAAAGCAAAGGGAGTATACTTATGAAGATGAGAAGAATTCTTTCCGCATTGATGACGGCGGCGTTGCTGCTCACGGTCTTTGCATCCCTGCCTCTTACCGGGGCGGCTATGGGGATGGATCTTGCCAAGATCATTACGAAAACCAACCCCGCCATCACCGCCAACGTGGGCGCTACGGTGGATCTTTCCCTGTATACCGTGGAAGCCGACAACGGCAAGCGGCTGGAGCCCAAGGAGATCACCTGGACGCTGGACGGCGAGACCGTGAAGACCGTCAAGGTGGAGGAGAAGGGGGTTCTGACCCTCACCGCCACCGCAGGGGAGGTCTCCGAGAAGGTATATCTGGTCTCCAAGCTTCCCGACGAAACGGAATACGTGCTTTACGAGAACGATTTCGAATGCACGGTGGAGGATCTGGAGGCAGAGGGCTGGAAGTTTCTCAACCCCAAGCTGGTGAACATCGAAGACGGCGTGATGCATTTCGGCAGCCAGGCCAAGGACTATTACCGCGCTATTCTTCCGGAGTGGCTGGGGGATTTCGGCGATTACGCCATTTCCATGATGGCCAACCAGACGGAGGTGCTCAACGGCTCCAGATGGTGCTCCATCGCCTACCGCATTGAAAACGCCAACAAAAATTACTACCCCTACTACCATATGTGCGTCCGCGCCAACACCACCAGCAGTACGGTGGAGTTTGCGGAGCGTACCACTTCCAATTCCTGGAACGTGATCTACAACAATTCCCACGTGCTGGATATGACCGACGAGGACTTCCACAACCTGACGGTGAAGGCCTTCGGCAGTACCGTACAGTACCTCATCGACGAGGAATCGGTGATGTTCGTCACCAACGCCTCCGCTCATCCCAAGGGATACGTGGGCATCATCGATAACTACGGCACCATGAACGTGGATTCCATCCGCGTTACCGTACAGGAAATTGCGCCGGAGCGTCCTCCCGTGGTTCCGTTGCTGGTGGATTCCTCCGTAAACCGCGGAGAAACCAATATCACCAACTACGTTTCCACCCAGGCGTATCTGTCCTACGGCGATTTTGAGGACTATCTGGCAGGAGAGGCTCTGACGGCGGCGGCTTTGCTGGATCTTACCGGCAGAGAGATCTCCAAGGAGCAATTCGAGACCTACCTGAAGGGGTTCAAGGAAAAGAACGTGATCCCCCAGTTCCGTCTGGATACCAAGACCCAGGTGGATGCGTTGAACGCCGCGCTGACCTCCGCAAAGATCCCCGAGGCCGCGGTCATCTCCGCCGATGCGGAGGTGGTGAAGTACGCCCGTGAGAAGAACAAGACGAAGCTCCGCGGCGTGCTGGATCTCACCGGGATCAAGGCGGAAAGCCTTACCGATGAGGAGATCTACGACTACTATAACAAGGCGGCGGGGGCTTACGCCCAGGCCATTCTGGTGCCCTATCATCTGGCCACCAAGGAATACGTAGCCAAGTGGCAGGAATTCGAGCTGGCGGTCTGGGCTTTCGGCACACGGATCAAGACCGCTGCCCAGGCGGCTTGGCTGGTAGCCTCCGGCGCCAACGCCGTGGTCAGCGATAACCCGGAGCTGGTTGCCGCCGTACAGACGGAGGTCTTCACCGCTTCCGACGCTCTGACCCGCACTCCCGTATGGACGGCCCACAGAGGCTATTCCACCAAGTTCCCCGAAAACTCCCTGGCAGCTTGTCTGGGCGGTTATGAAGCCGGAGCGGATTGCATTGAGATCGACGTGCATCTCAGCTCCGACGGCGTGGTGATGGTGATGCACGACGATTCCATCGACCGTACCACCAACGGCAAGGGCAAGATCGCTTCCATGACCAGCCAGCAGCTGCAGCAATACAAGCTGAAGTACAGAAACGGCACCCTCTCCGAGGAGCATATCCCCACCTTCGAGGAGATCCTCCAGGCCTTCCAGGGCAAGGACGTGAAGTTCCTTTGCGAGATCAAGTCCGGCCAGGCAGATCTGCCTCGGAAGTGCGTTGAGCTGATCAAGAAGTACAACATGGAAAACCAGGTGGTCTTCATCAGCTTCTACGCCAACCAGCTCACCTCCGCAAAGCAGTATATGAACGTTACCACCGGGTATCTCATCAGCGCCGCCGGCTTTGCCGAGGAAAACGATACCCTGAACACCCTGAACAATTACTACCAGAAGCAGACGGATACCCTGTCCTACCACGCCACCATGGCCATCAACTACGGCAACCTGACCGCAGAGTTCCTGCGGAACGCCAACGACCGCGGTCTGACCTTGTGGACCTGGACCTATTCCAACTCCGTGGCCGCACAGGTCTGTAAGATGTTCCTGGCAGGTGTCAACGGTATGACCACAGACGATCCCCAGTATCTCCAGGATACGGTGAAGACCATTTCCGTTCCCACCGATCTGCGGGTGGATCTGGGAGACACCATTACCCTCTCCGCAACCTCCGTCACCTACGGCGGCACGGAAAAGGATATCCTCTCCAGAAGCAAGGTGATCACCCTGGAGAACGACGGCGTGGTGGAGCTGGGAGACGACGGCACCGTGACGCCTTTGAAGTACGGCAAGGCGGTGTTCCTGCTGTCTTACAAAACCAAGCTTCCCAACGGTGCTTCCTACACCCTGTATTCCCAGCCAATCACCGTAAGCGTTGACGGCCACAAGGCTCTGGCGTTGAAGGCGGAAAGCAGTTATTTGCTGAACCGAGGCATCCTCCTCTCCGAGAGCGGTCTCACCGCGGCGGATCTTCTGGGAAGCCTGGCTTCCTCCGAGGGCGTCAAGATCAGCGGCAAGGGCGGTAAATCCCTTTCCGGTACAGACGTAGTCGGCACGGGAGCCACCGTGGAAAAGGACGGCGCAAGTTTCTCGATTTGCGTGAAGGGCGACCTCAGCGGCAACGGCAAGGTCAGCGCCGCAGACTATCTGCTGATCAAGCGCTCCGCGCTGGACGGCTTCACCCTTTCCGAGAGCCAGCAGGCGGCCTCGGATATCAACGGCGACGGCAGAGTCAACGCCGTGGATTACATTCTGCTGAAGCAAAACACCCTGAAGGCGTACGGTATCACCGCATAACCAGATTTTTCCCGAGAGGGCGGCTTTCCTGCCGCTCTCTTCTCTTTTTCACGGGAGAAACAGGGTGTTTTTTCTTCTTTTTGTGAAAAAGCACTTGCAATCCGCCGAAAGATACTGTATAATACGCTTATGATACTTTTTCTTATTTAGGAAAGGAATTCCTGCTTTATGAAAAGATTCACATCGCTTTTATTGGCAGTCCTGATGGTCGTCACCATGACGTCCGCTTCCCTTCTTTCCGTAACGGCAGCGGAAGTTTCCGTGGTTTCCGTGGGTATGCCGGACCGGGCGTACTTCACCGGTGACGGCGAGAAGGATGCCTTTGAGGTTTCCTTTGATCTGGAGCTTGCAGGCGGCATGACCGCCATTGCCGGCTACGAGATCGAGGTCACCTGGGATCCCGCCCTGCTTTCCTGGGGTGGAATCGTTTTTGAGGGTGAAGGCATCACTGCCACCAACGTAAAAGAAGGCTCCGCCACCGTTGCGGCGGTCAACGCTTCCGACGTGCTTTCCGGCAAGCTGTTCACCGTGACCTTCGTGCCTCTCGCTACCGGCAACGTGACCGTTTCCGCAAACGTGGAGTCCATGAAAAGCCTGGCCTCCGCCACCGGTCTTGTGGATGCCAAGGGCTCCAAGGCTTCCGTCAGCGTGGTAACCCCCGTGACCATCTACGAGACTCCCGAGGAGATCGTTAATGCCGCCTACGAGCTTGAAAACAAAGAGTACCTTTCCAATGGCCATTCTTATCAGCTCACCGGCGTGGTGCTTGCCGTCAACACGTCTTACAGCGAGGAATACGAGAATATCACCGTTACCATCCGCGTGGGCGATCTCGCTGATAAGCCCATTCAGTGCTACCGCATGAAGGGTGAGGGCGTTGCCGATCTGAAGGTGGGCGACACCATCACCGTTACCGGTCAGCTGATGAATTACAACGGCACCATTGAGTTCGACGCAAACTGTGTAATGGACGCCTGCGTGAAGCGTCCCGAAAACGTTAAAGTCGACGTCAACGTAAACGAAAACAAGCTCCTCACCGACGGCATGACCGACTTCGACGGTGATTGGGCTGCGGTAGGTGCCAACAAAGTGGTTCTGGTTCAGAATACCCAGTGCACCACCACCGGCATGGACGTTACCCTGCACTACGCTCTGGGCGAGGTCAAGACGATCAGCGGTTTGATGGTGGACCTGTACCACTGTGCCGGTGTCATGATCGGTTATCCCGAGGGACAAGCAACCGTTCTGGTTTCCGTCGACGGCGAAAGCTGGACCGAGATGGGCAAATATGACCTGGTACCTGCCGAGGTTTCCGGGGAGACTCACGGCACCCTTTGTAACGTCTTCAACTTCGAAAACACCGAGGCGGCTTACCTCCGGGTGGTTCTGAGCGTAGGCGCAAGCACTCCCGTTCTGGGCTACGCCCCTGCGGACAACAAGATCTTCTGGGAGTTCATCTCCATTGCAGAGTTTACCGTTCTGAAAGCTCACGAACACGCTTATACTTCCGCAATCACCTTGGAGCCCACCCTCAGTGCAGACGGCGTCCGCACCTACACCTGTACCTGCGGCGATTCCTACACCGAAGCCATTCCCGCCATCAAGGTTCAGCCCGACGAGTTGGTTGCACTTCCCGGGGACGCGCTGGTTCTGGACTACGCAGGCTATATCCACGATTCCTTCCACTGCATCCTTGCCGGTGGCCATCTCACCATCGACCAGCTGACCGCGCTGGGTAACAGCGGCTCAGGCAAGGATATGAACTACTTCTACGTCATCGTCGTGAACGCCCACGGCGTGGTAGAAGAGACCCACTTTGTTCTGGGCAGACCCGATGGCGACAAGAGCGACGTGGTTTGTCCCGTAGGCGGCTATATCATCGGCTTCAGCGGCAACAAGGAAGACGGCGTAAAGCTTACCGACATTGAAAAGGGTGCCGTTATTACCCTTTACAACGTTGATCTGATCGCACTCCGCGGTGCCGCAGGCCACGTAACCGTTGAAGGTGCCGGCTTTACTTACAAGAACCCCGTTAAGATCTACGAGACCGACGAGGAGATCCTTGGTGCGGCTTACGGTCTGGCAGAGGGCGAGACCCTTTCCGACGGTCATCCGTACCAACTTTCCGGCGTAGTCCTCTCCGTGGATGCCGACGGCTCCGTGACCATTCAGGTGGGCGAGCTGAAGGACTATCCCCTCCTGTGCGTCCGCCTCACCGGCGAGGGTGCGGCAGACCTGGCGGTGGGCGATACCATCACCGTGAAGGGCGCCATCAAGAACGACGCCGGCAAGATCGGCGTGGTTGACGGCGCACTGCTGGAGGTTGTGAAGGCACCTACCGTTCCGTTCGGCGACATCGATGGCGACGGCAAGGTGGGCAAGCTGGACTACTTCAAGCTGAAGACCTTCCTGATGGATAAGCCCATCAACTTCACCGACGAAATGCTTTCCAGAAGTGACATCGACGGTAGCGGCAAGGTGAACAAGAGGGACTACTTCCAGTTGAGACTCTATCTGCTGGGCAAGTGGTCTCCCGCAGAATAAACATCCCGTTCAATGAGTCCGATTTGGGGGGCTGTTGCCATGGTTCGCACCATCTGCAGCAGTCCCCTATTTGATAAAAAAGGAGAACTTCTTTTATGAACATGAAAAGACTGCTCTGCATCTGTCTGCTGTTGACCTTTGCCTTGCTGATGCTGGCAAGCTGCGGCGGCGAGACGCCCGAAAGCTCTGCCGTGGCCTCCGATCCCGGCTCTCTGCCCGAGATCAGCGACGAGGTTTCGAAGAACGACGACAGCTTTATCGAGACGGATGAATTCCAAGGGGAGACCATCAAGGTGTTTACCGCGGCATTCAACGATTCCTACGTCACCGAGATCGGGGACAACTCCAACAACGAGACCTGCGCCAAGGCGCTTTCCGTTGCCATCAAGGAGCGCACCGAGGCGGTGGAAGCGGCTTACGGCATCACCATTGAGGAAGAGATCATGATCGACCCCAAGCGGTACGGCGGCACCTTCCTGGCGGCTGTCCGTGAGTTCGGGTATTCCGGCACGGGGGATTACGACATTCTGTATCCCTGCTTGCTGGATGCAGGCACCATGGCGGCGGAGGGGTTGATCATCGACCTGGCTACCGCTCCCGGTATCCGTATCCAAAACTCCTGGTGGGATCAGACCTTTATTTCCGACACCGCCATCGGCAACTGCACCTACTACCTCACCGGCGACATCGGCTTGCGCGCCAAGAACGCGGCGGGATGCCTGTTCTTCAACAAAAAGCTGATGGACGATGCGGGTATCCAATATCCCTACGAGCTGGTCCGCAACAAGGAATGGACCATCGAGAAGATCCTGGAGCTGATCAAGCAGGCGGATCTCAGCGAAGACCTGGATAAGGACGGCAAGATCACTTACCACGACAGCTACGGCTGGGCAGGTCAGAACGGCGATATGCAGAAGCTGTTCTACGGCGCCGGGGAGCGTATTGCCGACGTGGACGAAGCGGGTGTTCCCTACATCTCCGTATACAACGAAAGAAGCGCCAAGGTGGTGGATTCCATTCTGGATCTGCTCCAGGACAGCGAGGATTACGTTTGCGGTGACGATTACTTTAACGAGTCCTCCACCCCCATGACTCTGCTGCTGGATTCCTTTAAGGCAGACCAGTGTTTGTTCTATTCCGGCGGCATTGAGGATGCATTGAAGCTGGGCGATATGCAGAGCGATTTCGGTATTCTCCCCTCTCCTTTGTTTGACAAAAACCAGGAGCAGTACTACACCCAGGTAGGTGCATGGTCCTCCAACGCGTACTGCATCCCCTACGGCATGGACGAGGAGAGATCCTACCGCGCACAGGTGATCCTGGACGCGCTGGGTGCTTACTCCGTGGATACCGTGGCCACCACCTACTACGACGTAGTTCTGCAGTACCAGAAGCTCCGTACCGACGACGACGTGGAGATGCTGGAGCTGATCTTCGATTGCGCGGGTGCAGATCTTGGGGCAGTTTACCGCGTGGGCGGGCTGTCCAATATGCTGACCGAGCTCATCAACAAGCCCAAGGGCTCCTTCGCCTCCAGCTACGACGGGTTGGCAAGCTCCGCACAGTCGGCACTGGATGATCTCATCGAGACCTTCAACCAGAGAGAACAGGAATAACCGTATCAAAGGACTCTTGCAAAAGGGTCCTTTTTTGCGGGAGAACAAAGGATCCAAAAAGAAAAACCCATTGTTGAAAACCATCGTTTTCGGAGGTGTTTTCATTGACAAAACCAAACGCCTTGTGATATACTTAAGAAAATAAAGCTACAAAGAGGTAACGGGTTATGACGGAGCAGATCTGGAGGATCGACGGGGAGCGTTTGGTTTGGGAGATCAAAAAAGGGCAATTTCACACCGACGACATTGAAATGAGCGGCTTTTACGCCGACGAGATCATTTCCTACGGGGTGAAGGAGGACGGCACCCTGCATTTGGAGCAGAGCTTTTACTTCCCTACCCTGCGTACCATTCCCAACCACACCCACGCCACCTATCATTTTGACGTGGCAAGGGAGCAGGCGCCCCGTCTTTTGAAGGACGGCGTTCCCGTGAAGGAATTCCCCATTCAGGCGGAGCTAGACGGCACTCTTTGCATCACCTGCGATACCGACGAAGACGTTCTGGTGGTGCGCCGTTTTTACCCTGCCCAAAACGCACTTTGCTGTGTGGAGCAGGTGTCCTTGATGGCCATAGAGGACGGGGAGTTTACCCTTTCCCTGCCGACTACCCATCTCTGCGAATACGGCAGAGGCACCAAGGGGGTTTACCTTGCGGAGATCCGCCACGATGCGCCGGAGGTGATCAAGCTTGCCTCGGGTGACACGCTGACCTATTACGTTTACTACTCCGCACGGATCGCCAATCAGCCCTGCCCCGAGGTAGACGGCGGGCAAGAGCTTTTGGCGCGTCTTGCGCGGGTGGAGGAGCTTTGCGGCACCCCGGTTCTCCGCACCGCAAACCCCGTATTGGACGGAATGTTCCGTTTTTCCAAGCTCCGCGCCGGGGAAAGCATTTTCGAGACCCTCACCGGGAAGTATCACAGCCCCGGGGGACGCTCCTACTACGCCGCCACCTGGTGCAACGACCAGGCGGAGTACGCAGGCCCCCATTTCGCCATGACGGGAGACAAGGCTGCCATGGAGGCTTCCCTGAACGCTTATCGCTCCTACACGGCTTTCATGTCCGACAGCTTCCACAAGCTTCCCTGCTCCATTATCGCGGAGGGGCTGGACATCTGGGAGGGTGCGGGAGACCGCGGGGACGCGGCCATGTACTTGTACGGGGCTTCCCTGTTCTGCCTTTACGCAGGGGATGAGGCTGTTGCCAAGGAGCTTTACCCTGCCATCAAGTGGTGTGCGGAGTACTGCCGCCGTCAGACCCTGCCGGAGGGTGTGATCCGTTCCGATTCCGATGAATTGGAGGGGCGCTTCCCCACGGACAGGAAGGCCAACCTTTCCACCTCCTGCTTATGCTACGGCGGGTTGGTATTTGCCTCCAAGTTGGCGGAGTCCTTGGGAGACGTTGACACGGCAGAGGAATATCAAAAGAGAGCCGCCGCGTTGGCGGAGGCTATTGACAGCTATTTCGGTGCGGAGCTTCACGGGTTTGAGACCTACCGCTACTCCAAGGGGTACGACACGTTGCGGGCGTGGATCTGCCTGCCCTTGTGCATGGAGATGGGAAAACGAAAGGAGGGCACTTTGAACGCCATGCTTTCCTCCTATCTGTGGACGGAGGAAGGGATGCTGACCTGCGAGATCTCCGAGGAAAACCGTTCCAGCACCATTTGGGATCGTTCCACGCTGTACGGCATGAAGGCGGCCTTCCTTGCCGGTGCGGGGGATCGGATCATGGCGCCCTTCTTGGGGTACTGCCGCAAGCGGTTGTTGTGTGATCGCGTGCCCTATGCGGTGGAGGCTTATCCGGAGGGCGGGAAGCGCCATCTTTCCGGGGAAAGCGCGTTGTTTGCACGGGTGGTCACAGAGGGGCTTTTCGGTATTCGGCCGGAGGGGCTTACAGCTTTCTCCTTTGTGCCTGTCTACTTTGAGGAGCTGGGTGAGATCAGCCTGGAAAAGCTCCCCATCTGCGGCGGGTGCTACGGCATTCGCGTAGGCAAGGGCGGCTGGGTGGTCTCCGACGGCGGCAAAGAGGTTGCCCGCGGGGAGACGAACGGCAAGAGAGTGACGATCGGAAGAGACGCTTAACCAAGGGGACTCCGTCCCCTTGTGATCCCCTGCCAGAAGGGAAGACCTGCAAGCAGGTCAAGTCCCTTTGGAATCCCGTGGGATAAAATAAAAATACCGAAACGCAACTGCGTTTCGGCAATAAGGTTTCTTGAAGGTTCAAGGAAACTTCTTTTCCCAAAGAAGTTTCCTTGTTTCGTTTATTCTTCCGTATTTTCCAAAAACTTTTCGTTCATGGCTTGGAGTTTGCGTTTTTCTCTGCGGTCGGCGAGGATAAAGAGAGGGATGCCGAAGGCAACATACACGGCCAACATCACGACGGTAGCCAGAACAAGGATCTTCCAGGAATTGTAGATTCCGAAAGCGGAATAACTGCCCAAGGTGCAAAGGATCGCCGCCACTCCGTAGGAAGCGCGATTGAGCCATAGCTCCGCTTTGGACTGATGTTTACTGCAAAGCACAAAGACGTTGAGAAAAGCGGGGATCACAAGAGCAACGGCAGTGGGCAGAATAAAGCGATACACGCTTTCGATATGGCACCCCAAAAGTGCGAGCAACAATGCCGCTACGCCAAAAGAACCGAAATAGCTGTAAAACAAACGAACGAGCTTAGAGTTAGAGTTCATATTACACACCTAACCTTTCTTTGATGGTGTTCAGATACTGACGGGAGACCATGAGCTTTTCCCCGTTCAGCAGGGTCATGATCAGCTTGCTGTGCTTTTTCGGGGTGATGGAACGAACTTTTTTCAGGTTTACGATAGCGGATTTGGAAACTCTTGCGAATGGAGTGCCGGAAAGCTTTTCTTCCAGCTGGTAGATGCGGGCTTTGGTCTCGAAGGTGTCCTTAGCGGTGTAGAGGAACACCTTGCCGTCCACCGTTTCGATATAGTAGAGATCGGATAGGTTCAAGAAATGGGTGGTGCCGTCCTTCTCCCCCGCTATGCGGTTGTCGGCCAGGCTGATCTCCGCCAGCAGAGCCTGCAGCTCCTCGGTGAGGTAGCCGTAGGTCACGGTGATCTGAGGCTCTCTCACCTCCGGGTCGTGGATGATGGTGATCTTCATGGGCGTTGCCCTCCTTTCGAGGATATGGTACACCAAAAGAAATAAAAAAGCAACCCCCAAACGGGTTTGTTGCGTTTCGGGGGATGTAAGTTGCGCGTAAGACGCTGAACGGGACCCGTATGATGAAATAAAAACACCGAAACGCGTGTGCGTTTCGGTAATAAGGTTTTCGGGGTTCAAAAGGGGTGCTTTTTTCCAAAAGCACCCCTTTGATCGTATCCTCTTAAATCTGTTCCAACGCCTGCTCAATATCGGCGATGATGTCCTCTGCGCTCTCGATACCGCAGGAGAAGCGGATGAGGTCGGGAGACACGCCGCAGGCTACCAGCTGTTCGTCGGTGAGCTGGCGGTGGGTGGTAGACGCCGGGTGGAGACAGCAGGTGCGGGCGTCAGCCACGTGGGTGACGATGGCCGCCAAGCGGAGGCTGTCCATAAACTTGGTAGCCGCCTCTCTGCCGCCCTTCACACCGAAGGAAACCACGCCGCAAGTGCCGTGAGGCATATACTTCTGTGCCAGGGCGTACTGGTCGTCCTCGGGCAGCATCGCACACTTCACCCAGTTGATCTTGGGATGGTTCTGAAGATACTTGGCAACGGCCACGGCGTTCTCGCAATGGCGGGCCATGCGGAGATGAAGGGTCTCCAAGCCCACGTTCAGAAGGAAAGCGTTCTGGGGCGCCTGGACGGAGCCCAGGTCACGCATGAGCTGAACCACGCACTTCAGAAGGTAAGCACCTCTGCCACGCTCTGCGTAGATGATGCCGTGGTAGCTGTCGTCGGGCTTGGTAAGGCCGGGGAACTTGTCGTTCTGAGTCCAATCGAAGTTGCCGCTATCCACGATGCAACCGCCGATGGTGGAGGCGTGACCTTCCATGTACTTGGTGGTGGAGTGGGTGACGATGTCCGCACCGAACTCAAAGGGACGGCAGTTGATGGGGGTTGCAAAGGTGTTGTCGATGATCAGGGGCACGCCGTTCTCGTGGGCAACCTTGGCGAACACGGAGATATCCATGATGTCCAGGCTGGGGTTGGAAACGGTCTCGCCGAAGAAGGCCTTGGTGTTGGGCTTCACGGCGGCGCGAAGCTCCTCCTCCGTAGCATGGGGAGACACGAAGGTGAAATCGAAGCCCAGCTTACGCATGGTCACGTTGAACAGGTTGAAGGTGCCGCCGTAGATCGCGGAGGAGCAAACGATGTGATCCCCTGCCTGGGCAAGGTTGAACAGAGCGTAGAAGTTGGCGGACTGGCCGGAGCCTGTGAGCATACCTGCCACACCACCCTCCAAAAGGGTGATCTTGGCGGCGGCGTAATCACAGGTGGGGTTCTGCAAACGGGAGTAGAAGTAGCCCTCGCTCTTCAGGTCGAAGAGATCTCCCATCTCCACGCTGGAGTCGTATTTGTAGGTGGTGCTTTGCACGATGGGGATGACACGGGGCTCCCCGTTTTTGGGTTGGTATGCGCCTTGGACGCAAATGGTATCAAGTGTGGGCATAATGGTCTTCCTTTCCGTTTAGCTGACTGTATCTGCTGCAGGCCCCTTTTCGCCGTATTGCAGGCGGAGGATGGCTTCCATTTCTTCTGTGGTGGCTTCAAAAAAGTTGGTGTAAAGCTCCGTGCCGTTCTTCACGGTGGGGACGGTAAGCTCCATGCTGTCGGAGATCTCGTACAGGCGGCAACAGACCAATACGTCCCCCTGGGCGTAATCGCATTCGTATTCCAGAGCAAGCTCCTCGGCGGTGCGGTAGGAGGTATCCACGTTTTCCGAAAGGACGTAGAACATACGCTCCGCCCAGCTGACGCGGGGCAAGGGGTTGCCTCCCATTTCGTAATAGGTCATTTGGTAGAGGCATTTTACCACGAATCGCTTCTTTTGCATCCTGCACCTCCTCTGTCTTTTGAAATCATACGGTGTGATTATATCACGGGAAAAGAAAAATGTCAATCGTTTGGAAAAAATTTTGAAAAACCTATTGCAATTTGGAAAAGAATGTGCTAAAATACGCTGATGTGCCATGAAAGAGGCACGGAAAAATTCACACACCGCTTCTGCGGCTGTACTTCGGGTTCGTCGAAACAGGCAGTCGTAAATTCCCAAGGCGGTGGCGGGTAAAACCCGAAAGAAGGAGACAAACATGTCAGTCGTATCCATGAAGCAGCTGCTTGAAGCAGGCGTACACTTCGGTCACCAGACCAGAAGATGGAACCCCAAAATGGCGGAGTATATCTTCACCGAGCGTAACGGGATCTATATCATCGACCTGCAGAAGACCGTTAAGAAGATCGAGGAAGCCTATATGGTGATCCGTCAGATCGCTCAGGACGGCGGTCACATCCTGTTCGTCGGCACCAAGAAGCAGGCACAGGACGCTATTAAGGAAGAGGCTCTCCGTTGCGAGCAGTACTACGTAAACACCCGTTGGCTGGGCGGTATGATGACCAACTTCAAGACCATCAAGAAGTCCATCGCCAAGCTGAACAACCTCCAGAAGATGGCCGAGGACGGCACCTTCGATCTGCTTCCCAAGAAGGAAGTTGCAGTTCTGCAGAAGCAGACCGCTGACCTGGAGAAGAACCTGGGCGGTATCAAGAACATGAAGACCCTGCCCTCCGCTATCTTCGTCGTTGACCCCAAGAAGGAAAACAACGCCGTTGAAGAAGCAAGAAAGCTGGGCATCCCCGTAATCGCTATCGTTGACACCAACTGCGATCCCGACGTGATCGACTACGTGATCCCCGGTAACGACGACGCGATCCGCGCCATCAAGCTCATCGCTTCCGTTATGGCAGACGCCGTTCTGGAAGGCAAGCAGGGCGAGCAGTTCACCGATTCCACCGAAGAGGCTCCCGTCGAGGCAGCTGAATAAGCTTTTTGAGAAAGATTTTTAGGAGGAACTAAAAATGGCAGAGATTTCCGCAAAATTGGTTATGGAGCTGCGCAAGAAGACCGGCGCAGGTATGATGGAGTGCAAGAAGGCTCTCGTTTCCGCTAACGGCGATTTCGACGAGGCTATCAAGATCCTTCGCGAAAAGGGCGTTGCAGTTGCCGCTAAGAAGGCAGACCGTATCGCTGCAGAGGGCGTTGTTGACACCCTGACCGTAGACGGCGTGACCGCTATGGTTGAAGTTAACGCTGAGACCGACTTCGTTGCTAAGAATGCTTCCTTCCGCGAGTTCGTACAGGGCATTCTCCGCACCATCGTTGCTAACAAGCCCGCTAACAACGAAGAGCTGCTGGCTCTCCCCTTCGACGGCGGTGAGCTCACCGTTGAGGGCGCTCTGAAGGACAAGATCTTCACCATCGGTGAGAATATGTCCATCCGTCGCTTCGTCATCGTTGAGGGTGCTTGCGGCACTTATATCCACGGTAACGGCGCCATCGCTTGCGTTACCAAGTTCGACACCGAGGGTGTTGACGTAAACGGCGAGGCTTTTGCTGACTACGCTAAGAACATCTGCATGCAGATCGTTGCTATGAACCCCACCTACGTTTGCAGACACTGCGTTCCCGAGTCCGTACTGGCAAGCGAGAAGGAGATCGCTCTGACTCAGATCAACAACGATCCCAAGAACGCTTCCAAGCCCGAAAACATCAAAGAGAAGATGATCGAAGGCCGTATCAACAAGTTCTACGAGAGCGCTTGCTTGGTTGACCAGGGCTACGTTAAGGAAGACAAGATCACTGTTGGTCAGTACACCGAGAACACCGGCAAGGAGCTGGGCGGCAAGATCAAGATCAACTCTTTCGTGAAGTTCGAGAGAGGCGAGGGTCTGGAGAAGAGAGAAGACGATTTCGCAAGCGAGATCGAAAAGCTGGTCAACGGCTAATTCTCCCCTACTACAAAAAATTGGCTCTATGTCAATAGTTGGGGTAGAGTTAAAATGAAAAAGATTTTCAAGCAGCTGCCTACAAGGTGGCTGCTTGTGCTTTATGGGCGAAGATGTGCAAGATTCTGTTGCGGAATCGGCCAATAACCAAATAAATGACAGAAGGTATGAAAAAGTTAATATATGTTTTAGCAGCATCTGTTGCGCTCTTCTCATCTTGCGCAAAAGATCCGATAGAAAATACTGCTACCGTAGGAATGGCCGGCGAATGG
>JAFXBC010000042.1 GCA_017516825.1 Clostridia bacterium | reverse complement strand
CGTTTCCATGAACTTCTGGGGATTCACTCCCAAGATCTTTGCATTTGCCGAGGCCCGTCTTCGCAGTTTTCTGACAGATTCGAATTCCGATCTTCTCAAGGGAGAAAGCTACCTTACCGAATTGGCGGAGGACGTGATCCTCTCAAGAGATTGCTCCGTCAGCTTAGTGCATACCCCCTGCGTTTGGAAGGGCGTCACCTACCGCGAGGATCGGGAAGCCTTCCGTCAATATCTCCAATCCCTTGCGGAAAAAGGGGAGTATCCCGTTTCCCTTTGGGACACCGAAAACATTCTTACCGTATAATCTTTAAGCCGTCCAGAAAGAGGTGCATCCATGTATAGTATCAAGCTTCTTCAGAACACAGATCCCGAGATTGCCTCTGCAATTTCCGGAGAACTTGCCCGCCAGCGCAGAAATATTGAGCTGATCGCCAGCGAGAACATCGTTTCCGAATCCGTCCTTGCGGCCGCAGGCACCATTTTGACCAACAAATATGCCGAAGGCTACCCCTCCAAACGCTATTACGGCGGTTGTTATGAGGTGGATAAGGTAGAGGAGATCGCCCGCGAGCGTGCCTGCCGCCTTTTCGGAGCAGAGCATGCCAACGTTCAGCCCCATTCCGGCGCATCTGCCAACCTGGCCGTTTTCTTTGCACTCTGCCAGCCCGGCGATACCATCATGGGTATGAACCTTGCCCACGGCGGCCATCTTTCCCACGGTTCTCCCGTGAACATTTCCGGCAAGTATTTCAACATCGTCCCCTACGGCGTTTCCGAAGAGACCCACCTTCTGGACTATGACGAAATGGAACGCATCGCGCTGGAATGCAACCCCAAAATGATCGTGGTAGGCGCATCCGCTTACGCCCGTGTCATCGACTTCAAGCGTTGCCGCGAGATCGCCGACAAGGTTGGCGCAAAACTGATGGTAGACATGGCTCACATCGCAGGCCTGGTTGCCGCAGGCGTTCATCCCAGCCCCGTGCCTTATGCCGACGTGGTGACCACCACCACCCACAAGACCCTCCGCGGACCCCGCGGTGGCTTGATCCTCTGCAAGGAGGAATACGCCAAGGCCATCGATAAGGCAATCTTCCCCGGCACCCAGGGCGGTCCCTTGATGCACATCATCGCCGCTAAGGCCGTGGCCTTCGGCGAAGCTTTGAAGCCCGAATTCAAAGCTTATCAGGAGCAGGTTTATAAGAACTCCCAGGCCTTCTGCAAAGCACTTGTGGAAGAAGGCTTCAACGTTATCTCCGGCGGCACCGATAACCACCTGATCCTGCTGGATCTCCGTCCCTTCGGCATTACCGGCAAGGACTTCGAGATCCATCTTGATGAGGTACATATCACCGCCAACAAAAATGCTATCCCCAACGATCCCGAAAAGCCCACCGTCACCAGCGGCTTGCGGGTAGGTACTCCCGCTGTCACCTCCCGTGGCTTCGTAGAAGCCGATATGGTGAAGATTGCCAAGCTCATGGGTATGGTTGCCCGGGATTTCGAAGGAACCAAGGAGCAGGTGATCGCAGAGGTAGACGCCCTCTGCAACGCCCATCCCATTTACGAGTAAATGATGAATCCACCTTTGGTGGTACCAAGATAAGGAGTAGATTTCATGATCGTCACACCCCAATTTTTCGAAAAGGAGGGCGGCTACGAGCGTAGCTACGATCCCTTTTCCCGCCTTCTCAAAGACCGTATCATCCTGTTGTTCAACGAAGTGAACGACGACCTTGCTTGCACCATCATTGCCCAGATGCTGTATCTGGAGGCGGTGGATCCCCAGCGTGATATCTGTCTGTATATCAACTCTCCCGGCGGCTCCGTTTCCGCAGGCTTGGGCATCTACGACACCATGCGCCATCTGAAGTGCGACGTTTCCACCATCTGCGTGGGCATGGCTGCCAGCATGGGTGCCTTCCTGTTGTCCGCAGGCACGAAAGGGAAGAGATACGCCCTCCCCAACAGCCAGGTGATGATCCACCAGGTTCTTGGCGGCGCACAGGGCCAGGCCACCGACGTGGAGATCGAGGCTCGCCATATGCTGGACATCAAGCAGCGCTTGAACACCCTCATGGCCGCCAACGTTGGCAAGCCCGTGGAGGAAGTCACCAGAGACACCGAGCGTAACAACTGGATGTTCCCGAAGGAAGCCTTGGAATACGGCTTGATCGACAAGATCCTTGAAGACTAAAAAATTTTACGGGGTACCGTTTGGTACCCCGCATTTTTTATTTACTCAAAAGATATTCCAGCTTTTCTCGCTCTTCGGCGTTCATATTTCCCAAAGTGAAACCGATACATTGCGTTCCCACGGGTGAATCGTATTTGATAAAAACCTCTTCGATCATAGTGGGATCGTTTTCCATAAAGGGCAATATAAAGGCCGACAATTCTTGCATTTGCCTGTACTCATAAAGTGCTTCATGGTTCTGCTGATTGCGTCTCCAGATATACGTTTTCCCTTTGCAAGTAAGCTCAATGGTCATAACGTTTTCCGGCATCTCCTTCCAAAGCTCGCCGCTCTTTGTGTAAGTAATGGCTTCTATCACGGCCTTTGCATCCGCACGTCGGAAAGAGAGTATGGAATACAACATTCTGTTGGTTTCCTCGAAGCTTGCGGGAACGTAATATTTTGATCTGAAATTGCGTCCATCAACACGACCGGAAACCCCGATATACGTCCGTTTGCCCAAAGACATGTTTTTCATGGAATCCTTATATTCTTTCTGTTCTTCCGGAGACAGCTTTTCGTAATCTCTGATAAAGCATCCCCAAAGATCCCAATTCTCGTCCTCCGATAGATAGACGTCGGAAATTCCGGAAATGAAAAAGTTCGAGATTTCATCCCCCTTGGGCAATGACAAATACGCGGCTCGCCCCTCCTCGGAGCTTACGACGATCTCTGATAATTCGTTAAACAGCTCCTCCGAGAAACATAGTCTTCTCCCGATCACACGCCCGGATTTTAATTTGATCTCAACGTGCTTATAACCGATACGCGGAATACCGAAATCAAACAGAGGGATACTATGATCGCTTTCCTCGTAGCGAATATTGATCTCCAATAACTCCTGGATGATCTCTTTTGCACGACGGTCGTCAACGTGGGTTTTGAGAACAGCCAGCCCCTCGTAGGACTCTCCGATGAGTTGGTAATCGTAATAATCGACCTCTTTGTTATAAAGAGAGATCGATTCAATTTCATCGGCCGTGTAATTTCCGCTGTGAACGATTCCGATGGTACCGTATACCAGGCAACAGAATACAATACAGCAAACGATGATGTAAACGAATTGCCACATGGATTTCAGCGCAGTTTTTACCTTCTTAGCCGTTACAAGCTCATACAGGAAGAACACCGCAAGGGTAATGATGACGAAAATGGTCAAAAAGGCGGATTCCATATCCTGGAGGAGAAAAACGGTGGTCGCAAGGGCGATGGGCAGGGTGAACGCACAACGGAAAATGCATTGCAACACAGGTCCGGGCGCACTTTTATTGGCCATTTCGCTTCTTCTTTTCTTAAAGGCAAAAAATGCAAGTCCGTAGCAGGCTAAGATCGTAGCTGACGCCAAAATCCACAAGGAGGCGTTTTGAAACACCTGCGGAGAATCGAAGGCCGAAAAGACGGCTGCCGGATACCAATTCCGCCCGGTAAAGATGCCCCATACGCTGTAATCCACGTCAAACATTCTGGTTTCTGATTCGATAGCCCAGATGCCCAGATATCCGCAGATCCTTAATACGAACATCAACAGCATGGTCACCACGAAATTAGAGGAGGAAGTTCCCGTTAAGGACAGCGCCAGAATGGTAAAGCCTCCTACGTAAATACAGCCCACAAATGTGATCCCAATGGATAGAGGAATCAACGACAAGGAAAAAGTCGTGTTGGGACAGAAGGACCAAAGCAAGGTTGTCAATGCCACGGCGACTACGAGAATGCCAAGGATCCAGGTTAAGATTGCGGCCAGGAAGCTGTTGAAAATACATCCTCTGGTGTGGGGGATGGAGTGGTAGAAATCACAGCCCTTTCTTTTGTTCAAAAAAGAGAACATGGACAAAAAGAACGCAGGCGTGAAAAACAGCATCATTACAATGGGAACGGCAAAGGAATCGTATTCCAGCACAAAGAAAGAGGACATAAGATCCCGGCCGATCAAGGCCGCCAATGCCGGGAAGGAAGCGAACAAAACCGTGATCACACCAAAGATAATGCCCGTCAACCGAATTCTTTTGAGTCCTTCGACGTATAACTTACCGTTGAAAAAATTCTTCATCAAAAACAGCCTCCTTTACATCAGAATATCCTTGAACGCATATCCAAGGGCTTCCATCTCGTAAACGAACACCTCTTCAAGGGTCAAGGGAAGAATGTCCAGCACCAAGGGATTCAACACGGAAAGCCGTTCCTTCATTTCATCCCTGTCTCCTCGCACGATGAAATTAGCCACAGAGCCTCTTTGAACGTAATCCAACATGGAAATATCTCCAAACAAAGATCTGTCGTAAGCGTCCTTCAGGGCGATCTGCACCTTGAACAGGGAAGTCTTCAGGTTTTGAATATCGCTTTCGAATACGATACCGCCCTTATGCAACAACGCCAGCTGATCGCAAGTGTCCTCCAACTCACGCAAGGAGTGGGAAGTGATGATCACCGTGGTATTCCGCTCTGCTACGTCGTTGTAGATCACCGTCTTTACCAGATTGCGGATCACAGGATCAAGCCCATCGAAGGTCTCATCGAAGAACAAATACCGGGGGCAGACAGACAACGCAAGAATGGTAGCCGCCTGACGTTTCATACCCTTGGAAAAGGTGTTGATATTTGCCTCGGGATCAAGACCGAAGGTGTCGGTCAGATTACGAAAACGCTCCATAGAGAAGGTGTCGTAGATAGAGCGGTACATCGCCGCCATGCGATTCATGGAAGCCTGGGGCAGAAAATACAGATCGTCGGAAACAAAGACCAGCTTGCTTTTCACCAACGGGTTCTCATATACGGGTAAGCCGTCGAATTTGATCTCCCCTCCGTAGGGCTTGTAAATACCGCTGATCAATCGCAGGAAGGTGGATTTACCGGAACCGTTACTTCCCACGAGACCGTAAATACAGCCGTCGGGGATTTGGCAGGACAATCCGTCCAAAGCGATCTTTTCGTCAAACATCATAGTAACTTTTTCAGCTTGGATCATAAATGTAATTCCTCCTTTATCATAGTTCGTCGAGCCAATTTTTCAGCTCTTCCTTGGAAATACCGTTTTGCAAAAGCTTTTCTGCGGCGGAAAGCATACTGCTTTTTTCCTCGTGAATCGTTTTCTCACGCAATCTGGAAACCGCGCCGGGGGAGACGTAGTACCCTTTTCCCGCCGCTCCCACAAGGATCCCCAATCTTTCCAACTCCAGGTATGCCTTGGAAACGGTGTTGGGATTCACACTTACCTCCACGGAAAACTCCCGAACGGAAGCAATGTGATCCCCCTCCTTCAACTTCCCCTCCAACGAGGGCCCCAAGACCTTTGTGGCCGTGTTCCGGCGGGAGGGCGTCATCGTCACCTTTGACGGCAACGGCGGCGAGCCCGCCTCCCAGACCCTGGTCACCGGCGTCGACGGCAAGCTGGACCTCACCGAGCTGGACAACCTGACCAACAGCATGATCCGGGTGGGCTACAACATGACCGGCTGGGCCCGG
>JAFXBC010000041.1 GCA_017516825.1 Clostridia bacterium | reverse complement strand
CACCCCGTTCAAGGCTTTCTTTTTCCCTCTGGGATAGATTTTGGTTAAATTCTTAATTTCGATTTTCATGTATGTACTCCTTAATGATATTCAAATAGCCTTTCAATAGTTTCTTGCGGTAGCCCCCGGCCTCCCCTTAGTAAGGGGAGGGGGACCGCCGCAGGCGGTGGCGGGGATTGTCCCGAACCGTAAACTAACTTTTATGTTCCCCTCAATCATTAAATCCTTGATGCAGTTTTTCTCTCCTCAACAAAACGTAAGTAACAACCAACATCACCAAGGCCAGCCCCAAAAACAGCAAACGATTATACGTCCACAGCGGGCCCACTTGATAATATTCTGTCAAAACCTCGTCCCCCAAGAAATAATTCGACAAGAAGGGGTCAAACAGACACTTGCGAATGTCCTCATACCCACTATGAATATTGGTGTTCAGCGTGTTGAAAATGGTATACACCAAGATCCCCAAGCCCACGGGAGCGTAGCAGTTCTTGGTCGCCACCCGCACCAGCAGGAACAACGACGCAAAGAACAAAACCGTTACAAACGCTGAAACCGCCATGTATATTTTGTAATCTTCCGGGATCACGATGGGGATCCGAATCTTCGTCTGCCCGTTGGGAACAAACTCCGTGTACTTGTAAAGCACCACCAACAGCCCCATGGGGATCAGCGTGTAGATCAACACCGAGAAGAACTTGTAAAGCATCAGCTTCACCGTCTTCACCCCGCAGGTCAAGGCGAGCTCGATCTCGAAGTTATCGTACAGCAAGAACGAAATGGGCAGGATCAGCAAAAACGGTACGAACAACTCCGTGTAGTCAATGAATCCCTTCTCCGGCAACGCCGCAATAAGCGGTGACGGTTCCCAAACACGGGAAACAACGATAAGTAAAATTATTGAAAGGAACAAATAATATTTGTTCTTCCAAAGCGAACGTAAAAATAACATTTGTACCTCCTATACTGTGCGTTTTCTTATGCGAAGGTAGGAAATAATGGAACAAACAACACCAAAACCAACTAAAAAAGCTATACAAAACAATACTTTTCCAATAGAAAGGTTGAAATATTTAACCATACCTTCAAATTCAGATGTATTGAAAAAATGAAAATAATCTCTCAGTTTATTCGGAATAGGCGAAAAATAATCAAAATAAATTGGAGCATATTTCCATCTAAACATTAGGTTTGCTATATAAAAGAATATCACATATCCGATTGAAACAATTGCGGAAGCTATACCATTTTTAAATAGTGTACCAATAACTAAAGCTAAGCCTATGTAAAATATTATGGTTGGCATAACTACGCAGAAATCAATTCGCAATATTCGTATTGTTGAATCTATAAGGTATTCAAATATATTTAAATCATTCACACCGTTTCTTGTAAATACGTACAAATGAACACTTAAGGTGTGGAACACAATTAGGGCGAGTAGATTTAACGATAATAATGCCCACAATCTTCCTGTTAGATAAGCACAAATTGACACATTAGATGATTTCTCGATTTCAAAAAAGGCATCGTTGTAATCTCTATTTAACACCAATACCACAGTAGAAATTGTAAATATCGGTAATGAATATGATAACAGTGTTGCACAACATATGTTCGATATCATCTGAACATAATCGAGATAATATAAAATGAAATTCCTCTCATTGTCGCCACGATATTGACCCGCAAATACAGAATGAATGATAACGATTATGGTCACAAACAGCATAATCCAAAAAACTTTGGAACGCAGTATATTTTTGATGGTGTTTCTATATATTGCCAAAAACATATTGTGCCTCTGGGTCATCTAAACGCTACGTCTTCGAATACGAAGGTAGGAGAAAATCGAAAATACAGTTGCCACGCTGACAAGGAAAAAGATACAAAATAGTGCTTCCGGCAACGATGTATCCATACCCATTAAAGAATCTTCAAACCATTTTGTGTCATAAAAATGGAAATATCTACGCAACTTCCAAGGAACAGGAGAAAAGAAGTCGAAGTATTCGGCAGCTATTCTGAATCTATACATCAAAAATGAAACATAGAAGAACATAGTGTAGCCAAATCCTGCAATTGCAGCTACTATACCATTTTTGAATAATGTGCCGATAAAATAAGTAATGCCAATATAAAATATCAAACAAGGCATAGCGACAAATAAATCTGCTCTAAAAACTCTAATAAATGAGTCTGCGAGGTAATTCCAGATCCCCATATCTGTAAGTCCGCCACGTGTGAACACATATAAATGAATATCGGTTAAGTTCATAACAAACAAAGCAATGAAATTGATTGTTATTAATGCGCAAATACGTCCCAATAAATATCTTGACGGTTTCAATCCACTTGCTTTCTCTATTTCATAAAAATGATCTCCATAATCACGATTAACGACCAATACTGTTGTAATTATTGTGAAAACGGGCATTGCATACATAAGAAAGTGAGAACAACAGGAATTCACAATGCATGGTATATATTCTGCAAATGACAATATCATTTCAGGCGAATCATCATCAGCATAAAAACCTTCCAATGATTCGTGTATGGTATTTATCAACAGTACAGCTAATACCAGCCAAAAAGTTGTTGAACGAATTAAGTTCTTTAAGGTAACTTTATACGTTGATATGAACATATTTAACCTCCATAGCGGTCAGGGAGTTTATCTGTTACTTTTTCTATTACAACAAAAGCACGGATAGTGCCTTCCATATTATCCGGCCAGTCAAGTTTATCGGATGGAGAAATATATATGGGATTATGCTCTTTTCCTTCAGGATTCGGATCATATTCAAGCACGGGTGCCTTTTCAAAAATCGCTATGATTTCATCTGATTCATTTACTAATACACATTTCATAAAAGCTTGAACAGGAACGGTACCAACATATCCATATCGCATTGCTGCGACGATTGCAGGACGCCAGACCAATTTGTCGTTTTCTACAATCGCATCGGCATTTTCTTCCAAGCCCAAAAAGTTGTATTTGACATCTTTTGCATAGCAGGGTGCGTTTGTTTTATTCACTTCAACGGTATATGTGAATTGCGAAAATTTTATTTCCGGTTTGAATAAAAAATAGTTTTTATATCCTGCGGAAAATTGGTCAAACGTTTTCTTTTCAGTTTTCAATACATTCCCGGATTCATCAAGATATGTTCCGTTAATTGTTATACTGTAATTCCCATTACTTTCATTAGTAACATCAAGAATAATCAAGTCGTTTCCGTCATAGGTATATTTCTTTTGTTTTATAAGCAGACTGCCGTTATTTTCGTCAGGTTTTGAATCGTCCTTGCTATTATCGCTTTCGTCGTATGACGGTTCGCTTACAGACGATTCGCTATCAGATAGCTCGCTATCTGAGGAGTTGTCTTTCGATGTTTCGGTGCTTGAGTTCATTTCGCTATCGTTATTGTTGATTAAATCATTCAGATCGAGCCTCGATTCCTCATCATAATTGCTTATGATGTATTCCGGCAAAGCTTCTTCTGCACAACTGCATAACAAGCATAGTGTAAGTACTAACGACAAAATTAAATAAAGTTTTTTCATTTTTATTCTCCTTTATAATTGATTTACATGTATTGTAAAATGTAATTGCGTATAAAAAATGAAATTTTAAAAATAAAAATAGCACAATTTTGTTTTTTTACAAAAAAGTGCTATTTTTGGGAGACTATTTAGAAGTCGATTTTGCATGAGGGCATATTGTCAATGTCGATGTTTTTTATATTGGGGAAAAAATAAATGCCGTTATCATACCAAAGCGAATCATTATATAATACAAAAACGCCGCAATCTACTGGGTGCTGTTGGAGAGAATAATAGCAATCATTCAAAGCTGTAGTTACAGTTGGAGCATAGGTAAAAGCCGCATAAATATTTTCAAATAAAGTTTCTAACAATATGGTATCTGTATTGGAATACATATCAACTGCAACATATTTTGTGTTTTCAATACTGTATGTTAAATTGGGATTGAAAACGGTTATTCTATCATAAATAGCTTCTGTGGAGTTTTGTGATGCACCATCTTTCTCTAAATAGGTCTTTATAGTTCCGTCTATATTTCGGATGCGTATTATATCATAATTTTCAAACAGTCTTTTGGTATCACTTATCAAAAATAAAGCTTCTTCTGCTGACAATGAAAACCATTCACCATTATCTCTGCGATTATTAAAATCTTTTATCTGCTCCTCACTGAAAATCGTCACAACGCTTTTCCCGTCCTCCTCCGTGACGGTGTTGTAAGCGTCAAACTTCTTCTGCAAAAGCTCCTGTGCCGTGGGCGGCGCCACGGCGTGCTCCGGGGTGAGAAACGTATCCTCGTTCCGCCGCGCCCCGCCGTGGGAGAAGGACAGCGACAGGATCCCGACCCCCAAAACCAAGGTAAACCCCAGGATCAAAGCCGACGTTTTGACCAGAATTCCCGTGCTTTTCATGGCAACCTCACGTAAGCGGTGGTCCCCGCGCCCACTTCCGATTCAAACACAAGCTCCGCCCCGTGGGCATCCGCGATCCGCTTGCACAGCGCCAAGCCAAGCCCCGTTCCGCCCTCCTTGCGGCTTCTGGCCTTGTCCGTGCGGTAGAAAGGCTCCGTGATGTGCTCCATCTGCTCCTTGGTCATCCCCACGCCGTTGTCACGGATGTACAGCGTCTTCACCCCGTCCCGCACCTCAGCGCCAAGAACCACCTCACCGCCTTCCTTGCAGGCACGGATAGCGTTCTCCGTCAGATTTGCCACCAGGATCTCGATCAACGTCTCGTCCCCCTCAAAGGGAAAGTCCCCGCCCCCAAGGGAGACCTTCACCTGCTTCTCCGAAGCCCGCAATACGAAAACGTTCTGTATCTTCACCATCAAGCTCCCCGCGGAAAGCTTCCCGACTTGGATCCCGTTCTCCCGAATAAACGCCGAATCCAACAGGATCCTGCTGATCTTCTGCAACCGCTTGGATTCCGACATAATGTCCAAAAGTGTCTGCATCCGCTCCTCCTCCGTCAGGGTGTGACGGAAAGAATACTCTGCCGCCCCGTAGATGGAGGTAAGCGGCGTCCGCATCTCGTGCCCCAGGTTGTCCAGCATGGTCTGCTTCTGCTGTGCCGTGGTCTTCAGCTCCTCCATCTGCTCCCGAATGGTGTCCGACATGGCGTTGAAATCCTTCGCCAGCTCCGCAAACTCGTCCTTCCCGCTATCCTCCGCCCGTGCGGAAAAATCCCCCCGGGAGATGGCCTTGGTGGCGTCCTGTAACTTGCGGAGAGGGGCGTACAGCTTCCGCAAAACGAAATACAAGCAAAGCGCCAGAACCACCGACGCCAACCCGGACACCGCCCCGAAGGCAAGAGAAAGCTGTCTCAGCTCCTCGTCCAGATACCCGATCCCCTTGGCGTAGGTCAGCACGAATTCCCCCTGGCACAGAGCTTCGCTGATGAGCAAATACTTTTCCCCGCCGATCTCCGCCGTCATATGGGTCCCCGCCTCGGGAACGGGGGAGTCCTCGGGAAGGTTGGCATGCAACACCTGCTCCCCGCGGGCAAACCGCAAATACATCCCTTCCTTGCCGTAGAAGGTGGTGTAGGAGAGGGCGAGAGTCTCCGCCTCGCCGCTGATCTCAAAATCCCGCTCAAAGGCCTCAATGATCACCAATTGCTCCGAACGGCAGACCTGCTCCGCCGAGTCGTAGCTCCGATCGTGGGTATACAACGCCAAGGAAAAAATGCAGGCGTTCAAAAGCACCAAAAACAGCACCAAGGTCAGAAAATAGGACCTCTCAAAAAATCTGCTCCGTTTCATGGGGATCACCCTTCCTTTCATGGCCCGCCCCCGGCAAGCCACACGTCTTCAACCATAGTCTACATGCCAATCATGAACAGAAGATGAAATTTCCGCCCTTTTTTGCAAAAAAAGAGCCGAGATTTCTTTCCCGGCTCTGTTAGAGTTATATTGTACGTTTACGGATACGAAGGTAGGAGATGAGGATTCCCAAGCCTGCGAAAAATGTCAAACTGACGAATCCCAGAATAACATCGGTGAAAGTATCGTTGTATCTCTTCATCATAAGTTCTAAAAAGTCAGTATCTACATTTGTCAAATAGTTCCTTAATGCGCGCGGAAGCGGATTGAAATAACGGAAGTATATTTGATACCCTTCCTGCCACTTCATATGAAGCGTGAATTGTGTAATGTAAAACACAATTACATAAACTGAAGAAGCGACCAATGCGGGAAACCCATTCTTGAAGATTGCTCCTACCGCATAGGTCAGTCCAATAAACATAGCCAAGCTGGGGATACACAGGAAGATGTTCACACGCATGAGACGCACAAAAGAGTCACACAAATATGCCATAGTGCTCATTCCGTCAACGCCGCCATGTACGGTGATTCTCGCGTGCAGAAAGAAGAAGGACAAAAAGATCACAATGATTGCGTTTACGGTGAGCAACGCGGCCATTCTTCCCCAAACGTAACAGCGAGGCTTGATGTTATATGCTTTTTCGATTTCATATACCATGTCACCGTAATCCCGATTCAGGAGCAACACAACTGATACAATTGCAAAAAGCGGCATGGGATACACCATGATAGTCGAAACGGGAATGTTGTTTATCAGATTGTGATATGAGTAATCTGCAATGGTTCCTTTTCCAATTGCGGAACGAAGGCCATCGATATTGTTAGCGAATACAATGAAAAACAAAACCGCAAGCATCATCCAAAAGGTAGGGGTACGCAACAGTGTTTTTATAGTGTTTTTATAAGTAGAAGCAAACATAGCGACTCCTCAAAATGGCATATCCGTACTCATAAAGTTTCCGATGCAGAAGACAGCACGTATATTTCCTTGATATTTTTCGGGCCAATCCAGTGAGCTTTCTGTTGTTTGATAGACCACGGCAGTTTTACACTCTACCCCCAACTCACTTTTGGGCTGGATCATATACGCATTATAATAGGTCCCTATCAGTTCGTTTTGCTCGTTAAACAGTAGCATTGTAAATGCCAGCTTTTTCATTTCGGTATGTGTGCTGCCAAAAGTAAACCGTGCAAGAATTGAGGGGTATTCTGTAAAATCGTTTTCGTTTATAAAACCTGTTTCGTTATCAAACAGCGGCATTCGTGTTTCATACAATTCAACAAATTGGAATTGAAATTTATCTACAATGATTTCTCCTGCAAAAGGAGAAGCTTTGATTGCGTAAGTGTATTTTGAAAATTTAATTTTGGGCTGAAAAACAAAATTGTTTTGATAGCCTGCTGCAAACTGTTCAAAAGAAAATTCGTCTGTCTTTAGCTCGTCGCCTTTATCATCGTAATAAGTGACTGTGAGCTTGATGCTGTAATTCTGCTCGGTTTCATTAGTGATATCCAAAAGTAAAATGTCATTTTCATTCAATGTGTATTTTTTATCCTTCACCAAAAACGTTGCGTCCCCGGTCTCGTCATTTGGTGTTGAACCTTCAGCGATTGTATCTGTGGATTGTTCGATTTCAATCTGAACTTGAGATATTGAATCAAAATCGGTGATCGTATATTCTGTATTTGAGGCTTCGCTACAAGACGAAAACGCTAAAAGACAAATTACAACGACAAGCAAATATGAAATATTTTTCATAATTCTTTCTCCTTTTTATTCAGCAGGGATATATTGTTTTACATATTGATCGACCATGTCAATAAATGGTTTGCCGCAACGGGCAACGTAATCTCCGAATGGACTTCCGCCGTGGTGCATAAGTCTGTAGATATCGTTTGTATAGCCGAATGGATAACTGATGTCTATGTAATAAGCAAGATCTTCTTTATCGGCGTCGTAATACGTGTTCAAATAAATTACCACACGATAATCTGTTTTCACGTCTTTATCCGGAGCGGCGTCGCGAGGATATTTTTCGCATAACTCAGCAAAGCACTTATCGAATGTTTCGAATATCTCCTTGCAGACGTTTTGATCCGTTAAGGCAAAAGCCGTAAGCAGCTCTTGCGTGCTTTCTTCATAGATCTCAACTTTTACTTCAAGTACGTGCTCTCCGGTCGGGTCTGTGCTTTCCTCGGGAACGGATATGTCGGATTCCTCCGGTGCGCAAGAACTCACTTCAAAACTTTCCTCAGCCTGAGAACTTTCGGTCGGAACGGAAACATCCTCCTTGCTCTCCTCGTGAATACTTGGTGTAGATTGTCCCGGATCAACGCTTCCGCAACCGCAAAAGCCCAAAACGCAGAGCAATCCAAAAACGAAAATAATACGCTTCATAAACCGTCATTCCCTTTCTTTTTTACAATTCTAAGCCCCAATTATAAATAAAAAATGAAATTCTGTTAAGATTTGAAAAATAACAGAATTTCATCAAAAAAATTTCAATTGATTGAATACACGGTGATCCTTTGTTCCCAAAATTCTTCCCCACCAAATACTTCGTAGTCGGACAAGATCGAATTATCCCACGTATAAACGTATTTACCTTTTTGCGTATTCGTAAACGCCCAGAAGATTATATTGTCGTTGGTAAATTTGTCAGTGCCGTACCATGGATTTGCACAACCTGAAAAATAGGCCGCTTCTATTTCCGTCAGAGGGTTCGTAACGCCGGTGAGAACGGTAAGGTTGTCAAGACCGCTTATTAAATACACCGCGCTGTTCAATACCTTCACACGCTCTAATATCACGTCGTATGCAAGGCTTTTCTTGTTCCCACGATCATAAACACGCTCCACCCCCTCTAAATCCCGCACCATCACCACGTCATACGTTTCAAACAGCTTCACCGTATCGTTGATGAGGTAAAGCATCTCCTCGCTGGAAAGCCAAAACCACTCGCCGTTTTCTCTTCTCGCACGGATGTCCTCGATCTGCTCCTCGCTGAAAATCGTCACAACACTTTTCCCGTCCTCCTCCGTGACGGTGTTGTAGACCTCAAACTTCTTCTGCAAAAGCTCCTGTGCCGTGGGCGGCGCCACTGCCGCGTCGGGCATCAAAAACGCCCCTTGGTTGGAAGCGCTTCCCCCGTGGAGAAAGGAAAGCAGCAGAATACTCCCGCAGAGAAGCGACACGAACCCCGCCACCAGGGCCGCCGTGCCCAGAAAAATGTGTTTTCCAACCCTCATAACGTAAACCTGTATCCCACGCCGTAAACCGCCTGAAGCCTGTTTTTCAGCCCCAGCTTGTTCCGCAGATGCTGAACGTAAACGTCCACCACCCGATCCGATTCCCCCTCGTAGCCGGAGGCCCAAACGCTATCCAGAATCTGCTCCCTGGTCAGCACGCAGTTTTTGTTGGTGATGAACATATCTAAAACGGCAAACTCCTTGGCGGTGAGCTTGATCTCCTTCTCCCCCTTGAACACCTTTTGGGATTCGAAATCGATCATCAGATCGTCCATAGGGAAGAACTGCTCGCTGCGGTTGGTTCTCCGCAAAACAACCTTCACCCGTGCCAACAGCTCCGGCATCTCAAAGGGCTTCACGATGTAATCGTCCGCTCCCAAATTGAGCCCGTAAAGCCTGTCGTCCAAAGCGCTCTTGGCCGTCAAGAAGATCACCGGGGTCTTCTTGATCAGCTTGATCAGCTCAAACCCGGAGAGCTTGGGAAGCATCACGTCCAATATGATCAGATCAAAGGTATTGTGGGTGATGAAATGCAACGCTTCTTCACCGTCAAAGGCAGAAACGCACTTGTGCCCCACGTACGTCAGCTCGTCCGTCACGTGCTTGTTGATCAAAAGCTCGTCTTCAACGATCAGTATTCTCGCCATCCGCCGCACCTCCGTAGAATGATCTCCACCATAGTGTACGGGCAAATTATGAACAGAAGATGAAATTCCGGGATTTTTTCGAAAAAAAGCTTCACCGCTTTTCCCCAAAAACAGCTTCCAACTATTCCCAATCATAAAAAACTCCTTTTTTCCCATACTAATGGCGAGGGAAAACCTCTGACAAATACTCTCAATCAACAAAAAAGGAGAATAAACATGGCAAGCAACAAGACTCTTGTTCCCGAAGCAAAGTCCGCTCTTGATAAGTTCAAGATGGAAGCGGCAAGCGAAGTGGGCGTAACTCTGAAGCAGGGCTACAACGGCGACCTGACCGCAAAGCAGGCAGGCTCCGTTGGCGGCCAGATGGTCAAGAAAATGATCCAGAGCTACGAGACCAACATGAAGGGCTAAACAGCGAATTCATTCGTAGTGTATAGAAACAGGGACGGCAACCCCACCGCGGGCACCGTCCCTCCTTCTTTTTTTGCGGAAGAAAAACACCGTTCTTGACAATCGTCCGTCGCCGTGGTATACTGAAATCACGTTCCACCCATCGTTATGAGGAAATTCGAAATGAAAAGATTCACCCTTCTGTTGATCACCCTGCTTTTGGCAGGGAGTATGGCTCTCACAGCCTGCACCGGGGAAGTGGCGTCTCCCTCCGGGGATCTCCCTTCCGGGGATACCGTCTCCACCCCTTGGGCGCCGCCCGCCGAAACTCCCGCCACCTGGTCGGAGTTCGATTTGAACGATACCTGGACGGAGCAGGACACCCACATCAACCTGACCCCCGAGAACACGCAAAAGGAATGGCAGGGCGCCAAGCTGGTCAGTGACGATCTGTACATCCGCGCCGAGGGCACCTACGTCCTTTCCGGCACTCTCAACGGCCAGCTCTTTATTTCTGCGGATAAGACCAAAAAGGTCCACCTGGTGTTCAACGGCTTCACCGTCAACAACGATACCTTGACTCCCATCCTTTGCGAGCGGGGAGACAAGGTGGTCATCACCCTTGCCGAGGGCACGGAAAACTTTATCAACGACAACAAAGCCGACTACGTGGACGGCGGTGCCACCCCCGACGGCAGAAACGCAGGCGCCATCCACGCCAAAATGGGGCTTACCATCAACGGCACCGGCTCCCTCACCGTAAACACCGTCTACCGTCACGGCATCGTCAGTAATTCCAACCTGCGTATCGTTTCCGGTAACATCACCGTCAACGCCAAGGAGGAAGGCCTGCGCGGCAAGGAATCCGTCTCCATCCGGGGCGGCAACGTCACCGTGAAATCCGGCGACGACGGCGTCAAGGTAAACCAGGCCGATGAGGAAGGTCAGGGCTTCTTCGCCATGGAGGGGGGCACCCTCCAGATCACCACGGATACCGACGGTATCGACGTCATCAAGAACGTCCGCATCGTCGGCGGCACCATCCGTATCTCCTCCCGGGACGACGCCATCGTAACCGAGGGCACCGTCTCCATCGCAGGCAACCCCGTCATCCGCCTGCAGGCTGAAAGCGGATCCGACGATTCCGATGCCAAGGGCATCAAGGCCGACGGCGACATCACCGTGGAAAGCGGAACCCTGCAGATCATCAAGTCCTTCGAGGGCCTGGAATCCAAGAACGCCTCCGTGCGGATCTTAGGCGGTAAGGTCAACGTCAACGCCACCAACGACGGCGTCAACGCCGCAACCCTCCTCTCCGTGGAAGGAGGCGCTCTGTACGTCACCACCGGTGGCGACGGGCTGGACAGCGGCGGCAATATCCACGTCAAGGGCGGCACCACCGTGATCTGCGGCTCTCCCTCCAATTCCTTCGCCCCCATGGACGTTCCCGACGGCTGTGAGATCCTCGTAGACGGCGGTTTCCTATTGGCGTACGGATCGTTGAGTGCCGTGCAATATCCCGCACAGAAGTCCGCACAGAGCTTCTTGGGCACCTCCGTGTCCTTGAAAAAGGATGTTCCCTACGCGCTGCGCGATCAAAACGGCAACACCTTAGTCACCTTTACCCCCGGAGAAAACGCTTTGACCCTGTGCTTCTCCTCCGAGGCCCTCGTGGCAGGGGAGTACACCCTCTTCTCCGGCGTCACCCCCGAAGGCACTCCCACCGGCGGCGTCTACACCTCCTCCACCGGCGGCGAAGAGGTCGCAACCTTCACCGTTTCGTAGAATACTCTCCCAACCTTGGCGCACCTGCCGACAAAACGGGTGCGCCTTTTCAATTATACGCTCCGTTGATTTTTTCAACCCAAATAAAACGGAGCGGTTATTGAAAACATGAGAATCTGTGTTATACTGATATCAGAACAAGCGCTTGTTACTTTTCATTTTGGAGGTTCATATGGAACTTAAAATTGCCGAAAACTTAAAACGGTTACGCAGGGAACGAGGGAATACGCAGGACGACCTTGCCAATCATCTCCGCATCTCCGTGCAAGCAGTATCCAAGTGGGAACGGGGCGACGGCTTTCCCGATATCACGCTTCTGCCCTTTATTGCCGCCTTTTACAATGTGACGGTAGACGAGATCTTAGGCTGTCACGCTTTGCGGAAGCAGGAGGAGCTGGAAGCCTTCAAAGAGAAGGAACACCGATTGGTCCATCTGGGGAAGCGGAAAGAAGGGCTTGCGCTGTGCAGAGAGATGCAACGGAAATACCCCAATGAACCGGAAGTGCTGTACTATTTGATGCACGATTTGTATGCGGTCGATCGATTGGCAAATGGTGAGGAAGTGATCGACATAGCAAGCAGACTTCTTGAAAAAGGTCCCACGGAATATCGGTTTGGTGCCATTCAGATGCTGTCATTTACCCATTGCGCTTTGGGCAACCGGGAAAAAGCGGTGGAATACGCAAAAATGGTTCCCTGCAATCAAGATCTGCTTTCTACGGTTCTTCAGGGAAAGGAATTGGTGGAGCATTGCCGCTGGTATTTTTGGAAGGTGGGCGGCACCATGGTGAGGCTCTCCCATAATATGATGCAATGCCCCGAAGCCGGATATATCGCCCAGGAACGGCACAGTATCAGAAAAGCACTCTACAACTTTTTCCTAACCCTTTTCCCGGATGGAGATTTCGGCTTTTGGGAATGCAGGTTAGGAACGCTTTGCCGCGATATGGCACTGAGCTCTGCGGAGATGGGGGAGACGGAACAAGCCTTTGCCGAGCTTGAAGAAATGTGCGAGCACATGGAAAAGTACGATCGTTTCGTCAGCATCGACCATACCTCTCCCTTGGTTCGCGGCTTGCATTATGAGAAAACAATGTCCGGAAATAGTGATGAACGAAGCATGGCGTACGGCTTCTTGTGCTCTTTGGAGGAAAATCCCCGCTTTGACTGCCTTCGCGTCGATGCACGATTGCAAGCAATCAAGAATCGTTTGGAAGCACTTGGCTGATACCGATTGATCATTTCAAAAATCAAAACCCGTTGGGGAACGGGTTTTGGAGTGGAAAGTTTTGGGAGAGGGAGCACGAGGGAGGGGACTTTTTCAAAAGTCCCCTCCCTCGCCATATTCGTATTCAATTACAAACTATACTTCTCTCTGTACTGCGCCAGCAACGCGCGGTACTCCTGGCTCTCGGTGCGAACGCTTGCCAGATAGCGGTGCATATCCAATTCGTCCTTGTTGGTCTCCAGAACACAGCCTGCGATGTTGGAGCAGTGGTCGGAAACACGCTCCAGGTTGGTCAGGATATCGGAAAGCACGAACCCATGCTCAATGGTACACTCACTCTTCTGCAAACGAAGGGTGTGGTTCAAACGGATCCGCTCACGGATGTCGTCGATCACCTGCTCCAAGGGCTCAACCCGCACGGCGGATTCCAGATCGTTCTCGCAGAACGCCTTCTCGGAAAGAGACATGATCTCGGTAACCGCCGCCTTCATCACGGCCAACTCGCGGATGGCGTACTCGGAGAACTTCAGATTCTTTTCCTTGAGCTCCTGGGCGGATTCCATCACGTTCACCGCGTGGTCGGAAATACGCTCAAAGTCACCGATCACACGCTGAAGCTTGGCCGCCTCGGCACTCTCGTCCTCGGAAAGCGCTCCTGCGGCAAGTTTGATGAGATAAGAGCCGGTTCTGTCCTCGTAGCGGTCAGCCTTGCCCTCCGCTTCCTCAATACGCTTGGCCACGTCGCCGTTGTAGTTATCCAACAGTCCGATGGCGTCGTTCATGATAGCTACGGAAAGGGTAGCCATCCCGCGCACGGTCTCCTCGCATTGCGCCAAAGCAATGGCAGGGCTGGAAAGCAGATGGTCGTCCAGTAAACGGAACTCGTCCTCGTCCTGCTTTTCCCGAACGGTCATGACAGCCATCTTTTCCAGCAGTCTGCCCAGGGGCAGGAAGATCAGAGTGCCTACGAGGTTGGTAACGGTGTGAACCACCGCAATGCCGATCTTATCCAGTACCATGTCGTAGAAGCCGAAGGATGCAAATGCATGGACTGCGTAGAATGCTATGGCAATCAGAACGGTGTTCAGAATATTAAAATACAAATGTACCCAGCCGGTGCGCTTGGCATCCCGGGAGGCACCCAAGGTAGAGAGCATGGCGGTGATACAGGTACCGATGTGCTGACCCAGAATGATGGGGAACGCAACGGAGAAGGTGATGGCTCCGGTGGCGCTCAACGCCTGCAGAATACCCACGGATGCAGAGGAAGACTGAATGATGGCGGTGAAGACCGTACCGATGAGAATACCCATGACGGGGTTGGAGAAGGCTGTGAGAACGCTCTGGAACTCGGGCATCTCCCTGAGCCCTTCCACAGAGCCGGACATGGCGTCCATACCGAACATCAGAACGGTAAAGCCCAAAAAGATCATGCCGAGATCCTTCTTGCGGCGGCTCTTGCTCATCATCACGAAAACAATGCCGATCAACGCAAGAATGGGACAGAAGGAGGAAGGCTTCAAGAGCTTGATGAAAACGCCGGCACCGCCGATATCGTCCATAGCCACCAGCCATGCGGTGATGGTGGTACCAACGTTGGCACCCAGGATCACGTTGACGGACTGACGCAGGGTCATCATACCCGCGCCAACAAAGCCAACCACCATGACCGTGGTGGCAGAGGAGGACTGAATGATGGAGGTGACGATCAAGCCCACCAAAAAGCCCTTCACAGGGTTGTTGGTGATCTTGGTCAACAAAGCACGCAAGCCGCTGCCCGCAAACTTCTCCAGGTGGTCGCCCATCAGGTTCATACCCAACAAGAACAGACATAAGCCGCCTATCAGGTTCAGTACGTCAAACAGATCCATAAATCAACCGTTCCTTTCTGTGCAAAAAGAGGAAGTTTTCAAAAAACTTCGAGCATATTATACAAGATAGTTCATAAAAATGCAAGATGTTTTTCAAAAAAGAGACCGCCTGAATATAAAAAACAAAGGCAGAGGCCTGCCTTTGTAATGAGGTATTGTTATCTTTCGTAAACGTGGGGCTTGAGAACGCCGATATAGGGGAGATTGCGGTATTTCTCCGCGAAGTCCAAACCGTATCCCACCACGAATTCGTCTGCACAAACGAAGCCCACGTAGTCTGCCTTGATCCGGGCGGTACGTCTTGCAGGCTTGTCTAAGAAGGCACAGATCTTCACCATTGCGGGGTTGCGCTTTTCCAGCTCGTGCTTCAAAAGATACAGGGTGTTACCGCTGTCGATGATATCCTCCACGATGAGAATATTTCTGCCCTCCAGATTGGCGTCGGTATCCTTCTTGAATACCAGCTGACCGGGAGTGGTGCCCGCGCCGTAAGAGGAAACGATCATAAACTCCAGCTGTGCCGCCAGATCCAGCTCTCTCATCAGGTCGGCGTAGAAAATAATAGCACCCTTCAGAATGCCGATGACGATGGGCATACTGCCTTCAAAATCCTTGCTGATCTGGGCTCCCAGCTCTTTTACTCTTGCCTTGATCTGCTCCTCGGTATAGAGGATCTCCTTGATATCTTCATGCATCGCGTTCATAGACTAATCCATTCCTTCGTTATGATCTTACAACGTTCGACCTATTATAACTTATTAAATATAAAAAGTCAAGAAGAACTTGATTTTCGAATGAAAACATGCTATACTGCAACCGTAAAAATCATTGATAAGGAGGCTTGGCGTATGACGGATCCCACCTTTTCCCGCACGGAATCTCTTTTGGGAGAGGAAGCCATGGAGCGGCTGAAGGCGTCCCGCGTTGCTGTGTTTGGTATTGGCGGCGTAGGCGGCTATGCGGCGGAAGCGTTGGCACGCAGCGGCGTGGGTGCTTTGGATCTCATTGACCACGACACTGTCTCCTTTTCCAACCTCAACCGTCAGATCATTGCCTTGCGCTCCACCGTGGGACGTAAGAAGGTGGAGGTCATGGCAGAACGGATCTCGGATATCAACCCCGAGATCAACGTCCGCGCTTACGATACCTTCTACCTTCCGGAAACAGCCCACCTCTTTGATTTTTCCGCCTACGATTACGTGGTGGATGCCATCGATACCGTCTCGGGCAAACTTGCCCTGGTAGAGCAGGCCAAGGCTGCAGGCACTCCCATCATCTGCGCCATGGGTGCGGGGAACAAAACGGATCCCACCGCCTTCCGCGTGGCGGATATTTCCCAGACCAAGGTCTGCCCCCTGGCGAAGGTGATGCGTGTAGAATTGCGTAAGCGGGGCATCACCGATGTGAAGGTGGTCTATTCCGAGGAGCCTCCCCTCATCCCCCTGGAGGAGGGTGTCCCCGGCTCTTTGGCCTTCGTTCCCTCTGCGGCAGGGCTGATGATGGCGGGGGAAGTGGTGCGCCACCTTGCGGCGGTAGACCTTTCCTCCCGCAGAAAAGGAGTACGCACATGAACCTGTTTCCCTTCTTGAATACCTCCGAGCTCAGTGAGCTCCCCGAGGCCGCCTCCGCTCCCATGCACCCTGCCTTCATTGCCCTTCTGGTGCTGGTTGGCATCGGCTTCGTGATCATGATCATCCAAAACTTCTTCATCAAAAAAGAGGAATATTACAAATAACCCGCTATCCTTCCATAAACTCAAAAACTATCATACATCGGAGGAATCCCTATGAGCAACAAGACCTACGACGTGATCGTCCTTGGCGGCGGTCTGGCAGGTTGCGGCGCGGCACTTGCCGCCGCAAGAAACGGTGCCAAGACCCTTTTGGTAGAGCGTATCAACGCCCTGGGCGGCGCTCCCTGCACCATGGGTGTCAACCCCTTCATGCCCTATAAGACCAGAGATCCCGAAACAGGGGAGATGATCCCTCTGTCCAGAGGCATCTTCACAGAGCTGGAAAACAACCTCCGCGAAGCAGGCGCCATGTATCACAATACCTTCAACGCGGAATGGATGAAGATCCTTCTCAACCGCATGATGCTGGAGTCCGGCGTGGAGCTGTTGTTCAACTCCGTAGCAGTCTCCGCCAAGCGTGAGGGCAACCGCCTAACCTCCGTTACCGTGTCCAATAAGTCCGGACTTGTGGAGCTGGAGGCTTCCTATTTCATCGACTGCACCGGCGACGCCGACGTGGCATTCCTGGCAGGCTTCCCGTACCGTCTGGGTAGACCCGGAGATCAGCTTTGCCAGCCTATGACCTTGTGCTTCCAGATCTGTAACGTGGATCAGGAGGTATTCGACAAGTGCCAGCCCAACATCATCCCCATCTGGCAGGCAGAGCACGCAAAGGGTTATATCAAGAACCCCATGACGGAGATCATGGTGTTCCATACCCCCATCCCCGGAGTGGTACAGCTCAACGCCACCCGTATCGTCAAGAAGAACCCCGTGGATTGCTGGGAGGTCACCGAAGCGGATATCATCGCCAGAGAGCAGATCGTGGAGCTTTACGACTTCCTTCGTAAGTTCATCCCCGGCTTTGAGAATTGTCAGATTATCAGCTCCGCCTTGCAGACCGGCGTTCGTGAAAGCCGCATGATCGACGGCGAGCATATCCTTTCCGCCGAGGAGTTGAAGGATTGCATCAAATTTGAGGACCGCATCGCCGCAGGCAACTACGACATCGACATCCACAACCCCGAGGGCTCCGGCACCTCTCACTACTTCTTCCCCCAGGGCGCGTACTACACCATTCCGTATCGCTCCCTGATTCCCAAGGACGCAGAGAATCTGCTGGTGGCAGGCAGATGCATCTCCGCCACCCACGAGGCACAGGCTTCTATCCGTATCCTGCCCATCGTCTGCACCCTGGGCGAGGCCGCAGGTACCGCCGCCGCCATCGCTTGCAAGGCAAACTGCAACGTCAAGGACGTGGATATCCCCACCCTTCATGACACCCTCACCCAAGCAGGCGCATTCATTGGATAATACGAAAGATCATACGAGGGAGGGGACTTTTGAAAAAGTCCCCTCCCTCGTGCTCCCTCCCTCAAAACTTTTCCCTCCAAAACCCTTTTTCCAAAAGGGTTTTGAAAAAATAGGTTTTCTTAGGGGGTTAAAGGGGGACCTTCTTTTTTCGAAAAGAAGGGCCCCCTTAATCGTTCTTCTATTAAATTCTGAACAGCAGATCCGTATAGGTAGGCATAGGCCAGTAATCGGAGGGCATTTTTGTCTCCGCCAGATCCACCGCCACGCGGACGGATTGCAAAGCCGTCACCACTTTGTCGCGGTAGAACTCCGCCTGCTCCAGCACGTCGCCCATGGTGCGGGCCTGCGCCGTCAAGGATTCCAGCATCCGGGTACTGTCAAAAATACGGTCGCAAAGCTGGATCAGCTCCGACTTCACCTGCTTCTCGTATTTCGTCTGATCGCCCAACACGCCGATATAAGCGTTGATGGCGGGCAGGATCTCACGGTTCAGCATCTCCAGCGCGGTCAAAGCCTCCACGTTGATGTTTTTGCTGTAACTTTCCAAAGAGATCTCATAGCGGGAATGGATCTCCTGCTCGGAGTAGATCCCATGCTCCACGTAAAGTGCAATATTCTTCCGTTCCAGCATCTGGGGCAGGCATGCCACGGTGGACTTCAAATTCAGAAGCCCGCGGCGCTCTGCCTCGATCTCCCATTCGTCGGAATAACCGTTGCCGTTGAAGATGATCCGCTTGTGATCACGCATTACCTCGCGAACGATGGCGAACACGTCCTCCATCAGATTCTCCGCCTTCTCCAGACGGTCTGCAAACTGCCCCAGAACCTCCGCCATAGCGGTGTTCAACAGCGTGTTGGGCTGTGCAATATTCTGGGAAGACCCCAGCATACGGAACTCAAACTTGTTACCCGTGAAGGCAAGGGGAGAGGTTCTGTTTCGGTCGGTGTTATCCTTGGGGAAGGAGGGCAACACGTGTACCCCCAGCTCCATGGCGGAAACAGGCGCGTCCTCGTGATGGTGCCCCTTTTCGATATCCTCCAGAATGGCGGTCAGCTCGTCGCCCAGGAAAATGGAGATGATAGCGGGAGGTGCTTCGTTGGCGCCCAAACGGTGATCGTTCCCCGCGCAAGCGATGGAGGATCTCAAAAGCCCCTGGTATTCGTCCACGGCCTTGATAAACGCCGCCAGGAACAAAAGGAACTGGGCGTTTTCACCGGGCGTCTTGCCGGGATCCAGGAGATTCTTTCCCGTATCCGTCGCCAGAGACCAGTTGTTGTGCTTACCGGAGCCGTTGACCCCCTCGAAGGGCTTCTCGTGGAGCAGACACATCAGCCCGTGCTTGGGGGCAATGGAACGCATCAGCTCCATGGTCAGATGGTTGCCGTCCACGGCGATGTTGGTGGTGGAGTAAAGAGGCGCCAGCTCGTGCTGCGCGGGAGCGGCCTCGTTGTGCTTGGTCTTCGCCAACACGCCAAGCTTCCACAAAGCCTCGTCCAGATCCTTCATAAACGCCGCAACTCTGGGCTTGATGGCACCGAAGTAATGATCGTCCATCTCCTGCCCCTTGGGTGCGGGAGACCCGAACAGCGTGCGCCCGGTGAACATCAGATCCTTACGCTGCTCGTAAAGCTCCTTATCCACCAGAAAATATTCCTGCTCCGGCCCCACCGTGGTGGAAACGGAGGTGGTAACGTTGTCTCCGAACAACCGCACGATGCGGAGTGCCTCCCTGCCGATCTCCTCCATAGAGCGCAGCAGGGGAGTCTTGGTGTCCAGGGTGTGTCCGCTGAAGGAGCAGAACACCGTGGGAATATACAGTGTGCCGTCTTTTACGAAAGCGGGAGAAGTGGGATCCCAAGCGGTGTAGCCCCGGGCCTCAAAGGTAGCCCGCAACCCGCCGGAAGGGAAGGAAGAAGCATCCGGCTCGCCCTTGATCAGCTCCTTGCCGGAAAACTCCATAATAACCGTGCCGTTCCCGGTGGGGGAGATGAAGCTGTCGTGCTTCCCTGCGGTGATCCCCGTCAAAGGCTGGAACCAGTGGGTATAATGGGTAGCCCCCAGCTCCAAGGCCCAATCCTTCATAGCGGCGGCAACCACGTTGGCCAGACCGATATCCAGATCCTCACCTTTTTCGATGGTCTTTTTTAAGGATTTATAGATCTCCTTCGGGAGCTTGTTCTTCATCACGGAATCGTTGAAGACCATACTGCCGAAGATCTCGGGAATGTTTACCATAACAGCAATACCTTTCCATGCAAAAATACACCTTTTTACTATTGTAATCAAGCGCCCCCTTTTTGTCAAGGGCGTTTCGGCCATTTTCCTTCCAAAACTTCCCCAAAATCCAAAAAACCACCTTGACAGATACCGCCTTTTCGACTATACTACTAAGGATTCATCCCATTGCAGAAAGGGCGGGAAACCCCATGCCAAACCAGAAGATCCCCTTCGTAACCAAAGAACAGGTGGAGCAGATCGTCAAGACCTACCCCACACCCTTCCATATCTATGACGAAAAAGCCATCCGCGAGAACGCCCGCGGCTTAAAAGCCGCCTTCTCCTGGAACAAGGGCTTCAAGGAATATTTCGCCGTCAAGGCCACCCCCAACCCCTACCTGATGCAGATCCTGCGGGAGGAAGGCGTGGGCGTGGACTGCTCCTCCCTCACCGAGCTGATGCTTTCCGACGTGGTGGGCTTCCACGGCAAGGAGATCATGTTCTCCTCCAACGTAACCCCCAAAGAGGATTTCAAGCTTGCCTCCGACCTGGGTGCCATCATCAACTTTGACGACCTCACCCACGTGGACTACTACGCGGATATCGCCCCCTTTGCGGAAACCATGTCCTGCCGCTACAACCCCGGCGGGGATTTCACCATGGGCAACCGCATCATGGATACCCCCAAGGACGCCAAGTACGGCATGACCCGTTCCCAGATCAAGGAAGCCTTCCTGAAAATGAAGGCCTACGGCGTCAAGCACTTCGGCATCCACGCCTTCCTGGCCAGCAACACCACCGACAACGGCTATTACCCCAAGCTGGCCTCCATCCTCTTTGAGCTGGCCGTCTGGCTGAAAAAAGAGACGGGGGTTCACGTCGCCTTCATCAACCTGTCCGGCGGCGTAGGCGTGCCCTACCTCCCCGACGCTCCCAAGAGTGACATCAACGCCATCGGCGAGGGTGTCCGCAAGGCTTTTGAGGAGATCCTCGTTCCCGCAGACATGGGGGACGTCGCCATCTACACCGAGCTGGGCAGATATATGCTTGCCCCCTACGGCGGCGTGGTAGCCAAGGTGATCCACCACAAGCACATCTGGAAGGAATACGTGGGCCTGGATGCCTGCGCCGTGAACCTGATGCGCCCCGCCATGTACGGTGCTTATCACCACATCACCGTGCTGGGTAAGGAAAACGCCCCTGCGGACGGCATCTACGACGTCACAGGCGGCCTTTGCGAAAACAACGATAAGTTCGCCATCGACCGCCCCCTTCCCAAAACGGAGGTGGGGGACTACGTGTTCATCCACGATACCGGCGCCCACGGCCACTCCATGGGCTATAACTACAACGGCAAGCTCCGTTCCGCCGAGCTTTTGCTCTGTGAGGACGGCTCCGTCAAACAGATCCGCCGCGCCGAGACCCCCGCCGACTACTTCGCCACGTTGGATCTGGATGCATTTAAGAAATAATACGTGATAATGATGAGAGGACCTTTTTTGAAAAAAAGGTCCTCTCAAACTCTCCCCAAAAAACTTTTCCCCTAAAGGATCATAAAAAGCAATCCCGTCTCATCATGTCACCCTGAGGGAGCCCGAAGGGCGAGTCGAAGTTTTGCGTAGAAGAAAGGTGCGATAGCACCGTTCGGAGCAAAACCAAGACCTGCTTGCAGGTCGAAGGGGTCTCCTCAAAGTCTGATCTACCTTTTCATAAACAAAGAACTGTCTTTTCAATCAACTTCGCCTCACTCCCTCCAAAATAACAAAGAACCGAGCTTTCCGCCCGGTTCTTGTTATGTTTTCGTTCGCGATCCAATATTGCCATGAGATCTTCGTATGTGACGGTTGTGCAAGCAAAGGGTTCTGAATCTGCATCGGAATACAGACTGATGGTAATGCTGTAATCCTCGGTCAGCTTTTTACTGTCCAGAATGAGATAATGCCATTCTGCAAACCCGAAATTGATCTCCGGGAAAAACTTACTCGTCCCATAATCGCTCATATTTTCATACAACCAACCGCATCTCTCGTAATCGCTTTCCTGCTGATAGGGATTGATTGTGTTTTCTTTTGTTCCAAGTGTGTCTTCCATGGTTACAAACGGAGGCTTTCCGTCAAAAAAGATATTTGAGACGAATGCTAAAAGAATATAGTCTCCTATCCGCACAATATGGTCCTCTTGTGCCGCTTCGATACTGGAATCTCTCTTCGGGTCAAAGGAATGAAGATCGTAGTTTTCAGCGGGAATATCCACCCATTTTCCGTTGGATAAATAACCGTAATAAATCTGTAAGATCTCCGCATCTTCGATGGCGAAATCTGTTCCGAGACGCTCAAGATCCACGTCTCTCGTACGTAATGTGACACGGACGTCCGAAACACCGCCGGAGAAATCCGGAGTTAAGAATGCCTCTACGGGACGATTCTCGCCGATGACCTCCATGTATAAAGCTAAGGCATTCTCTGCTTTACCTTGGGTGCCGATTCCCGAGTCTTCCACCGCACATCCGCACAACAATATCCCGGCTAACAATACCATTAAGAACTGTTTGAACATCCTGCGATCCTCCTTTTTTGCAAAAAAGCCGTACTCACCCATTGGGCAAGTACGGCGATCTTTTTCTTTTGTTGGTGCGGAGTAAACTTCTTCGTACCTGCTTGTGTTAAGTATAGCATGATTTTTGCAACTTGTCAATTGTTTTGTTGCGAGTTTATTACAATACGCCTATCCTTATTTTTCGCACACGGGTTTCCCAAGGGACAACATCCCGCTTCCGTTCCCCTCACTTCTCCCCATCACACCCGCACTTCTCATCCTTCTTCCCCTCGGGAAGCTGCTCCAGCCGCACCAGGATCACGTCGTCCCCAATACGCTCCACGCACCGCCAGGGCACGGAAAGCCGCTTCTTCGGAGAAAAGAACCCCGTGATCCCTTCCCCGGGCAGGATCAGCCGCAAGATCTGCCCCGTGCAGGGATCGATCTCCAGATCGCAAATACACCCCACGGCACTCCCGTCCCGTACGTTCACGACCTCCTTGTTCTTCAACGTGGTAAAGTAAGTGTGAAATTTTTTCATAACAAAATGCAGATCAACCCGCCGCTTCCTTCGTTGATGATACGCCCGATGGTCCCCGTGATCTTCTCTCTGGCCTCCTTGGGCATGTGAGCCAGCTTGCCCGTCAATCCCTCGCTCACCAATTCGTGCAAGGATTTCCCGAACATATTGGAGTTCCAGATGGCCCCCGGATCGGCTTCAAATTCCTTCAGCAAAAACCGCACCAGCTCCTCCGATTGACTTTCCGTCCCCACCATGGGGCTGACCTCCGTCTGAATATCCGCCTTCATCAAATGGATGGAGGGTGCGGAAGCCTTCAGCTTTACCCCGTATCCCCCGGGCTGCTTCACGATCTCGGGCTCCTCCAACCGCATATCCTCCACCGTGGGCATGACGATGCCGTACCCGGTCTCCATCACGTCCTCCATGGCGGAAGCCACCTTGTCGTATTTCTTCTTGGCCGCGGAAAGCTCCGTCATGATCTCCAGAAGCTCCCCCTCGTCTCCGATCTCATACCCGCATTGTTCCCCCAAGATACGGAAGAACACCGTCTCGGGAACCCGTACCTCCACCGTGGCACTGCCGTTCCCCGGGTAAACGCCGTGAACCTTGGCGATTCCGTCTCCCTCCGCCAAGGACACCCCGTCGAACACCCGTCTCACGGAGCCCATCTTTTCCAGAGAGCCGATCCCGTTTGCAAGATCTCCCAGCAAGGATTTTTTCAGTGCCTCCGCTCCTCCCGGCAGATCCAGCCAGCAGGGGAGCTGTACCCGTACCTCCCGCAAGGGGAACTCGTAAAGCACGTTTCGCAAAACGTCCAGGATCTCCCGTTCCCCCATCTCCAGGCAGTTCATGGGGATCACGGGCACGCCGTAGCCGTCCTCCAGCTCGGAGCACAAGGCCAGAACCTCGGGCGCATTTGGCATACGGCTGTTCATCACCACGGCAAAAGGCTTTTTCAGCGCCTTCAGCTCCCCGACGACCCTCTCCTCTGCCTCCGTATAATTCTCTCTGGGGATCTCTCCGATGCTTCCGTCGGTGGTCACTACGATGCCGATGGTGGCGTGCTCCTTGATCACCTTCTCCGTTCCCATCTCCGCCGCCGTCTCAAAGGGCAGGGGCTCCGCGGACCAAGGGGTCATCACCATGCGGGGCTGCCCCTCCTCTAAATGTCCCATCACCCCGGGGACGATGTACCCCACGCAGTCGATAAGCTTCACGCGGCAGACCGTTTTCTCGTCGGGATGTACCTCCGCCGCCTCCTCGGGAATGAACTTGGGCTCCGTGGTCATCACCGTCCGCCCCGAGCCGGATTGGGGCATCTCGTCCTTGGCACGCTCCCGCATATGCTCCCCCGGGATCCCAGGCAGGATCAGATGCTCCATGAATTTCTTGATCAAGGTGGATTTTCCCGTTCGCACAGGCCCCACGACACCGATGTAAATGTCGCCCCCCGTCCGTTCGGCAATGTCTTTATAAATGGAATGTTCCGCCATAGGGTGATATCCTTTCCGAAAAACTTTTTTGCATTCCATCCTATGCAACCTCCCCGCCCCGTTATGCCATTCGTCCCCGTCGTTTTTTGCAAAAGTGAGTCTAAAAAATGGAAATAACGTAAAAATTTGCAATTTCACGCCCTAATAAATTTCAAAAAAACTTGACAAGACGAAAAGAATAACATATAATAGACCATCCGATTTTTTGTTTTTTGGAGTTTTGTTATGTATCAGATCATCCATAAAAGAAGCCTGAATCCCACCGTCACCCTGATGGATATCCACGCCCCCCTGGTGGCCCGCAAGGCAAAGGCAGGGCAGTTCATCATCCTCCGGGTGGACGAGGAAGGGGAGCGCATCCCCCTCACCGTGGCAGGCTACGACCGTGAGGCAGGCACCGTCCGCATCATTTTCCAGATCGTAGGCGCCACCACCGAGAAATTGAACCGCAAAAATCAAGGAGAGTTTATCTCCGATTTCGTGGGCCCCCTGGGCAGACCCACCGACTTGGAGGGGAAAAAGAAGGTGTGCATCGTTGGCGGCGGCGTAGGCTGTGCCATCGCCCTGCCGGTAGCCCAAGCGCTCCATGAGATGGGCGCCGAGGTCACCTCCGTCATCGGCTTCCGCTCCAAGGATCTGCTGATCTTGGAGGAGGAATTCCGCGCCGTTTCCAAGACCCTCACCGTCATGACCGACGACGGCTCCTACGGCAGAAAGGGTAACGTGTGCGTTCCCTTGAACGAGATGTTTTCCGCAGGGGAGACCTTCGACGAGATCATCACCATCGGCCCGCTGATCATGATGAAATTCGTGGTGGAGGCCGCCCGTCCCACGGGGATCCCCTGTACCGTGTCCATGAACCCCATCATGATCGACGGCACGGGAATGTGCGGCGGTTGCCGTTTGACCCTGGTGCAGGAGGGCAAGCGGATCACCAAATTCGCCTGCGTGGACGGCCCCGACTTCAACGGCTATGAGGTGGACTTCGATGAAGCCATGTCCCGTAGCAGAATGTATTTTCCCTTCGAGCGTAAGAAGCACGAGGACACCTGCAATCTCTTCAAAGGAGACAACTGACCATGGCAAATATGAATCCCAAAAAGAACCCCATGCCCAGCCAGGCAGCGGAGGTTCGTGCCCATAACTTTTTAGAGGTGGCTTTGGGCTATACCGAAGAAGCCGCCATCGACGAGGCCAACCGTTGCCTGAACTGCAAGCATATGCCCTGTGTCACGGGCTGTCCGGTAAACATCCATATCCCCGCCTTTATTTCCAAGATCAAGGAAGGGGACTTCGAGGGTGCCTACCGGATCATCAGCCAAAGCTCCTCTCTCCCCGCCGTCTGCGGCAGAGTTTGCCCCCAGGAGACCCAATGCGAGGCGAAATGCGTCCGCGGCATCAAGGGGGAGCCTGTGGGCATCGGCAGATTGGAACGCTTTGTTGCCGATTGGCACAATACCTACGCCTCCGGGGAAGTGAACCGCCCCGCCCCCAACGGCCATAAGGTTGCCGTGGTAGGCTCCGGCCCCTCCGGCTTAACCTGTGCGGGGGACCTGGCAAAGAAGGGCTACTCCGTCACCGTGTTCGAGGCTCTGCATACTGCAGGAGGCGTGCTGGTGTACGGCATCCCCGAGTTCCGTCTCCCCAAGGAGATCGTGAAGAAAGAAGTAGACACCCTGAAGGCCCTGGGCGTGGAAATGCAGACCAACGTGGTCATCGGCAAGACCCTCACCATCGACGAGCTTTTTGAGGACGGTTTTGAGGCCGTCTACGTGGCCTCCGGTGCGGGACTGCCCAACTTTATGAACATCCCCGGAGAAGCCTGCAAGGGCGTCTACTCCGCCAACGAATATCTTACCCGCTCCAATTTGATGAAGGCTTACCTTACCTCTCCCGATACCCCCATTATGAAGGGGGGCAGGGTGGCCGTGGTGGGCGGCGGCAACGTGGCTATGGATGCCGCAAGAACCGCCCTTCGTCTGGGTGCCGACGAGGTCTACATCGTGTATCGCCGTTCCATGCAGGAGCTTCCCGCCCGTCGGGAAGAGGTGGAGCACGCCGAGGAAGAGGGCGTCAAGTTCCTGCTTCTCACCAACCCCACGGAGATCATCGGCTACCAAAATCCCGATGACCCCCGTGACCCCAAAAACGGCTTCGTCTCCGGCATGAAGTGCATCCGCATGGAGCTTGGCGAGCCGGACGAAAAGGGAAGACGTCGCCCCGTGGCCATCCCGAACAGCGAGTTCATCCTGGACGTGGATACGGTGATCATCGCCGTGGGCACCTCTCCCAACCCCCTGATCAAGGATACCACCGAGGGCTTGAACGTCAATTCCCGGGGCGGCATCATCGTGGAGGACACCACGGGCAAGACCTCCCGTGACAAGGTCTACGCAGGAGGAGACGCCGTCACAGGCGCCGCCACCGTGATCTCCGCCATGGGCGCAGGCAAGGTTGCCGCCAAAGCCATCCACGAGGCCATCTGCGGGGAATAATGCTGTTCACAAAGGGTTTTCCGCCTTTTTGGTGGGAAACCCTTGCTTTTTCCTCCCTCGGCTGTTATAATGAAGCAAAGAACCAACGGGAGTCCGATTTCCATGCACTTCAAAGCCATTTTTCAAAAACTGAAGACCGCACCCATCAAGCACGTTTTGGCCTTCGCCTTAGTGCTTGCTTTGCTGTGCCTTGGGGAGTATTTTGTTTCCAATAGCCTTCGCTTTGAGACCGCCGACTTCAGGGAAACCGCTCTTGACCTGAACCAAGCCTCCCTCCGGGGGAAGGCCACCCGCAACGAAGCAGGGGAGATCCAATTGCAATCCGGCGCTTCCGTCACCTTCCTTGATGTGGGGGAGGAGATCATCAACGTCGCCGTCACCCTTGAAAGCGTCGACCTGCAGGTATTGAACGTCACCGTCTCCACCTCCGACGAAGCCAACCGAAACGCTTACCGCACCTACGTGGATCTGGACGTCTACACCGACGAGACCGCCTACTTCCGCATCCGCTCCTTCGGCAAGGTGCAGGCCCTCCGCATCACCTTAAACGACGGCGCAGGCGCTCTGCTCACCGCCGTATCTCTCAACCAAACCCCGCCTACCCGCTTTTCCATCCTGCGGGTGAGCCTGGTCTTCCTTCTGATCCTGGGGCTGTGGCTGGTATGGCGCTTCCGCCTTTGGAAGGTGACTTACGACCGAAACAACTTTCACCACACCAACGTCCTCACCGCCGTTTTGATGGTTTGCATCATCGCCTTTTCCCTCTGCGGTGTCTTCGGTGCAGGGGGGCAGAAATACCCCTTCGAGGATACCCGGTATCTGAACGCCTACGAACAGCTTTTCCATGCCCTGATGCAGGGCAAAACGGAGATCGACGTGGACTTCGATACCTCCATCCTGGAATCCATGGAGAATCCCTACGACTATACCCAGCGCAAGGAGGTCTATACCCAAAACGGCCACGGGATCTTCAACGGCACCTGGGACAGAGCCTACTACGACGGTAATTTCTATTGCTACTTCGGCATCGCCCCGGTTTTGCTGTTCATGTTCCCGGTGTATTTCCTTACGGGCTACGTTCCCAATGCCACCCTGACGGTGCTTTTCACCTGCATCATCGGCGCGGCAGCCTTCTTCGGATTGCTTCTGAAGATGATCCGCTATTTCAAGCTCCGCGTCCCCCTGCTGATCCTGTGCATCGGCTACCCCGTACTGCTTTTGGGCTCTTTACTGCCCATGATCGCCTTGTGTGCGGATATGTATTACCTGGCGGTGGCTTGCGGCATCTCCTTCTGCGCCTTGACGGCCTTCCTGGCCTTTGCCGCTTTGTGCTGTGAACATTTCCTGTGGCGGAGAGTGCTGTTCGCCCTGTCGGGGATCACCCTGGCCGTCACCCTGGCCTCCCGCCCCACGGTGGTGCTGTACGCCGCCGTCCTCATCCCGCCCTTTCTCGCCGTGCTGGCAGAAAAGGGGAGAGCAATTTCCAAAAAACTCATCGACGCCGCCTCCTTCCTCCTCCCCTTGCTTTTGGCGGTGATTCCCGTGCTGTGGTATAATGCTGTCCGCTTCGATTCTCCTTTCGAGTTCGGCGCCACCTACCAGCTCACCTTCAGCGATATTTCCTACAACAAGCTTTCCTTCGCCCTGTTGGGAGAGACCTTCTTCCACTATTTCTTGCAGTTCCCGCAGATCAACGGTCTGTTCCCGTACCTCCGTCCCGCCCACCTGGCCCTGGACAGCTACGGCACCTACTTCTATTCCGTGGGAAGCGTGGGCGCTCTGATGTTCCCCCTTGCCTGGATGGGCTGTGGCCAAACCCTCACCACCAAAAAACAGCCGGTGAAGAAAGCCACCTACCTGCTGCTCCTCCTGCTGCCCTTCGCAGTGGCCTTCGCCAACCTGTGCCTGGGCGGCGTGAATATCCGTTACCTGTCGGACATCCTGTTCCCCCTGATCCTGTTGGGGCTTCTGGTGCTTGCGGAATTGCAGGGCAAAGCCAACGAACGCCTGTCGGACAGCTCCTCTTATCGCATCTTCCTGCTTGCCTTCGCCATCCTGGCCCTTACCGCGCTGGTAGCCTTCTTCCTGCTGTTTGCCAACGAGCGGGACAGTATCTATCATCAAAGTCCTGCCGTCTTCCGCTTCTTTGCCGATCTGTTTTCATAAAATAAAAGGAGAATTTCCATGAAGCTTCGTATCCTCACCTTCAACATCCAGCATTGCAAATCTTACCTCCAAGGCAACCCCGAGGTCATCGATTTCGATCTCTTTGCCGACACCATCAGATGCTTTGATCCCGATATCGTGGGTCTTAACGAGGTTCGGGGAGAAGGACCCAACCCCGCCTACACCGCCCAGGCGAAGATCCTTGCGGAAAAGCTGGGCTATTACTGCTTCTTCTCTCCCGCCTTGATCATCGGCGGCCACGGCCCCTACGGCAACGCCATCCTGTCCAAGCACCCCTTCAAATCCACGGAGATCCTGCTCATCCCCGATCCCGAGATCAAGGAAGACGGCCGCTACTACGAGACCCGTTGCGTGGCCAAAGCGGAGCTGGAGCTTGGCGCAGGGCTCACCATGCTGGTCACCCACTTCGGTCTCACCGACGTGGAAGCCGAGAACGCCGCCGCCACCGTGTGTACCGCCATCGACAATGCCAAAACCCCCGTGATCTTGACCGGGGACTTCAACGTCCTCCCCGACAACCCCGTGCTGAACCCCATCCGTGAGCGGATGCTGGATACCGAGGACGTCTTCTCCCACAAGGGCTCTTGGTCCTTCCCCTCGGACAAGCCCTACGAGAAGATCGACTATATCTTCACCTCCCCCTCCATCAAGACCGAGTTCGCCACCATCCCCCAGATGATCGTCTCCGACCACCGCCCCCTCTTCGCCGTGGTGGAGATCCCCGATTGATAGAAACGCCATTTATGAGAACCTTCTTTTCGGAAAAAGAAGGTTCTCATACTCTCCAAGAAAACCGATCCTTCAATTAAGCTCTTTGGGTTAAGCGTTTTCCTCACAACCGAAAAAAAGCAGAGCCGCGGCACCAAGTGCAAGCTCTGCTTTTCTTACCGATACAAAAACGATACAATTTCGCGCTATAATGCTTTTGAAAGGGGTTGATCTCATGAACCATATACTGATCGTGGAGGACGAAGACGCCATCGCCCGCATGACCAAGCTTTGCCTTTGCAAAAACGGATACCGCTGTGACATCGCGAGGGATGGCTACACCGCTGCCAAACGGATAGAAGAAACCATCTACGACCTGGTTCTGCTGGATATCATGCTCCCCGATATGGACGGCTACGAGCTGTTGGAGTATATCCGTCAGTTCGATACCCCCGTGATCTTCGTGACAGCCCGCGCCGCAGTGCCGGACAGAGTGAAGGGCCTGCGCTTGGGCGCGGAGGACTATATCACCAAGCCTTTCGACTTGGAGGAGCTTCTCGCCCGCGTGGAAGCCGTCCTGCGGCGTTACCACAAAACGGAACGGTTCCTGGAGGCGGGAAGGATCCGCATCGACACCCTTTCCCGCGCGGTGTATAACGGCGGCGAACAGGTCTCCCTCCCTACCAAGGAGTACGATCTGCTCCTGTTTCTGGTTCGTAATCAAGGCATCGCCCTCTACCGCGAGACCATCTTCGAGCAGGTCTGGCGGGAGCCCTATTACGGCAATACCCGCACGGTGGATCTCCATATCCAACGTTTGAAGAAGAAACTGCGCTTGGGCGACGCCATTGAGAGCATCTATAAGATCGGCTACAAATTTTCTCCGGAGAAGCTGTTATGAGACTGTCAGTAAAGTTTTTCTGCGCCGCCTACCTCATCGTCCTCCTTGCTTCCGGAATCTGCGGGATGGTAGTGATCCGAAGCGTTACCGACGCCTTATGGGATGCCCGGGTGCAACAAACGGAAACCGCCGCGGCCTATGTGGCGGAAAGCTGGACGGCGCTTACCGATCTCTCCCCCGGGAAGCTGTCCGAAGCCAAACGTACCGCTATGCTGCGGCAGATCGAAGCTTCTCTGGATGACTCCGTCTCCTCCGTGAAGGCCTGTTCTGCGGAGGAGACGTCCTCGGAATACCGTTCTCTGTCCCACGGAGAAGGGTTTTCTCGCTACGTTCAGAAGGAAGAGCGTCTTTTCCTGGAGATCTCGTGCCTCCTTTCTAACGACGGAAACCGCTATTGCCTGATCCTCTCCTCCGATTTCACCGACCTGCAGATCCAATGCCAAATGTTTTGGGATCTCTACGGGATCGTGGTATTCTCCGTGGCCGTCGTCAGCGGTGCTATACTGTTTCTGATTGCCAAAAAGACCACCGCTCCGCTGAACACCCTGAACAAGCTGGCAGGGGAGATCTCCGCTGAAAATTACGGCAGAAAGATCCGTATCAAAACCTCCGATTACGAGATTGCGAGCCTTTCCGAAAGCTTTAACACCATGTCGGAGGCTATTCGCCGTAAGATCGGGGAGCTCACCGAGGAGAAAGAGAACAGAGATCGCTTCGTAGGGGACTTTACCCACGAAATGAAAACACCCATGACCGCCATCATCGGTTATTCCCAAATGCTTTCCTCCTACGATCTGTCTCCCGCAGAGCAAAAGGAAGCCTCCAAAGCCATCTGCCGCGAGGCCAAGCGCCTGGAGAAGCTTTCTTTGCAGCTTTTGGAGCTCTACGTTTACCAAAACGACACCATCGAAACGGAGCCCATCGCAACCGATTTCTTGGAAGAACAGCTTCGTACCGCCTTGATCTACAGCGCCAAAAAGTACAAAATGCACCTTGCTGTTTCTTTGGAGAAAGCCGCCGTCGTCGCAGACGGCGTACTACTTCTTTCTCTGTTGTATAACCTGACGGATAACGGCTTCAAGGCATCCCGCCCCGGGGATACGGTGGAGATTACGGGACAAGTTTACGGAGAGACCTACCTCTTTTCTGTCACCGACCACGGCAAGGGCATTTCCCCGGAGCACTTAAAGCATATCACCGAGCCCTTCTATCGGGAGGACAAAGCCCGTTCCCGCAAGCTTGGAGGCGCGGGGCTGGGACTTTCTCTTGCCAAGGAGATCGCCGCACTCCACGGCACTCGTCTGCAGTTTCAAAGTCGTCCGGGAGAGGGTACCGTGGTGACCTTTTCCTTGAAGCTGGGAGGTGCAGATGATGTCTAAACGCAAAAAGCTCCTCCTGCCGCTCCTTCTGCTGGTTTGCACCGCCGCCGTGATCCTTTTCCCCCGCCTGTGGGAAATACAAAAGCTTCATACCCTCACCGAGGAAACCGTCCCGTGGCGTTACACCCCCGTAGGAGGTGTCGACCTGACACCGCGGAAGGTCATGACGCTGTATTACAAGGGAGAATTGAACGTCATGCAGGGCGCTTCCCCGAGCGAGAGTATCGAGAAGCTTTCCACGGCTGTTCCCGTTCTGGAGACTTTCTTCGGCGAGGAGGCTTCCTTCCTCCCCGTCTTGACAGAGCTGCTAAAGCAGGGTACCGCAGAGGAAGTGGCGGTTTTTACCCGGCTGGAAGATCGCCCCGTCCTGTTGAATTTCGTTTTCATTGAAGGGCGGGCGGGAAGCGTTTCCGTCAGCCTTACCTACGAGGAACGAACGGGAACCCTGTTCGCTTTTTCATATATGGATATCGCCGTAACCCCCTCCGCCTCTCTATCTTTCGAGGAGCTATCCCTTGCCGCAGAAACTGCCGCCCCTCGGTATTTCGGCGGGGAACTGGGTCTATCGGAGACACAGTATTCCGTGGAAAGCCAAGAGATCTCCACGGAATGGGATCATCTATTCTATTGCAACGTCTACTTGATGGATTCTTCGACGGAAGATAAGAACAGCGTTCGGGAAGAAGATACAAAATAGATACACATCACCCCGAGGTTTTGATACAACCCCATAGTATCCTTGTGTCAAACCATTCACGAGGTGCATACTATGAGATCGTTCCTTTTCCTTCTTTGCATTTTTCTCCTTTGCGGCTGCAGTGCGTTTCCGTTATCCGGAGAAAGCGCTCTGCATTCTTCTCCGCCGCCTGTGTTCCAAGTGAGCACCGAAGAAAGCAGCGTTCTCGATGAGAGCGCCCTTCCCGAGGTGCCGCTCTACGTTCCGCTTTTGGAGGTGCCCCTCCTCTGTCAGTATCCGGCGTTGCCCACGGGATGCGAAGCCGTGGCGGCAACCATGGTTCTGCAGTATTACGGCGCGGAGATCTCTCCCGAGACCTTCGCCGCAGACTATTTGCCCTGCAGTACGGATTTCTATTCTTATGGCGGCAAGGACTACGGCCCCGATCCCAACGTATCCTTCGCGGGAGATCCCTTTTCCGCCTATGCCTACGGTTGCTTTGCCCCCGTGATCGCAACCGCCGTGGAGAACACCCCCTTTCACCTCACCGCAGAGTGTATCACAGGCCTCACCCTGGAGGCGCTTTGCGAGACCTACGTTGCAAACGGAGCTCCCGTTCTGATCTGGGCTACTACGGGTATGCGGGAGGTGAAGGCGGGCAACGCCTGGTATCTGCCAAACGGAACGCTCTTTACCTGGCCGTCGGGAGAGCATTGCTACGTGCTTATAGGGGAGAGCGAGGACTTCTTCTTTTTCGCCGACCCCCAAACGGGTAACGCCGTAGGCTACCGCAAGGACGTCTCCCAGCTTCGTTTCCAAAGCCTCGGCTCAAACGCCGTGTACATCCATCCGTAACGCAAAAAGCAGAGCCGCGGCATCAACCGTAAGCTCTGCTTTTTAAATATACTCACACTGCTATGATCCCTTTTCCGAAAACGACAGTTTTCGGCACTCAGGTTTCTTTTGTGTATCTCAATTCATACCTGTTTTCCGTCTACGAAAACGCCCTTCAGGTCGTATTCCTCGTCCAACAGGATCAGGTCTGCCGCTTTCCCTACGGCAATGCTTCCCGTGAGATGATCCACACCGATCACCCTCGCGGGGTTCAAGGACGCCATGCGGGATACCTCGGCAAGGGAATACCCGTGATTCAGCAGATTCTTGAAATCGTAGAACAGATCGCACACGCTCCCCGCGATCACGCCCTCGGGAGTCATGCAAAGGTGGTCCTTCACGATCCGCTTGTGACCCTCGATGATGTATTCGCCGTCCCCAAGCCCGGACATCCGTCCCGTATCACTGATCATCACGATCTTGTCTATACCCTTACTGCGAATGGCAAGATCCACCGCCGCAGGGGTGTTGTGAACGTAATCGCAGATCAGTTCACAGGTCAGCCTGTCGTCCGTCAAGGCCTCGCCCACCACACCGGGGGCACGGTGGGTAAAGCCGCTCATGGCGTTGAACAAATGGGTCACCAGAGTAGCCCCCGCATCCGCCATGGCTTTCGCTTCTTCGAAGGTAGCGTTGGTGTGCCCGATGGAAGGATTGACACCCGCAAAAAGCACCTCCTCCACCAGCTCCAAAACACCCGCTACCTCCGGCGCCATGGTGATGGAACGTAATGCACCCTCGCAGGCCGCCAGGTATTCCAGCAAAGCCTTTTTCTCCGGCTTTGCCAGATTCTCCGGGCGCATAGAACCGATGCGGTTGGGGGAAAGGAAGGGCCCTTCCATATTGATGCCGCCGATCTTTGCCCCCGGGGGTTTGCGTGCCATCTCACGTTTTACGTTCTCGATGGCCAAAAGCATTCTCTCGTGGGGCAGACAGCGGAGGGTGGGCACCACCGTGGTGATACCCCGCCCCGCCAAATATTGCAAGCCCTTGTCAAACTGCTCGTCCTCGGAAGCGAACTCCGTCCCCATACACCCGTGGTTGTGGGTGTCGATCAGGCCGGGCGCCACCGTCAGTCCCGTAATATCCAGGATCTCTCCCTCGGAGGGCAGGTTCTCGCCGATGGCGGCGATCTTTCCGTCGCGGATCATCAGATCCCCCCGGATCAGTCCTACCTTCTCCGTGAGGATCTTGCCCCCGTGCAGAAGGGTGGTCATCCCTCGATCTCCTTCAGCATACGGTGCAGGTTCTCCATGCTGATCTCAATGGCCATGAGGTTGTCCTCAATGCCCTCGAACTCCAAAGAATAATAGCCCCGATACCCGGAATCGTGAATGGCCTGAATGCACTGCTTCACAGGCACGTCACCGTGACCCAGAATGGTGGCACGGCGGTAGTTCCCCGCACGGGTACGTCCCCAGCCTCTGCCGGGGTTGGGATACATACCGTCTCTCCAGAAGGCGTCCTTCACGTGAACGTGGCTCACCAAAGGAAGGAGCTTGGAAACGGCAATGGCACAGTTCTCGTCCACACCGCCGAAGTTGCCGATATCGCAGAGATAACGGTAGTTGGGGTGATCCACGGCGGCGAACATAGCCAGCATTCTGTCGGAATCCTGCATCAGTCTGCCGTGATTCTCGGAGCAGGTGGTGACCCCCTTGGAAGCGGCGTATTCCGCCACCTCGCGGATAGCGGGAGCGGCAACCTCGATCACCGCCTCGTAGGTCTGTACGCCCTCGTAGCCGGGGTAGAACCCGTAGGCAATGTCGTGTCTCATCAGCTTGATCCCCAGCTTAGAGGCCAGGTCCACGTGCTTCTTCACACGCTCGATCTCCGGGCGCAGATCCTTCTGGAAGAAGTTTGCACCGGTGGTATAAAT